>NZ_JBIWCX010000002.1:0-516230 GCF_044761695.1 Lysinibacillus sp. NPDC097287
TTAATTTCTATTCTTGTTCAATTACATAAGACGAAAATCACAGATTTGCAACTTAGTAAAGTCAAAAATAACTTTCTTATAAAATAGCATTATCCTAAAAAAAATTCAATTAGGAGAGGTCAGAAAAATATTAAAAAAATGTGACAAGATCAGCTTTGGTTTGTGAATAATCCTATTTAAACTAATGAGGCGATTGTTCATTAAGAGCTGTTGCTTTAGAGTGAATTGTAGGGGGCAAATAAGAAACGCACTAAGATATATCACAATGAACCGTACCACAAATAAGTGCGGTTTCTAAGGTTCTACATCAAAACAGGTTCTTGACTTAAAAACTATGTAAGCACATGGAATGGAAGGCGGCGACTCCTTGGGGATTAGTGAACTGCACCCCAATTGTTAGACACACTAACTAACAATTGGAGGTGCAGTTCAGATTTTGGCTGTTTGTTCACCATTTAAATAATGCACATAATAACATATTAGTTTAAAATTCCTGTACTAATAATGGACGTATCGACTTTGAAATCGAATTTTAGCTTACTAATCGTATCTGCTGTCATTTTTTTCGTCCATTTTCCATCGTAATACATTCGGAAATATTCACTTAAACCAATGGGGTCAATTTTTTGTTCCTTAATTTTATCTAGAAATTCGGTAATGTTTTGCTCCAGTTGTTTACTGATATCATTTTCAAGTTTAGATAAATTATCCAAAGTATTTAGAGTATTATATCTTGCTCCTTTATACTCTACAAGGGTACCTTTAACATTCAATGATATTGTTAGCTTTGGGGATTTTATATTTTTATTGCTTTCTATGTGTACTTTACTTTTTACTAAATCGAGCATTATTTTTTCGGTACCATGACCTTGGTGTAATTCTAGAGATAGGGGGGCAAGTTTATCTTGTTGTTGTAAGTCTTGTATAATGAGTGCTTCGTCTGGTGGTATAGTTTCAAACATGTTTTTATTTTTAAATAAAGCAACGCCTATAATTTCAATATTCTTTTCTTTTATTTCAATGACAGGCATGATTGGATCAAATACTGGATTTGTAGCAGTATAGATAAAATCGTGAATATTTGTATTTGGATTAAAAGCAGTATTGATGGTAGGCTCTAATAAATCATTTAAGTAAAAATTAATATTTGGTTTATCTGGAAATTTAGCATTAAGTAGTTCCTCCGCATTCCCTTTTACAACCGCTATTAGTACTTTATCGCCTGACTCAGGGTTTCTATATAAATACTCTAAAACTTTCTGTACTTTTCCTTTTCTTGCAAATTCCTCATTAATAAGAATTACACGTAATTGGTTGAAAAGAATTTTCTTATCTGAAAGAGCTTCTATATCGACGATCCCTTTAGAAATTAAGTCAGTAGGAACGGAGAAAACTTGAGTATCCTCCTGTGCATCAGGAGAATACTGGGGAATTGCAACACTTAATTTCACGCTACCTTCATCAATGTAGTCAAATGCCATAATACCAACCAAACCTATGTCTTCCAATGGGGTCTTTACTCCCTTTTGTGAACAGCCAGCTAAAAAAGCAATAAAACATAAAGTAGTGATTAATAGTAATTTTCTGTTCATGGCTGCACCTGCTTTTTTCGAAGTAAATAGACGATATTTAAAAACAAAGGCCAAATGATTAACACATAAGCAAGATAATTATTTCCTGTAAATAATTTTTGTTGAAATACATTAGGTAATTGCAATATTGCGATTAGGAAAATAATGGTAGCAAGAATATATATATAATATTTCTTTTTTTTAGAGAATAAAGATTCCATGCCTTTCTTTGCACTCCATAAATAGACTGCAACGGTTGTTAATATTACAAATACCCATAATGTTACACCAAGAATATCGAACCTTTCTACAAAAGAAAGCTCTCCAGCTTTAAATACATTTAATAAAGAATACTCAATATGTTTCAATTGCCATTCTGAGAAATACATAACGCTCACTATGACGGTGATATAACAAAGACATATACTTATCCAAATACCTATTGTTGCATGTTTAAATGCTTTTTTTTGATCTTTAATATACGGAAAATAAAACATGATTAATTCATAGCCTAAAATGGTTAGATAGCCTGTTTTAAAGGCATCAAAAAATTCACTACTATTGAAATTAAATAAAGGTAAAAAATGACGTATATCACCTTTTTCAATGGCCCAATTGGTAAAATAAAAAATACCTATTGTTAAAAAGAAGGCTAGTATACAAAATCTTGCAATAGATTTTATCCCGCCATTTACGATATAAATAAGTAATAGAAGTAAAAGGAGAATAGGTATAGTAATAGTTTGTTCAGGGAGAGCATTACTTTGTATAAGATGCATGTATTTATTAATAACCCCCGAAATTAACAGAGTGAAGTGAAGGATTATCAATAAATTGACAACTTTCCCTACCCCTTTCCCCAATAATAGTTCATTAATACGAAATAAATTTTCATTAGGATACTTAGTGTTAAGCCAGATCATCGGCCAAAGTGTTAAGGTTGCAATGGACCCAAATAAAAGTGGGAAGATTATTTGACTATAGCCTACTGCGCTAAGATCTCGAGGTAGCGTGAGTATTCCAGTACCAACCATTGCACTTTGCACCAAAAAAATAACATGATAACGATTCAATATTTTCTTATTGTGTGTACTCATATAAAACTACCCCAACTTCCGTAAAACATTTTACTTTTTCTGTGCTCTCGAAATTCCCTTTCGATTTTTAATATATTCCAATGGAAAACGAATAACACTATCCAATAAATCCGTAGCTTTCCGAGGAATTAAAGGAGTCATATATGGCGTTCCTAAAGAATTTAAACGTAATAAATGAGCGAATAGCCAAGCGAGTGCTAACATTTGACCAAACATCCCAAACAAACCTGCAGATAGAATGAAAATATAGCGGATAAATCTACTAGTGTTACCCATTAAAAAAATGGGTGGGAGAAAAGAAAGTAACGCGGAGGCGGCAACTAACACAATAAGAATATTACTAACTAGTCCAGCTTCTACCGCAGCGGTGCCAATTACAATACCTCCAACGATACCAATCGTTTGCCCGACTTTTGTAGGCATCCGCGATCCAGCTTCCCTTAATACCTCTATGATTAATTCAATAAACAAAACTTCAAAAAGTGGTGGGAAAGGTACTTTACTTCTCGATTCTTGTAAATTCAATAAAAGCTCATAAGGGAGAAGCTCTGGGTGAAACGTTAAGGCAGAGATATAAGCAGGTGTTATCATGATTGTTAAGAAAAAGCCAAAAAACCGAAGTATTCGAAGTAAGGACGCTGTTGTCCAACGGTTGTAATAATCTTCAACTGAAATAAACATTTCAAAAAATGATGTAGGGCAAACGATTGCTGCTTGGCTATTGTCCATAAAAATAATGATTCTTCCATCAATAAGATACTGACTAATACTATCAGGTCTAACACTCATATAATATTGTGGAAAAGGAGATAAAGGATTATCTTCAATAGCTTGCATTAACTGTGAGATATCCGTAAATATCGGATAGTGAACCTTATCTAATCGTTCTCTCAACGTATCTAAATTTTCCTTATTTACGAGATCTTCAATATACATAATGGTAATTTTAAAGTTAGAGTCGGTTCCTAATATGCGATCTTCGTTTTTTAGCATCGGGTTTCGAATCCGTCTTCTTACCAACGAAATATTAGTTTCTAACGATTCTGTAAATGCATCTTGTGGTCCGATTACTGTTGATTCAGTTACTGTATCTGTTATCGCGCGTGTGGGAGCACTATAAGTATCAATAGATAGTAATTGATGTGTTTTTTGAAAATACATCAGCGTATGACCACCAGCGAGTTTTGCTACAACTCCCTTAAAGTCCTTTAAATCAACTGTTTCTGATAATTGATGAATTTGATGGATATGAGAACATAGTGGAACTAATACGATTTCTTGAAGCGTCATCTTTTCTACAAGTGAAGCAGAATTGATAATAGTCACTTTACCTTCACTTGTAGAGACATCTTTGAATACAACGTCCTGAATATCTTTTGTAAGCTCTTTTAAAGCTTTAACCGTTTCATCAGCTAACACACCCTCAACAGTAGGGGGCTTTTTATACAGCTGATCACCTTTCGTGGTACGTACCAACTTATATTTCAAAAGTACCACACGCCTTTCTATATATAGATGAAATTAGATTATCCATTTTTTAATAAAATATGTACTAAAGTTATAAACAAATCTTTTTGGCAAACATTGTTGCAAGAAAAAAATCCAAGCTAGTAGCTTTTTAGAGCATCTACTTTCTTGGAATAATTAAATAAAATTATTAATCTTTATTCAAAATCATTAATATAAGTCCGAATAATCCTACCCTAGTGAGTGAACTTACAGTGAATCTCCATGAAAATTAATCAAAGAGTAAACAAGCACCATACTAGAAAGATTTCCGAGAGATATGCCTACCATATATTTTTTATGTTAGAAACTTTATTGCAACGAAGAATTAGCACTGTTTAGCTCAGTGTACCTAAATAAAGAACCTAATTTATTTAGAAGGAAGGTGCATTTGTAAAATAATACAAATTAAATTGAATTAATATAATTTATAATGTATATTTATACAAGTGATATTGAGGAGGTTGGTGTATGGACTACAAATTAAGCGATAAAAACCCTTCATTTGATGAGTATCAAACTTTACACAAAACTACTGGCTGGAATGCGAAAGAGCTATATACGTATGACCAACTGTATCAAGCGATTTGCAATAGCTGGTGCAGTATTTCAATCTATGATGGCACAGCATTAATTGGGTATGGACGTATTATTTCGGATGGCATTTATCAAACGTTTATATGTGACGTCATGGTTCATCCTGATTATAAACGACAGGGAATTGGCACAAAAGTGATGGAAGCCTTACTTTCGCATTGTAAACGTCAGGAAATAAAATGGATTCAATTATCCTGTGCAAAGGGGAAACAGCAATTCTATCAAAAACTTGGATTCGCTGAACGAGATCCTGGTGCGCCAGGGATGATGTTGTTTATGGTTAAATAGGATTTCGTTGTATAAGTGTTTGAAATAACCCAAAAATAATTGAGGCGAATCTGCTCGCTTTTATAGGCCTGGTTTCAGCCTTCACATCACTTGTAATCCTATTCGGTCTTCAGCTCAAGCTATTCAAACAGGAGTCTTGCGCTATCACCTTATACAATAGCGAAAAAGCAATTCGACTTGAAATCGAATTGCTTTTTTTTTACTTTTGGGACAGCCGATTTCACTATGTTGAAAAATATTTACACACAAATTTGAGGCAGTGAAATTTTTTTAAAATCAATGTCCCCCTTTCTATTATTTCTTTGTATATAGTGAAAAACAAGATTTGGGGGAGGAATGGATATGGGAGGTTGGATTAAGTTACATAGGAAAGTGCTAGACAATGAAATTTGGTGTGATGTGACGGTGTTTCGGTTGTTTACGTTGTTGATGTTAAAGGCGACCCATCAAGAGATGAAAGTAAGGGGACAAACGTTAAAACGTGGCCAATATGTGCGTTCATATAGCAAACTTGCAGAAGATCTGGCGTATAAGGAAGGACGAGGTTTGAAGACAATGTCGAAAAGTACAGTCATGCGTGCAGTGAAAAAACTAGTGGGAGCAGGGATGCTAGACGTCAGTGAGACGGAATACGGAACACTGTTTACCGTTGTCAACTATGATATGTATCAGGGGATAGGTACAAGTACGTCAAACGACCGTGACACGATGTTGGCACGAACGATGAATATCACTGAAACGAATGCTGGATCAAAACAAGCATTAAATGAATTGCAAGAAAGAAAAGAACATCAGGAACAATATCATATAGAAGATGGCACATTGTCACAATTACTAATGGAAAGTACATCATTAGCTAACTTGTTTATTATGGAAATTCAAAAAAATGATCCAAATTTTAAGATGATGAATAAGATGCTGTGGGCACAACAATTACAAACATTTATGCAAGAGCAATCGCGAACTTGTGAGGAAGTAGCAGCTGTTATACGCTTTGCCCAGCAAGATGAATTCGAGCGTGCTATAGTGTTAAGTCCCCATAAGTTAATAGAACGTTTTACCTCATTACTTTTAAAAATGCGAAAGAGTAAGAAACCTGTAAGACGGGTAGAAGTAGTACCAGAGTGGTTCCATGAGCGCCACGCACAACCGATTTTGGTTGAAGAGCCACCAGAGATGGACTTCGAAGCCGAACGTGCAAAAATAATGAAAAAATTGAATAGGTAAAAATTTCATAAAATATTATTTTGAGGATGCCTGAAATAAGTTATGCTAGTAATAGAAAAGTAAGTTTGTAAGTATGGAGAGGGATGGATTTTTTATGAAAGAAACTATACTTGCGATAAATGCTGTGGCAGAAACGAAAGTGCAGATGATGAAGAAAAGGCCTGTCAATTATTTCTCACAAACCATTTTAGGTGGATTGTTTATTGGCTTTGGCATTTTACTCATTGTGTCGATAGGGGGTTTGCTTGATCCTGCGAGTATACCTAGCATGAAAATTGTTCAGGGCCTGTCATTTGCGGTAGCACTGAGTATGGTGATGATGGCTGGGGCAAATTTGTTTACCGGTGATAATTTGGTGCTGACTGTTAGTACACTAGCAAAAAAGACGTCACCTGTAGAAATGCTAAGTATATGGATGTTTAGCTACGTTGGAAACTTTTTCGGCTCACTGTTTGGAGCAATATTATTTTTTTATGCGGGTCTTGCAGTTGGGGAAACGGCTAATTATATTGAAAAGCTTGCAACGGTGAAGATGAATGCTGGATTTGTGGAGCTGCTCTGTCGAGGGATATTATGTAATCTACTTGTTTGTTTGGGCGTATGGTGCGGCTATAAATTGAAAAGTGAGACAGCTAAAATAATGATGATTTTTTGCTGTGTTTTTCCGTTCATTACTTCAGGATTTGAACATAGCGTTGCGAATATGACGTTATTTGCTCTAGCGATGATGATTCCACATGGCGAGCTCGTATCGTTTAGTGGTATGATTGCAAATTTAATACCTGTAACGATTGGCAATATAATCGGTGGTGCTATCATTGGATGTGTATATTTGATGAATGCGAGGGACAAGTAGGATGGAGAACGGTTGTATCCAGAAAAAAGTAATGGTTGTAGGTGCTTCTGGCGTTCTTGGTAAATTAGTATGTATAGAATTGCTTCGAATATTTGATACGCAACTAAACCTAATAGTGACAGATTATAAAGAAGATCGGGGAAAGAGATTTGCAGAATCGCTTAACAGAGATGTTAAATTCGAATGTTTAGATGCGACTAATGAAAAAAATGTAAAGAGGGTTGTCAAAAATGTCGACATAGTAGTTGTTGTGTTAAAACAAGATACGCCATATATTCAAAAAGCCTGTATAGATAACCGAATCCTATGTATCGATGTCACACCCTTTGCTCAATTTATAGGGAAAATAAAATTATTACAGCAAGATGCTGAAGAAAATAAGGTAGGTTCTATTGTAATGTCTGGATTTTTTCCAGGGTTATCTGGATTGATGGTGCATAAAGCTATTACTGGTTTTCAGCAGATTGATGAAGTAAATATTGGCTTGCTACAGAATACCAATGCCAAAGCTGGCATATCCGGTATTTTGGACATGTTAAAAATCATTTCTCAGCGCGTTAAGGATGATACAAGCAATCTACCTGGGTTTTCGATAAAAAGAAAAATGTATTTTAATGAGCCATCCAATGAAAGAGAAGTGCGATTAATTGACCATGCAGAAAAAGGTTACCTAAACCAAATGTTAAACGTGAAAACAATAAATTACTGGACTTCTTGGAATCAACCCTTTTTCAATAAACAAATTTCATTGCTTAAAAATCTAGGCATAATTGAAATCATACTTAAACTTAATAATAAAAAATTTCTTTCGAAGATCGTTAAACATAAACCTAAAAAAGACGAAAATGCCTATTTAACTGTTGAAGTAAAAGGAATAATTGATCATAAGGAAAGCATAAGAACTTTATTCTTATCCACCTTTTCGGATTACCATACAACGGCAATGGTAACAGCTGCTTTAGCAAAAGTTGCCGTACATAAAAAGATTGAAGGTGTAGTTTATCCTTTTGAAATAACTAATATTGATGAACTATTTGCTGAAATAAACTGTAAAGAAATCATTTTGAAAGATGTTATTAAATGATAAGCTTACAGTAGCATGAAAACAAAGGGGAGATGGGTATGACGTTAAAAGTAGGAGATATCATTAAGTTTGAACGAACTTTCACAGTAGAGGATGTTGAAATGTTTACAAAGGTTTCGTGTGATGAGGGCTCACATCATATCACCCCTGATGAACAGGGAAGACTTATAATTCAGGGATTACTAACGGCTACATTACCAACAAAAGTAGGCGGCGATCATAATGTACTCGCTCGTACTATGAATTTTGAGTTTTTAAGACCTGTATTTACAGGAGACACAATTATTTGCGAAGTAACAGTTGAGAAATTCGATAAGCAGGATGAACGAACAGCTATTATTACCTCTTTTTTATGTAAAAATCAGCATGACAAAGAAGTATTGAAAGGGAATTTTTCGGGAGTCATACTATAATCTCTATATTCTAAAATAAAAAAGTGGAACACAACCTTTAAGCTTGTTGTGTTCCACTTATTTTCTGCTTTTTGACGATTATTACAAATAAGCTTGCCACTACACAGAAAACGCCAGCCAAGAAAAATGCCCATGTGTAAGTATCGAAATATTTATAGATGAGCCCCCCTCCAAAAGCAGCTACAGCAGCCCCAGCTTGATGAGATGCAAAAATCCATCCATATATAATGCCACTTTTTTTCGTGCCAAAAATTTGTCTAGAAATACTAATAGTTGGTGGGACTGTTGCAATCCAATCTAATCCGAAAAAGATCGTAAAGATAATGAGTAACGTATAGGAGCCATTCATTAATGCGTATGGGAGTAATACAAGAGAAGTTCCTCGTAACATGTAGTACCAAAATAATAACCATCGATTATCGAAACGATCGGACAACCAACCGGATATTGTTGTTCCAACTAGATTAAAAATACCCATAAAGGAAAGCAGCGAAGCAGCTGTAACTAAAGGAATGCCAAAACTAATACAATAAGACACAAAATGTGTACCAATCAATCCACTTGTAGAGAGCCCGCAAATAAAGAAACTACCAGCCAATAACCAGAATTCTTTCACTTTTACTGCTTCAAATAAACCATTAAAAGCAATAAGTATAGGGTTTTTTCGTGGACCGTCATTCTTTTCTTCGACTTCTTTCTCAAGTCCATAAGGGAGGAGACCGACATCCTTAGGCTTATTTTTCATGAACAATAAAATAATGATAAACATGACGGAACTTAGGAACATGATTAAACCGATTGCCCAACGCCATGAATAATTTTCAATGATAATCGCAAGTACTGGGAGTAGAACTAGCTGACCTGTCGCTGTACTCGCTGTTAGTATTCCTACTGCAAGTCCTCTTCTTTTCTCAAACCAATTATTGGCTACGTATGGACTTAAAACGGTTAAAAAGAGGCTTGAGCCTAGGCCAATTATTATGCCCCATATGATGATGAACTGCCATGTTTGGCTCATGACAAGGGTTAGTGTAATCCCTATAAGTAACGTTGTCATAGCCATCAACATCATTTTCTTTAACCCAATGACCTCGAGTAATGCTGCCATAAAGGGACCGGAGATACCATATAAAAAAAGACTAATTGCAAAAGCAAGTGCTATAAAAGATCGGTCCCAGCCGAATTCATTTTCAAAGGAATCTATAAAGACGCCAGATGAAGACATGGTGATTCCTGCTACAATAATGGAGAAAAATGTTATGACTAAGATGAACCAACTATAGTGAACACGCTTCATAATTACACCCCCTGAACCAATGTATGTATATACATGTATCGTGTTTAACGGAAACGGATATTTTCTATTTTTGTAAAATATATGTATATACATATATAATGATAGTAACTGGTCTATTATCTGTCAATGGATAATTATCTGTCTATTTAAATTGATGAGTTTAGTGTTAAGATAATATTGAACTTACGTGGTTTGAAAGGAGATCTGTGAAATGAGTACAGAGTTTAATGACATCGACTATTTACAAATTTGTGTGTGTGCAAACCTTAGAAGAAAAACAAGAGTTGTCACTCAGCTTTATGACAAGTTGCTTCAACCGGCGGGGTTAAAAGTCACACAATACTCAATGTTGGCAAATATTGCGCTGCAGAAAGCCGTCTCAATCAGCAGATTAGGTGAGATTTTGCTACTTGATCAAACGACTGTTACTCGTAATGTGAATGTATTGAAACAAAGTGGTTACGTCTCGGTTACGAAAGATAAACAGGATTCTAGAACGAAAATTATTTCTCTAACGGATAAAGGTATTGAAAAATTAAATGAAGCAAGGCCGATTTGGCAAGACATACAAGAAAAAATTATCAATGACATTGGTTTAGAAAAATATAAGGATTTTTACGAAACACTTAAAAGTATCCAAAAAATTATTAAAATATATGATAGTTGACTAACTGTACAGAGTAAGTATGAAGGGGTGGGGGATTTGGAAAATATAAATCAATTGAAGCAGGCGATAAAAAGGCTAGATGAAGCGGATGCAAAGTCGATGCTTGTCCTATTGTTATTAAATAGTAAGGTGAGTGAAGAAAATGTACGTGATATGCAACAATCTATTATAAAAATGGCAGAGGAAAAGCAAGTCACTAAAAATGCACAAACGGTACACATTGTCTTTGGTGATTCTCCAGGTGGGAGCTTAAAGGCAGCATTTCGTGATACGGACTATGAAAAAACGGAAGATTTAATTATTCTACCGGATAACTTTTCAGTTGGTCCAGTGAAGGATCTTCATAGTGTAGAGGGAATTAAAGCTCGTTGCATGTGGTTTCATGAACGATATTTTACCCAAGATAATGATCTCGAGCAATTTAAGCAAGGTATGTTAGATGCCGTAAAAAGAGTGAAGAGCATTCCTCCACATCAAGATATTGTCATTTGGACTGGTCAAAATGCACATGAGCAAACAGGTTTACTTCTCGTTTTAGCAATGCTCAAGGACAAGCTGAATTCGGTATTCGTTCTCGATACATTTACGGCGTTTCATGACATCCATATATATCCTCAATTAGCCGAGGAGAATTATCCTAGATCAACTGGGGAAATGGCTTCCGATAATCTACGGCTTTTTTATGAACAATTTGAATTGCGCCCATTAAAAAATGCGAAGCGACAGTCACTATGTGAGGAAGGTTTACGGATGCTCATGGACGAGGACAAAATCATTCGAACATGGGAGCATCAAGAGCTGTGGCATACCCAGGATGAGAGCCGGGATGATTATTATATTATAGAATGTGCCAAGCGCATGTATTTGGAAGAAGGTGAGGTTGAATATAGGAAGGCAGCTCGTTTAATTGGGGAAGTGCTTGGGCATATGGTGCAATATAGGGGAGACGAATGGTTAGAATATCGTCTACGCCGTTTAATTGAACAAGGTGTTTTTACTTATAAAGGTAATTTAAAAGCTATGCGTTATTACGAAGTGAAATTGAATGATGAGTACTTGACGAATCATTAATTTTGGATGTTTCGACTTCTAAAAAATCGTTGGTAGAATGAATACTAGGTTGAAGCTATGTTTTTTTTCTAGTTTTTGAGATATTCATAAAATACATAGATTAACTGAGCACACGAAGTTGACGTTCGTGTGTTTTTTTGTCGTAAAGACAAGTAATAGGTTGCAGAATCCATCGCCTTTAGACCAGTTATCGTGCGAAAACGACCATTTACAGAAAATCCATTTACAGGAAGGTGTAAAATTTTTATAGTTAGTACAAATGAAAGGATGTGGTGAAGTGAAGTTCGAAGTATCGATAGATCCATCCTGCAAAGAACCAAAAATTATTATTATAACCGATAAAATGTCGGATGAGATAAATGTAATCATGGAGCGATTATCGGAAACGCATACTGATTCATTAGCTGTATTTTCAGAACGAGAAGTTGGAATTGTCGAGTGCAAGGAGATCATTCGAATTTATGCGGAAAAGCAAAGGGTGTTTGTTCAAACCTTACAAGGAATATATACAGTACGTGCAAGGTTATATGAGCTGGAAGAAAAATTGGATAGCCAATTATTTGTGCGTATTTCCAATTCTGAGATTGTTAACAAGAAAAAGATTAAAAGTATGGACATAAGCATGACGGGGACAATTGGCGTGTTGTTAAAAGGTGATATTCAAACATATGCATCTCGCCGATATGTCTCCAAAATCAAAAAATTATTCGGAATATGAGGTGAGGATATATTGAAAAAACTACTTACCCGAGCTGCGGGGGGCTTCGCGTTAGGTATTTTAATCGGGCAGGTTGTGCAAATAAGTATTTCACTGAAACTAGGGCAGGGGCAGTTTATGCCTGTTACCCCTGACTTTGCTGCTTTATTTGAGCAAGAGACGACAGCTGTTATCACTCAACTCGTGCTGACAGGTGTGATTGGCTTAACGTTTGCAATGAGTGGTACCATCTTTGAAATCGCCAAATGGGGCTTATTGAAACAGTACCTTATACATTTTTTCATAACGGCTATGGTTTGGGTACCTGTTGTGACATTCTGCTGGATGCCTAAGAACATGCTGAGTATCTTCATTTATTGCGTTAGTTTTTTAGGAACGTATTTGATTACTTGGATTATACAATACACCATTTCCAGAAAGGATATTCAGCAGATTAATGCCATGATCAGGGCGAATAATGATGAAGAGACAGGAGATGAAATCGATGTCAATTGAATTAGAAAACCTCACGAAGCGGTATGGCGAAAGAAATGCGGTAAATCAATTATCACTTTCGATTCAACAAGGTGAGTTTTTTGCACTCCTTGGGCAAAATGGTGCAGGAAAAACCACAACGATTAGGATGCTGTGTTGTTTACTATCTCCGACAAGTGGCGATGCAACGATGTTAGGAGATAGTGTTGTTGGGAATCCGTCGGCGGTTAAACAAAAACTCAATGTATCACCACAAGAGACGGCAGTTGCTCCGAATCTTACTATACAGGAAAACCTTGAACTCATTGCGCGAATCTATGGGTGCAATAAGCAGCAATCACAGTTGAAAGCTATTGAGATGATGGACGTATTTGGGTTGACAGAACGGGCGAAGAATAAAGCAAAAACACTATCAGGCGGTCTGCAACGGCGGTTAAGTATTGCGATGGCGCTTATCTCAAATCCAGAAATTCTTTTTTTAGATGAGCCAACACTAGGGCTAGATGTACGAGCTAGACGCGAGCTGTGGAATACTTTAGCCGCACTAAAAGGGAAAATTACTATTATTTTAACGACACATTATTTGGAGGAGGCTGAAGCGCTAGCAGACCGAATTGGTATTATGCACGGTGGGAAATTACATGCGTTTGGCACAGTGGAAGAACTCAAAGAATCCACTGAAAAAGCAACACTTGAAGATGCCTTTTTACTATTAACGGAAGAGGAGGGAGCATAATGAAATCAGTAGCATTTGCTGAGCGTAACCTAAAGGAGATTATTAGAGATCCGTTAACGCTACTTTTCGGTATTGGACTTCCAGTAATCATCATGTGGCTGTTTTCAGTCATGCAAAAAAATATGCCGTTTGATTTATATAGCATTGAAAGTTTAACTCCAGGTGTAATTGTCTTTAGTTTCTCGTTTATTACGTTGTTTTCAGGAATGCTCTTAGGTAAAGATAAAAGCAGTTCATTTTTAATGCGGATCTTCGCATCTCCAATGTCTGCAGGAGATTTTATCGTTGGTTATACACTACCGTTATTACCAGTAGCTATTTTTCAAATTGTAGTGTGCTTTTTATCCGCATTTGTTTTAGGATTAACTTTGAATGTTGAAATCTTGGTTGCGCTAGGTGTGTTAATGGTCATTGCTATGCTATATATCGGATTTGGCATACTCCTAGGAACGTATTTTACTGACAAACAGGTAGGAGGGATTTTCGCCATCTTCGTCAATTTAACAACGTGGCTAAGTGGTACATGGTTTGAACTAGATATGATTGGTGGTATGTTCAAAACCATTGCATATGCACTCCCATTTGCTCATGCAGTCGATGCCACAAGAGCAGTACTGACAGGAGAATACGGTGATATAGTTGTTCCTCTCTTATGGGTAATCGGCTATACAATACTAATATTTTTTATTGCGGTGATGGGATTTAAAAAGAAAATGAAAAGCTAAAGTGTTGTTGTAAATGAATCACCCTCAAGTAGTGAAATGGCTTATTGTGATACAATAAGGACGTTAAAACGTCTTGAAGGAGTGTAATCCATGTTAAAAACGGAAGTATTTGAACAACTAAAAAAGGCAATGAAAGAAAAAGATGTACTTGCAAAAGGTGTACTAACACTTGTCAAATCAGCATTAGATTCGGCGGAGAAAGAAAAGGGCGAGACGTTGTCTTATGACGAGGAACTAGCAATTATTAACCGTGAAGTAAAGCAGACAAACCAAGCGTTAGAAGGTGCGCAATCAGCTGGTCGTTCAGACCTGATTGAAAAAGAGGAAGCTAAGTTAACGCTATTAAAATCATTCTTACCTAAGCAATTGTCAGAAGAGGAAATTGTAGAAAAGTTAACAGCAGCAGGTGTGACAAAGGGCATGAATATGGGTGACGCTATGAAAATTGCCAAACCATTATTAAATGGTCAGGCAGAAGGCGCTGCAATTTCAAAAGTTGTGAAAAGCTTAATCTAAAATAGAGAAAATTTTTGGGTAAGAGATCGGTATTATATCGGACTCTTACCTTTTAATTTTGCCTCAATTCGTTATTTATTGTAATAAATGCTGTTCATTATCATTGGTATGCGGAGGACATAATATTTTTAACTAAACATTATGTCTATTCTTAATTATATTATTAATCGTAATAGGGTTAACTAAATGACAAATCAGCCGAAGTTGTTAATGGAATAGTATTTTAAAATAACGAAAGAGAAGGTACTGAATACATATGTTTACATCCATCAAAACTAAAATTATTATGATCGTTATGGTTTTGTTCATTTTTGGCATAGTGTCAATGACTTTTATAAGTAGTACACAAGTTAAAAATACAACTGAAAAAAGCGCTGTCGATTCAAGTGCAGCACTTATCAAAGAAATTAGCTATGTTATTGAAAATTATCTAGGTCAATATGGTAAAGCTATCGAGCAAATGTCCACGACGTCTTCTGTGGTTAATTTTTCAAACCTCGCTAAAGATGCTTCTACTATCAGCTCCTCACCTGAATTGGAGCAAGAATTCAATAGTTTCCTTAGTAATTACGAAAACACAGCATCCATCTATATGGCTTTTCCTACAAAGGACATAGTAATTTTGCCTAAAGCAGACTTAAGTTCGATTGTTGATCCTACAACACGTGAATGGTATCAAAATGCAATCATACAACCAGATACTGTCCAATGGTCTAAACCGTATACAGACTCGGCAACAGGTGAATTTGTTATCGCTGTTTCCAAGGCTGTTCAAGAGAACGGAGAAGTTGTCGGCGTTCTTGCCCTTGATATTAATCTTGAAGCATTAGCAAAAGAGATAGAATCTAGTGATGTCGGCTATGGTGGTTTTCCTATGGTACTAGATACGGAAGGTACAGTTGTAGCACATCCATATAGTAATGGTGAAAATTTCATGGAAATGCCCTTTATCGCAGCTATGTATAAGGAGGGGAACGAGCATAATACTTCTTACTATAGCTATGAAGGTGTTGACTATGTGAATGTTCACAGAACTCTTCCGGAACTTGGATGGAAGATTTCCGCGATCTATCAAGAGAAAAATATTAATGCAACAGCATATGAATTACGTAATTTGATGTTCGCAATGGCCCTTGTTACATTAATTTTAATTTTCGTAGCATTGTATATTGTTATTATTAAAATAACTAAGCCAATTAGTACTTTAAAAACATTGATGAATTCTGTAGCACAAGGTGATCTTACTGTCCGCTCTGATTTTAAAACTAAGGATGAGATTGGTGACCTCGGTAGAAGTTTCAATAAGATGATTGACAATACGAATGCCATCATCACCGTTGTAAGTAAATCTGCTTCTAATGTTCGTGCAAGCTCTGAAAGTTTAAGTGCTGTGGCTGAAGAAACGAGTGCATCTAGTGAAGAAATTGCCCTTGCAGTGACGGAAATTGCGGACGGTGCATCGAAATCAGCCCAAGATGCAGAAATTGTTACAGAGCGTGCGGAGCTTCTTGGACAGCAGATTAACAAAATCACATCGAAAGCGGATGAAATGTCATCTATTTCTCTGGAAGCGGGGAATATGAATACAAATGGACGAGAACAAATGTTACAGTTGAAACAATCTTTTATTGATTGGGGAACTAATTTACAGTCCATGTCTGATGTTATTAGCACATTGGAAACAAAGGTGAAGGCTATCGGTGGTGTTATGGAAACTATTACAGAAATTTCATCACAAACGAACCTTCTTGCATTGAATGCTAGTATTGAAGCTGCGCGTGCTGGGGAACATGGTAAAGGATTTGCTGTGGTTGCAGCGGAAGTGCGTAAACTTGCTGAACAATCGGCACGTTCTACAGAAGAAGTAAAAACAACGGTGCTAGAGCTACAAGCTGAATCTAGATTGGTAACACAGCAAATGAGTGATACACGTGAATACTTCCAACGTCAAGGAACAGTAGTGGATGGTACAGAAATCACTTTTGGAGAAATTTCTACGTTAATGACAGAGATGCAAAGTGCTATTGAAGCAATTAATATAGAAATCCAAAGAGTAGCAATGTATAAAAATGATGTCTCAGACACTATCCAAACGATGGCAGCAACATCGGAGCAAACGGCTGCTGCTTGTGAGGAAGTTAGCGCTTCAACAGACGAACAACGTCACGCTAATCAGTCAGTAACGAACGCCGCTGAAATATTGACTGGCCTGAGTGAAGAATTGAGTTTATCTGTTAATCGATTTAAGGTCTAATAGAAATAAATAGTATCTGGTTATACAGAGAATATGAACATTATAGATAGCAAAAAAACCATACTTAATTGAGAGTATGGTTTTTTTGATTTATTTGAAGCTAAAAAAGCCTTTGATTAAGTAAGGAGAAGTTTATCACATTGCTGTGCTTAATCAAAATCATAATCTGGTAGCTTTTTTTAGTACATTGAGGGGAATGAAGTAATCTTGTTTTAGTGGTAAAGCTTTGAATGGAAATCCCCTTGTATTGCCAAAATAATTAGAAGGTAATATACTATTAATTAACCAGTGGTCAGTTGGAGGGGGAAGTCATGTCACCACGTAAACCATTATCACAAGAATTGACAAGAGAAATGATTATAGGAGAAGCACAAACGCAGTTTAACGAAAAAGACTACCACCAAGTATCTATGCGTAGTATTGCGAAAGAGCTTGGATGTAGTCATGGTGCTATTTACTACTACTTTAAAAATAAAGCTGAATTATTTTACGCGATTATTGAAGAATATTTTGCACAATTGAATAGGTTTTTAGATGAAACAGTAAATGGCACGGAAGATAATCAGACCAAACTTTATCATGTCTTCCTGGGCTTTATGGAATTTGGGTTAAATAATCAGAGCCAATATGAATACATGTTTATGCTGAGGAGTGTTGAAGTAGATGGTCTATCCCAGGATGCGGCAAATCTCAGCTATGAAAAATTCGCAAAATCTGTTCAATCTTTATCCGATGATGAATTGATAATTTCAGATATTTATTCTGCATTTATGGCGTTACATGGCTTTGTTTCTCATTATCGGGGATACGTTATGAGTTTTGAGGAAGCGAAAGAAGCCGCACAATTACATGCTAAATTTCTTGTTAAGGCGTTAGCTTAAGTAAAGAGCTCTAGATTGTTTTTCAGAATCTAGAGTATGTTTTTGTATTGTATTGACCGGTGGTTAATTAAAAGGGGAATAATGATTATGAAAAAAGTGTTAGTAGTAGGTGCATCAGGTGGAATGGGTTATGCGCTTGTTTGTGAGTTAGCGTCAAGAGATATACAGGTAATTGCGTTTTCTAGAGGAAAAGAGAAACTAGTATCTCTTTTTCAACAGCAAAAGAATGTCACTATTTTTGCAGGGGATGTATTAAACAAACAAGAAATGTTAGAAGCTGCACAAGGGGTAGATGTTATTTTTCACGCAGTAAGCTTCCCATATCAAGAATGGGATCACAAACATTTAGAGTGCATAAATATAATGATTGAAGTGGCAGAAATGCAACAGGCAAAGATTGCACTTGTAGATAATATATATGCTTATGGTCGTCAAACTACACGTACTGTGACAGAGCTGGCACATAAGAATCCGCACACGAAAAAAGGGAAAATTCGTCTTGTTATGGAAAACAAATTAAAGGGAAGTGGTGTTCCTTCATTAATTGTTCATATGCCTGATTTATATGGACCAAATGCAGAAAATACGATTCTCTTTGGAACATTAAAAAACGTCGTTCAACATAAAAAGGCTAACTTTGTTGGAGATATGCAAGTGGCAAGAGAGTTTCTTTATACATTCGATGGAGCAAAGGCAATGGTAGAACTTGCTCTTCGTCCAGACACATACAATCAAAACTGGAATGTCCCAGCAGTTCACCCGATTACTGGGGAAGAGCTAATGACGATTGTCCGTAAAATAACAGGATACCAAAAAAGTATACGTAATGTTTCCAAAGGGATGATTCGTTTCATCGGTATTTTCTCGCCCTTTATGAAGGAGATGGTGGAAATGATGTATTTAACGGAGGAACCTGTGTTATTAAGTGGAGAAAAGTATGAAAAAGAAATTGGAGCTTTACCAGACACTTCTTTTAGTGAAGGTTTGCATCAAACGTTAGAATGGCTAAAAAAAGATAATAACGAACAAAGTGACACATAAAATATGTATCTATTACAGAAATCTAAATAAGGATAGTTATATATTCTGTCAATCAAAAATTCTGTTGCATTATTAGTAAATTAGTTAAGTTTTTTATTCTTTGCGAGGGAACTTCATTTGAATTGTTGGCGTCTAATGAAGTAAAATATAAAAAAATAGGGGTTTAAAGCTCTGGAAATCAAAATAGCCACCCTCCCTAAAGTACTTTTGCAAGTAATTTAAGAAGGATGGCATCTGTTTTACAACAGTGAATATTGTTATAGTACAAAATGTCATCTAATTTTCACAGTTGAACATAATATACTATTCTATGTTGTGTTAAAATAATCTTATAAAATGATTATTTCCATAGACCTGCTTTTTCTAATTTCTTTTTACCTTTAAATGCTACGAATACTAATACTACATTGATTACTAACATAGCAGCAATTGCGTATAGCACTGATGTATAACTACCTGTTAATTCGAATACGAAGCCATATCCAGGTAATGCAACAATACCAGCGATTGCTAAACCAAGAGCAGCAGTAGCGTAGATTTGAGCGTAATCTTTAAGACCGAATAAAGATGATGTTAAAAGTGGTACTAATGTTCCAAGAGATGCTACAACAAAACCATAAATACCAATTGCTAGATTAAACATTAATGGATTCTCTGGAACTGTTAATAGAATAGCAATTGGAACTAAACCTAATAGCATAGCGAAGACCGCTGTATTTTTCGCACCAATCTTATCACTTAAAATACCGAAAGCAAGTGCACCGATTAATACACCGATTTGCCAACCGCCCATTGCAGACCCAGCAAATTTAATATCGTAGCCTAAACCCATTGCGAATGGTGCAACGTGTTGACCGAAACTACTGATCGCTGTGATAAAGAAGAAGAATAATAATAATGCATAAAATGCGCTAGATTTTTTTGCTACAGCAGCAGTAACACCGCTAACTTCTTGTTGTTGAGAAGAAGCTGCATTGTCTGCTTGTACTTCATCACTACCTAATGGTTGTAAGCCTTTTTGTTGAGGAGCCATGCGAATTGTTAATAAAATGACTGGCACAACAACTGCCATTACACCAAGACCTAATGCGAAATAAGTAATTCTCCAACCTTCGTTAGCGATTAAGTTACCAGCCATTGGTTGAAGGATTGCACCGAAAATACCACCTGAAGCTACCATAATACCCATTGCTAAACCACTATGCTTTTTAAACCAGTTATTGATTAATACTGGACCAGCAATTTGTGTAATGAAAATTGAACCGATTGACATTGGGATACAGAATAGGTACCAACCCCATACAGAGTTCATTAATCCAAACATGGCAAATGCGCCAGCTTGTAAGATTATTGACGTTACTAATATTACTCTAATATCGTATTTCGCCATTATTTTACCCGCGATTGGTAAGAAAATCATTGTGACAATGGAGGAAATACTAAAGTATAATGTTAAGCTTCCCATCCCAATTCCTAAATCTTCTGTGACAGGTGTTAAAAATAATCCACCTGCAGTCATGATACCGCCTTTTGCCAAGCCGACCATAAGCGCTACGCCTAATAATAACCACCATGCATAATGGATTTTTTTCTTTTGTTGAGTCATGATGAACTCCTCGATTCAATGTTTATTTGTTGACCATTTTGATTATTCAAAATGGTGCTTGTTACATATACTAGTTTTTTGTGAGATAGATAACTGTTTATAATTTGGATGCCCTTTAACAAAAGGGCATCCTTTTATAAGAGTTATTAGCGTAATTTAACTGATCCGCCATCTACCATGATTGTTTGACCCGTAATATAAGCCGAATCTTCGCTTGCTAAGAATACTGCAACGCGACCGATATCATCTTCAACTTCACCTAGTCTTCTTAGAGGGATTTTAGAAAGCATTCCTTGGTAATATTCTGGATTTTCTTCTGCCCATTGGATCATACCTGGTGATTTAGCGATTGGTGCAATGATGTTTACGTTGATGCCAAATGGACCAAATTCATTTGCTGCCACACGTGTAATACCACGAATCGCTTCTTTTGCAACTGCATAAGAAGCTTGGTTAACATCACCGTTAATGCCAGCGCCAGATGCGAAGTTGATGATATTCCCTTTTGATTCTTTTAAATATGGTAGTGCAGCTTGCATTAAGTAGAATGTTGGATAGAATCCAGTATTAAATGATAAATCGAAATCTGCTTGTGTTGTATCAGCAATCGAGTTCATTCTTGATGCATGTGCATTATTTACTAGAATATCTAGTTTGCCGTATCTCTCGACAACTTGCGTTACAATGTTTCCTAGTTTATCGTGCTCAGCAAGGTTTGCTTGGATGAACATAGATTCTGGTTGATAAGCTTGTAATGTCTTAACAGTTTCATTTCCTACTTCTGCATTTAAGTCCACAATTACAACTGTTGCTCCCTCTTTTACAAAGGCAGTTGCCATTCCCATACCGATGCCGCCTGCGCCACCTGTAATAATTGCTACTTTTCCATCAAGTTTTTTCATAATTAGTATCTCCTTTATCAATACATAATTGTTATGTACCCAACAACCCTATTGAGTTTTATTAAAATTGCCTATCAATTTATCATTTAATTTGAACTGAAGAAATTTCTTTAAGGTCAAATTAAATTTTTATGAACGTATTCATAAAAGATAGTAATTCCAATTTCGACGTCACTAAATTGAAACACTTAAGTAACTTTTTGCACACAAGTAACTTTTGGTTTACAAGTAAACTATATGTGCAACTATAACTTGAATACTATAATGTGTCAATAATATGAACTTAATTATTTTAGTAACTTTAAATAGAAAGAATCTTATGATAAGATTTAAGAAATAGTTACTTTGTTATAAAAAATTACCATATTACAAAGTATCCGTTTAAAAAGGGGGCGTTAGAATTGAATGAAAAGCAAAAGGGTGAAGTAGTTTGCAACAAAATTGAAGTAGCTTATCACATTATAGGTAAAAAATGGATGTGTTTAATTATTCATTCTTTAATGGAGGAACCAAAAAGATTTAGTGAAATATGTTCTTTGATTCCAGAATTAAGTAAACGCGTACTAACTGAGCGGATGAAAGAGCTTGAAGATTGTGGCATTATTTTGCGCAACATCATTACAGATCGTCCTGTACGTTCTGAGTATTCCTTAACGAGAAAAGGGCATGATTTAGGACTTGCTCTTCTAGGGGTGGAATCTTGGGCTGAAAAATGGTTGTAAATTGAATAACTACTTAAGATCATATATGCGTAATAATTATTTCATTTAAAATTATCTGAATTTTGATAGTTGATTTTGAAATTTTAATATGTTTTATAAAGAGAGATTCTTTATTTTGTGAAAATGTTAGTAACGAAACTGACATTTTGCAAGTAGGACTCTTTTTTTTATGCTCTTTGCTGGTAGTTGGGGGCGCATTCGTGCATTTCTTCTATTAACTACTTATAATTGCTCTATATCGCTAAGATTGGAGTTTGGTTTATGGAGCAACAAAATAGTTTAAAACCTTTTCTAAAACTGATTATGTCAACGAAAATTCCGAAGGTTGCGCTAACACTGGGCTTAGTAGCAAGTGTTATAACGACACTTGCTGGGTTGGTTGTTCCGATTTTAACGAAGGAATTAGTAGATGGCTTCTCTGTGTCTTCATTAAGCATTCCTTTAATCGTTGGAATTGGTGTAGCCTTTATTGCACAAGCGATCATTAGCGGAATTGGGACGTATTTACTGAGTTCAGTTGGTCAAAAAGTGGTGGCACGGCTACGGGATCGCATGTGGCTAAAGATCACCCGTTTGCCTGTAAGTTATTTTGATAAGGGGTCGAGTGGTGAAACGGTTAGCCGAATTGTCAACGATACAAGTATAGTTAGAGAGTTAATTTCAGATCATTTCCCAAGTTTTATTGGGGGTATTATCTCTATTTTTGGAGCAATTACGATTTTACTCATTATGGATTGGAAAATGACCCTCATGATGTTAATCGCAGTTCCTATTGTAGTAGCAGTGATGACACCTTTAGGGAGACAAATGGTGAAAGTTTCGAAGGGAATGCAGGATGAAACCGCGAATTTTTCAGGGGCAATTCAGCAAACTTTAAGTGAAATACGTTTGATGAAATCATCAACTGCAGAAGAAAATGAAGAAACAAAAGGGTTAATTGGTATTCAGAAATTATTGCAATATGGGTTGAAGGAATCTAGAATTACGGCTTTCATTGGACCACTTATGTATTTAGTAGTCATGGTTGTAATTGTAATGATAATTGGTTACGGAGGCATGCGAGTTGCAAATGGAACGATGTCGACTGGGTCACTTGTCGCATTCTTATTGTATCTTTTCCAAATAATTTTTCCGATTACATCATTTGCTATGTTTTTTACTCAGCTACAAAAAGCAAAAGGAGCTACAGAGCGAATTATTGAGATATTAGATATACCGGTAGAAGAGGGGCAAGAAGGGGTAGAAATGGATATTTCCAATAAACCAATTCGAGTACAGGCAGTGTCATTCGGTTATGATGATGAAAATACTGTATTGCAGAATGTTTCATTTGAGGCAATGCCAGGGCAGATGATTGCATTTGCAGGTCCGAGTGGTAGTGGTAAAACGACTATGTTTGGCCTACTTGAACGATTTTATGAGCCTACTTCAGGTAATATTTATATTGGGGATACACCGATCAATCAGTTGTCGCTTGCCTCGTGGCGCAGCCAAATCGGTTATGTATCTCAAGAAAGTGCGATGATGGCTGGTACGATCCGTGAAAATCTATGTTATGGTTTAAGTGCCTCAGACCAAATTTCTGACGAACGCCTATGGGAAGTTGCCAAAATGGCTTATGCTGATCAGTTTATTAAAGAATTCCCAGAAGGATTAAATACAGAGGTCGGTGAGCGTGGTGTCAAATTGTCAGGTGGACAAAGACAGCGTATTGCGATTGCACGTGCATTTTTGCGAAATCCAAAAATCCTAATGATGGATGAAGCAACAGCAAGCTTAGATAGCCAATCAGAGGGAGTTGTGCAGCAAGCATTATCACGATTAATGGAAGGACGCACAACTTTCGTCATCGCCCATCGATTATCAACCATTGTCGATGCAGACAAAATTATTTTTATAGAAAAAGGACAAGTGACGGGTACAGGAACTCACCAAGAATTAACCCAGACACATACATTATATCGTGAATTCGCTGAGCAACAATTGGCGTAAAAGGGGTGCAACTGCATCCCTTGTAACACTAAAATTCAGGAGAGACAACTATGAATATTACCATTAGACAGGAACATATTGAAGATTACACAACGACAGAAAAAGTTGTAGAGACTGCCTTTAAAGGTATGGAAATGAGCGATGATAAGGAACATGAACTAGTAGCCAGAATTAGAAGAGCAGAAGTTTTCATCCCAGAATTATCTTTAGTTGCAGTTCACGAAGATACAAAAGAAATAATTGGGCACATTTTATTATCTAAATTGAAAATTGCAAATCAAGAACATGCTGTAGAGTCGCTTGCTCTTGCACCAGTTTCAGTTCTTCCTGAATATCAAAACGAAGGAATAGGGAAGCGTTTAATTCATGAAGCATTACACAAAGCAAAGGAACTTGGTTACCAATCTGTTGTTGTCTTGGGACATCCAGAATATTACCCGAAGTTCGGCTTCAAGAAAGCTTCATTGTGGGGTATAAAGCCACCATTCGAAGTGCCTGATGAGGCATTCATGGTATTGCCGTTAGAAGAGCATGCCTTAGACAATGTTTCGGGTGTTGTCGAATATCCAAGTGTATTTTTTGAATAAAAGGAGGCTCGATGATTCGTACGTTAAAAACGAGCGCAATTTCTCCTTTGCAAAATACGTAAGAACAGGTTGTCCTTAAGTGAGCATTTTACTCACTTTTGGGCAGCCTTATTTTTGTGTGACAGGATTGGTGATAAGAAGGAAAATCGGCATTTTTCCTGTGTTTTTCCACGCTAAAAAATGATGGGAATTTGAATTTTGCTAGGGGTTTTCTTGAAAGAAAGAAGGGTGCGCACGATTGCCACGTAGAAATGCTCGATTGGTTATATAATGTGCAGTTTGTCACTACAATAAATAATAAGAATATTTTGCAGATATTATTTATCAAAAAAGAGGTGTACATGATGTTCGGTGATACGCGTCAAATTGAAGATAAGCCAATAGAAATTGGGGTACGTAAGAAATTGCAGAAGAGATGGTTCGTTGTAGCAATGTGTATACTTATTGTCGGTGGTGTGCTGATTACCAAAATCCCTTTTGTGGAAGGTATCATTGGCGAAAAGACAGCTGTGAATTTTGATGACTATAAAACAGAAGTTGGACATACAACTGAAAACAACTTCGGAAAATTAACGTTGAATGAAGTCGTTGTCGATGATAATCAGCTACTACTCAATGCAACCTTTGTTCCAGAAGACGGCACAAGTTTTGATCATCAAATCTTCTTCTTTCCACAAGTACTTGTTAATGGGCAGGACTATACGGTAAGAAATAGAGGGCAGTCCATTGAACAACTTAAATCAAAATATACGATATACAGCAGTATTCAAGTTAGTGAGCTCCCGCAAGAAAATACATTGACACTTGATATTAGCTATAACAAGTGGAATTTGGAACAACCGATTGATCAGCCATGGGATTTTCATGTAGATGCTTCACAAAAGAAAGTACTTGCAGACAAAAAAATTATCTCAGTAAATGAAACGGTAACACTAACTAACGGTAATGAAGTAAAAGTGACAAAAGTAGTTTCCACGCCCATTTCTACGACGATTTATTATCATTTGGCGGAAAAATTGTCTGAAACGGTATCTTTTAAAATTAAGACAGCATCAGGGAAGACCTGGCGTTGGAACTCAGGTTTTACATTGGATGAGGAAGTGGACGCCCTTTCGGTAAATCGTTTCGATGCACTTTATTTAACAGAAGACAAATATTATTTAATACCCATCGGGGCAGATGATAGAGAACTTGGACCGTCAATTCAAATTGGAAAGTGAACAATTAAAGTTCGGGAAATTATTTTGAAGAAAGCGTTCATGTAATATAAAAAAGCAAAAGGAGCTAAGGGGTATAATAACAAACACTAATAATTTTCAAGAATGACTATGTCCGCATTTTTCGTTACTCGGAAAGTCAAATCATCCCCAACCTGGAGAGCAGTAGCAACATTGGTAGTATTTTCACTTTTGAAAAATATACCATAGCCATTAATTAGTAGGATATCCAAATACATAGCACACAACCTTCTCGTCCTTTAAGAAAACAAATTGATTCGTTCCTTCACTTACGGTTTCTTGAATAGGTGCCCATTTATAACCTATAGTCGCATAGACTCTCTCTTTTGGCGTATATGCTTCAAATGAATAAAGTTTATCCCATTCAAAGGGAGTTACTTCTAATAAATTGATTGTTTCAACGTCTTTTCCAATTGATAGAATTTCAGCTTGTAGTAATTCCGCATTTACTTCCCAAATATCCTTTTTTAGTACACTTATTATGAATATAATGCAAACTAGACCAATGATCATAAAACTTACTTTTCTCAAATCATTCACCTCTTTTGTCGTTATTTCACAATTCGGACGATTTTTAAGGTTAGAGGTTGCACTTTGATATAAGCAATCTTAACAATAATTTAATCGTAGGCGATGAAAAATTAATGTAGAATTGCTGTAGACAGCATAGAAAGTAGTGAAGTATTTGCGAAAGTTATTGGAGATTTTTCTTGTTTCCTTTAAGTTAGGTTGTACATCCTTTGGGGGGCCGACAGCACATTTAGGGTATTTTCAAAACGAATATGTTCAAAATCGTAAGTGGTTAACAGATAAGGAATTTAGTAATTTGGTAGCTTTAAGCCAATTTCTACCTGGACCTGCATCGAGTCAGGTTGGGATGGGGATTGGACTATTACGGGGCGGAATATTAGGGAGCGTTGTTTCATTTGTAGGTTTTACGCTACCTTCAGTGCTCTTATTAATAATGTTTGCGTATTATTATGCGCACACCGAGATGGATCTGGGTTGGATACATGGCTTGAAATTAGTGGCAGTTGCGATTGTTGCACAAGCGATTTGGGATATGTCGAAAAAGTTAATTCCAAGTTTTTGCCATTTTATGATAGCTTTATTAGCACTGGTTGTGGTATTCGTATGGGCAAATCCATTTGCGCAAGTAGTGGTTATTGCTTTAGCCTCACTAGTAGGTTTTCAATTATTTAAAGAAAATAGTGGGAATGAGGATTCAATTGGTACTACTTTACCCATTTCTAAAACTACAGGTGCAAGTTTATTAGCGTTATTTGTAATTTTACTGATCGGCTTGCCGGTGGTTAGTTCACTTATCCAACATGACTGGCTAGCATTAATAGAAAAATTTTATGTATCTGGTGCGCTTGTATTTGGTGGAGGGCATGTGGTCTTGCCGTTATTAGAGGCACAGTTTGTACAAAGTGGATTAATGAGCTCTTCTGATTTTTTAACTGGTTACGGTATCACACAGGCAGTACCTGGGCCATTATTTACGTTTGCTTCTTATATTGGAATGGTCCTTGGTGGTGTTCCTGGCGCAATAGTCGCTACTATTGCTATTTTCCTACCTGCATTTTTACTCATTGTGGGTGTCTTACCATTTTGGTTAACTCTAAGTCGTAATGCGGGTTTACGTGGAGCAATAGTCGGTGCAAATGCGGCAGTTGTTGGCATTTTAGCTGCTGCCTTTATCCATCCTATTGTAAGCAAAACGATTCAGAGTGGGATGGATGTTTTGATAGCGGCAATATTTTTATGGCTTCTTATTCGGTGGAAAATTCAGGCGTATTTAGTTGTGCTTTTAGGTATGGTGGCCGGAATTATTTTGTATTAATTTACTTCTTTTTAATGATCTAAGGTTCGATTTCCTTCTAGGAGGGGAATCGGATTTTTTTATTGTCTAAGAGGATTCATGGCGTTCTAGTAAGTGTTTGTTTATAATGAAGGAATGAAAAATATAAGAGCTAGAAAGAAGGGATAGTTATGGCGCGAGGTGTTTACATTCATATTCCTTTTTGTCATCAAATTTGCAATTATTGCGACTTTAATAAATTTTATTTTAAAAATCAACCGGTGGATGAATATATAGAGGCATTGGGCAAGGAAATGGCGCTCACTGTAGAGAAGTATCCAGAAAGCTTCACTCAGATAGAAACAATTTTTCTAGGTGGTGGTACACCCACAGCGTTATCACCTGAGCAATTGACAAGATTGCTTACGTTAATTCGCACGTATATTCCTATGGATAGTGTGAAAGAATTTACATCAGAGGCAAATCCCGATGAATTGTCGGAAGCGAAAATGCGCGCACTGTTTGATGGTGGTGTTAATCGATTAAGTATGGGTGTGCAGTCATTTGACCAAGATTTGCTGAAAAAAATTGGGCGTACGCACAGTAACGCACATGTTTACGAAACGATTGCGCTGGCGAAAGAAGTCGGCTTTCAAAATATTAGCATCGATTTAATGTACGGTTTACCGGGACAATCAATGGAGCAGTGGCGAGATTCTTTAGAAAAAGCATTTGCATTGGGGCTACCACATTTCTCAGCTTACTCACTTATTGTGGAACCGAAAACGATTTTTTATAACCAGTATTCAAAAGGTAAGCTAAAATTGCCAACAGAAGATTTAGAGGCAGAAATGTATGATGTGCTCATGAAAGAGATGGAGGCACATGGCTTACATCAATATGAAATTAGTAACTTTGCGCAGGAAGGTTTTACCTCGGTTCATAATAAGATTTATTGGGAAAATGATGAATATGCAGGGTTTGGCGCAGGTGCGCATGGTTATCTAAATGGTGTGCGCTACTCAAATCATGGACCACTGAAAAAGTATATGGATACATTAGATATAGGTGAATTACCAATTGTTCATAAACACGAAGTAACGGACGCTGAAAAACGTGAAGAGCAAATGTTTTTAGGATTGCGCAAAACTGACGGCGTTTCGCACATACTATATGAAGAAAAATTCGGTGAGCCGATGTATGTATGCTACGGAAAAGTGATTGAAAAGCTTGTCGCAAGAGGCTTACTAGAAGAAGACCAAAACGGGATTCGCCTTACTCGAAAAGGTCGTTTTGTCGGAAATGAAGTTTTTCAAGAATTTTTATTAGAAGATTGAGCGATATCGTTGACATAAAATGAGGTATTTGATAACTTATTAATAGTATTAGCACTCCTCATAGTTGAGTGCTAACAGAGGTGATGATCATGCTAACAAATCGGCAATTACAGATTTTGCAAGTAATCGTAGACGATTTCATAAAGTCTGCACAGCCGGTAGGTTCTCGCCAGATCTCAAAGAAACAAGAGATCACATTTAGTCCAGCCACTATTCGAAACGAAATGGCGGATTTAGAGGAATTAGGCTTTTTAGAAAAAACACATACTTCCTCTGGTCGAGTGCCTTCGGACAAGGGGTATAGATTTTATGTTGATCATTTGTTGAATCCTCAAACCATTCATCCACAGGATATTCAACAAATCCAATCGATTTTTAATAATCGTATAGTAGAAGTAGAGCAAGTGATACGAAAGTCAGCCAATATATTATCAGAACTGACATCTTATACATCGATTCTACTTGGACCAGATGTACAAAGGCACCGTGTAAAACGATTTTCTATCGTACCACTCTCTAGCGACACAGCAGTTGCAATTATCGTGACGAATAATGGTCATGTTGAAAATCGCATGTTTAACTTACCACCTGGTTTTACATCTTCTGATATTGAAAAGATGGTTAACGTTTTAAATGAGCGTTTAATAGGTATTTCATTAGAAGAGATCCATGTAAAGCTAGAAGCTGAAGTTTTAGCAGTCTTGCAGCGACATGTACAGTCAGCGGATGATTTCATCCACTCGCTTGTTTCCGCAACAATGACTAATCCAGAAAGCAAAATTTTTTACGGTGGTAAAACGAATATGTTCAACCAACCGGAATTCCACGATTTAAATAAAGTCCGTATGTTATTGGACTTAATGGAAACGACGAGCCAAGTGCAGTCGCTCTTCCATCCGAATGAGTCGGGTATTCATATTCGCATTGGTTCGGAAAACAGGCAGTTGGAAATGGAAAACTGTAGTGTCATTACTACCACTTATTCAATTGGTGAAGATCAGCAAGGGGCAATTGCTATTATTGGTCCAACACGTATGGATTATAAGCGTGTAGTTGCTTTACTTGATGTAATGCGCATGGATTTATCGAATGCCCTTACAAGGACTAATCGTAGTGATTGATAATGAGGAGGATTTAAACGTGACTGAAACAACTGAAAAAAAAGACCTTGTACAAGAAGATGTACAAGTTGAAAATGAAGAAATAACTGAAGAAACTGTAGTAGCAGAACAAGTGGAACTTACTGTTGAAGAGCAGTATGAAGCAAAGCTTGCTGAGCTACAAGCGAAGTTAGATGATGAGGAAAACCGTCACCTTCGCCTACGTGCAGACTTTGATAATATGCGCCGTCGTAGTCAACTTGACCGCGAAGCTGCTGAAAAATATCGTGCACAAAAATTATTATCGGATTTATTGCCGGTATTAGATAATTTTGAGCGCGCTTTGCAAGTAGAAGCAACTTCTGAAGAAACTGCTTCAATTGTGAAAGGAATCGAAATGGTTTACCGTTCACTTGTTGATGCGACAGAAAAAGAAGGCTTACAAGTTATTAAAGCAGAAGGGGAAGCGTTTGATCCAAACTTCCACCAAGCTGTTATGCAAGAACAAGATAGTGAAAAAGAAACAGGCGTTGTTGTACGTGAGCTTCAAAAAGGTTATATCTTAAAAGATCGCGTATTACGTCCTTCAATGGTATCTGTGAACGAATAGTTTTAATGACTATTAGCATAATAAATTAATTTCAATAGCGCAGTTAAGCGTTTAATTATTAGGAGGAAATTTTACTATGAGCAAAATTATCGGTATTGACTTAGGAACAACAAACTCTTGTGTATCTGTACTTGAAGGTGGCGAACCAAAAGTAATTCCAAATCCAGAAGGTAACCGTACAACACCATCTGTAGTGGCATTCAAAAATGGTGAACGCCAAGTAGGCGAAGTGGCAAAACGTCAATCGGTAACGAACCCAAACACGATTATCTCTATTAAATCTAAAATGGGTACTGCTGAAAAAGTAACTGTAGAAGGCAACGACTACACACCTCAAGAAGTATCAGCAATGATTCTTCAATACCTAAAAGGTTATGCTGAAGATTACCTTGGCGAAAAAGTAACAAAAGCTGTTATTACAGTACCTGCTTACTTCAGCGATGCACAACGTCAAGCTACTAAAGATGCTGGTAAAATCGCAGGTCTTGAAGTAGAACGTATTATCAACGAACCAACAGCTGCAGCACTTGCTTATGGTTTAGACAAACAAGATCAAGATCAAAAAGTATTAGTATTCGACCTTGGTGGTGGTACATTCGACGTTTCTATCCTTGAATTAGGTGATGGTGTATTTGAAGTACTAGCAACTGCTGGTGACAACAAACTTGGTGGAGATGACTTCGATGACGCTGTAATCGAATACCTTGTAGCTGAATTCAAAAAAGATAACGGTATTGACCTTTCTAAAGACAAAATGGCAATGCAACGCCTTAAAGATGCAGCTGAAAAAGCGAAAAAAGATTTATCAGGTGTAACTTCTACTCAAATTTCATTACCATTCATAACTGCTGGCGCTGAAGGTCCACTTCACTTAGAAGTAACTTTAACTCGTGCTAAATTTGATGAAATCACTTTAGACTTAGTAAACCGTACAGTTGGTCCAGTACGTCAAGCATTACAAGATGCAGGTCTTTCTGCTTCAGAACTTGACCAAGTAATCTTAGTTGGTGGTTCAACTCGTATTCCTGCAGTACAAGAAGCTGTACGTAAAGAAACTGGTAAAGAGCCTCACCGTGGCGTAAACCCAGACGAAGTTGTAGCAATGGGTGCTGCTGTACAAGGTGGCGTATTAACTGGTGACGTAAAAGACGTAGTACTTCTTGACGTAACACCATTATCACTTGGTATTGAAACAATGGGCGGCGTGTTCACGAAGTTAATCGACCGTAACACGACAATCCCAACATCTAAATCACAAGTGTTCTCTACTGCTGCTGACAACCAACCAGCTGTAGATATTCACGTATTACAAGGTGAACGCCCAATGGCAGCGGACAACAAAACTCTTGGTCGCTTCCAATTAGCAGATATTCCTGCGGCACCACGTGGTATTCCACAAATCGAAGTTACTTTCGACATCGATAAAAACGGTATCGTATCTGTTAAAGCTAAAGACCTTGGTACACAAAAAGAGCAAACTATCGTTATTCAATCTGATTCAGGTTTAACTGAAGAAGAAATCGAACGTATGGTAAAAGATGCTGAAGCAAACGCAGAAGCAGATGCTAAACGTAAAGAAGAAGTTGAACTTCGTAACGAAGCTGACCAATTAGTATTCCAAGTAGATAAAACAATCACTGACCTAGGTGAGCAAATTACTGAAGATGAGAAAAAATCAGTTGAAGATGCACGTGACGAATTAAAAGCCGCTCTAGAAGCTGGCGAAATCGAAGGCATCAAAACAGCTAAAGAAAAATTAGAAGGTGTTTTACAACCTCTAGTTATGAAAGTTTATGAACAAGCTGCAGCTGCTGCACAAGCGGCTCAAGGTGGCGAAGCAGGTCCAGATGCTGGCGCAGGCAAAAAAGACGACGGTATCGTAGACGCTGACTTTGAAGAAGTAAAAGACGACAAATAAGATAAGCTCGTTTTAAGAGAAAGCCAAAGACCGTACGCGGCTTTGGCTTTTCTTTTTACCATTAACAAAAAAATAAGGCAGTTTTTCAGACTGCATGTTACAATAGATTTTATGCAAAAAAGAGCGGAGTGTGAAGCATGGAGAAACGTGATTATTACGAGGTGCTTGGTTTAACGAAATCAGCTTCTAAAGACGAGATTAAAAAAGCATACCGTAAATTATCAAAACAATACCATCCTGATATCAACAAAGATCCAGGAGCAGATGTAAAATTCAAAGAAATCGCTGAAGCATATGAAGTATTAAGTGACGAACAGAAGAAGGCACGTTATGACCAATTTGGCCATGAAGATCCAAATGCAGGCTTTGGCGGCGGCGGCTTCAATGGCGGCGGCTTTGGTGGCTTCGAGGATATTTTCAGTTCATTCTTTGGCGGTGGTGGACGTCGTCAAGATCCAAATGCACCACGTAAAGGTGACGATTTACAATACCGCATGAACATTAAATTTGAGGAAGCGATTTTTGGGAAAGAAACAGAAATCGAAATTCCAAAAGACGAAACGTGTGATACGTGTCACGGTTCAGGTGCTAGTCCTGGTACGAAAGCTGAAACATGTTCGACATGTAGCGGTGCTGGTCAAGTGAACCAAGCGGTGGATACACCATTTGGTCGCATGATGAACCGTCGTACATGTTCAACATGTCAAGGGTCAGGTAAAATTATTAAGAGTAAATGTTCGACATGTCGCGGTGATGGAAAAGTACAAAAACGTAAAAAAATTAAAGTTACGATTCCTGCTGGTGTAGATGATGGTCAACAAATCCGTGTATCTGGTCAAGGTGAACCAGGTGTTAATGGTGGACCGGCCGGGGACTTATACATCATGTTCCGCGTTCAAGGACATAATGAGTTTGAACGTGACGGCGACGATATTTACTACGATTTAAGATTAACATTCCCACAAGCGGCTCTTGGGGATGAAATAGAAGTGCCAACTGTTCACGGTAAAGTGAAACTACGTATCCCAGCTGGTACACAATCAGGTGCACAATTCCGTCTAAAAGATAAAGGTGTGAAAAACGTACATGGCTACGGTACAGGTAACCAATACGTTACTGTTAAAGTTATGACACCAGAAAAATTAACGGAAAAACAAAGACAATTACTACGCGAATTCGCGGAAATTAGTGGCGATATTCCAGAAGAACAAGGAAGCTCACTGTTCGATAAAATCAAGAAAAAATTCCAAGGTGAATAATTAGAGGAGCTGAATACCTACGTGAAGTGGTCAGAATTATCCATTCATACAACAAATGAAGCGGTTGAAGCAATTTCGAATATTTTGCATGAAGCAGGTGCAAGTGGTGTCGTGATTGAAGATTCGGCTGAATATGCGAAGCCACGCGAAGATCAGTTTGGCGAAATTTATGCGCTAAATGAAGCTGATTTCCCTCAAGCAGGCGTTATTGTGAAAGCTTACTTATCAGAGTCTAGCTTTTTAAATGAAACAGTTGAAGAAATTAAAGCAGCTATTACCAATTTGACGAACTTCAACATCGATATCGGAGATAATGTTGTATCTATCGTTGAAGTGAACGAAGAAGATTGGGCGACAGCGTGGAAGCAATATTACCACCCTGTGAAAATTTCTGAACGTTTCACAATTGTACCAACTTGGGAAGACTACACACCAGTTGCTACAGATGAATTAATCATCGAGTTAGACCCTGGTATGGCTTTTGGTACTGGTACGCATCCTACGACAGTTATGTGTTTGCAAGGGCTTGAAAAAGTCGTGCAACCAGGAGATACAGTCGTTGATATTGGTACAGGTTCGGGTGTTCTTTCAATTGGTGCAGCGATGCTTGGTGCTAAAAGTGTGCACGCCCTTGATTTAGATGAGGTTGCAGTGCGTTCTGCAAAAGAAAACGTCGAGCTAAATAAAGTATCTGACACTGTTTCAGTTTTCCATGGTAACTTATTAGATACTGTAAAAGAACCAGCAGATGTAGTTGTGGCTAACATTTTAGCAGAAATTATTATGTCATTCACTGACGACGCATTCACAATTGTGAAACCAGGTGGATTGTATGTCACTTCAGGCATCATCGGTGCAAAACGCGAAGATGTGAAAGTAGCGTTAGAAGCTTCTGGCTTTGTCATTGAAGAAGTATTAATGATGGAAGATTGGGTTGCGATTATTGCCCGTCGTCCACTATAAGTTGACTTAGAAGCGCCAAATCGTGAGGAGTCTTGACTTATTCACGATTGGCGTTTTCTTTTATCTTTGTCTAGGCTAAAGCGCCACCCCCACGAGGTCACTTCGAAATCTCAGGTGAAGACTTAAAAGAGCGCCTTCACTTCAATTTCTCCAGTGCTTGAGGCTCATACGATGTGAGTCATGTCGGCAATGCCACAGGATGTGGCGTTTTTGCCGACGCGGGGTGAGCGGGCGCTTTTGCACTTTTCTAATGTATAGGAGGCACTGAAAATGCAACGTTATTTCATTGAAACTGCGATTGAAGAGGCACGTATTACTGGTGAGGATGCCCGTCATATTGCCCGTGTCATGCGTATGAAAGAAGGCGAGGAAATCGTTGTTGTAGCGCAGAATACAGCACATATTTGTAAAATTACTGCGTTCGATGGTGATGATGTGCTTGTGCAAGCAACAGAAAGTACTATTCCTTCGCCAGAGTTACCGATTAACGTCACTGTAGCATGTGGATTACCAAAGGGTGATAAGTTAGAACTTATTACGCAAAAGGCAACAGAGCTTGGCATGTTTGCACTACTACCTTTTGAGGCAGAGCGTTCAATTGTGAAGTGGGATGCCAAAAAAGGTGCGAAAAAGCAGGAGCGTCTTCAAAAAATAGCAAAAGAAGCAGCAGAACAGTCGCATCGTACGCATATTCCGGAAATTTATGAACCTGTTAGCTTTAAACGACTTGTTCAGTTACTAGAGAATTATGATGCTGTTTTTATCGCTGATGAAGAAGATGCAAAGGCTGAAAAACGCACAAGGTTTGCGGAGAAGTTAAAAAACGTGTATGATAAGAAGTCGAAATCAGTACTAATTATCTTTGGTCCAGAAGGAGGTATTTCGCGTAAGGAAGCGGATACATTTATCCAAGCTGGTGCACAAACAATGTCACTTGGACCAAGAATTTTACGTGCAGAAACAGCGCCACTCTATGCACTGTCTGCAATATCTTATGAATTTGAATGAAAGAGGTGTTTAACCTTGTCAAAAGTGGCTTTTCATACACTTGGCTGTAAGGTAAACCATTACGAAACAGAGGCAATTTGGCAACTGTTTAAAGAAGAAGGATATGAACGTACGGAGTTTGACCATCAAGCCGACGTTTATGTTATTAATACATGTACCGTAACGAATACAGGCGATAAAAAATCACGCCAAGTAATTCGTCGTGCGGTTCGTCAAAATCCGGATGCTGTTATTTGTGTAACAGGTTGTTATGCACAAACATCACCAGCTGAAATTATGGCGATTCCGGGTGTTGATGTTGTCGTTGGGACGCAAGATCGTACGAAAATGCTTGGTTATATCGAGCAGTACCGTAGCGAGCGCCAACCAATTAACGCCGTTCGTAATATTATGAAAAACCGTGTGTACGAGGAGCTAGATGTACCAGCATTTACAGACCGTACACGTGCTTCACTTAAAATTCAAGAAGGTTGTAATAACTTCTGTACGTTTTGTATCATTCCTTGGGCGCGCGGATTAATGCGTTCACGTGATCCGAAAGAAGTTATTCATCAAGCGCAACAATTAGTAGAAGCAGGTTATCTTGAAATCGTCTTAACAGGTATTCACACAGGTGGCTACGGTCAAGATTTAAAAGATTATAATTTAGCTCAGCTGTTACGAGACTTAGAGGCGCAAGTAAAAGGGTTAAAACGTCTTCGTATTTCTTCTATTGAAGCAAGTCAATTAACGGATGAAGTAATTGATGTGCTACGTGAGTCAAAGATTGTAGTTAACCATTTACACATTCCGATCCAATCGGGGTCGGATACAGTGTTAAAACGTATGCGTCGTAAATACACAATGGAGTTCTTTGGTGAACGCTTAACTAAACTTCATGAAGCGTTGCCGAATTTAGCGGTTACGTCTGACGTAATCGTTGGCTTCCCAGGTGAGACGGAAGAAGAGTTTATGGAAACATATAATTTTATTCGTGACCATAAGTTTTCTGAATTACATGTCTTCCCATTCTCACAACGTACAGGTACACCAGCTGCACGTATGGATGACCAAATCGATGAGGAAATCAAAAACGAGCGCGTTCACCGTTTAATCTCATTAAACGATCAACTAGCAAAAGAGTATGCATCTCGCTTTGAAGATGAAGTATTAGAAGTGATTCCAGAAGAATTTACGCATGAAGGCAGTGAAGAAACTGGCATATTAACTGGTTATACTGATAACTATTTAAAAGTTGCCTTTAAAGGTCCAGAAAGCTTAATTGGACAACTAGTTAAAGTTAAAATTACAAAAGCTGGATATCCGCTCTCACAAGGACAATTTGTGCGCGTGTTAGACACAGTTATTGCAGAATAAAAAATAGTTACAATCAGCAAGCTAAGTATTGGCTTGCTGATTTTTTGCACAAAGTGGGACAAAGAGAGGGGTAGTGTGGATGAATCATCGTTTTGCACGCTTAATTTTACACGCTGCTGACCAAGAAGTCTGTGCAAGTCGTAATACAACTTTTGTTGAAGTCGCTATTCCTGATGGTGTTGTAGGGGCTGCTAAAGATTTTCGGAATTTTGACCCAAATCGTATTCAGTCTTTTACGGTTGAAAAAAGTCGCGTGCTGTTACGTATGAATTTACTAGACTTTGAATTATCTATACGTGAGTTTAAAAGTACAATAGAGGCTTTTTATGACGAGGTTCACAATGGCTCTAGTGAAGAAGTAGAAGTGTTTACAGATTTTATCTATGATGATAATCTTCGTATTCTTCAATGTTATGTAAAGGGTGAGCGTTATTTAACAGATATTTCGTCTGAAATAATTGAAGCAAGTTTAGTTATAGATGCGCTCTATTATCAGCTGTATCGTGGCTTACATCCAAAAGTAACGGTCCAATATATTCATGGGCATACAAAAAAACTATTAGCAGAAAAAGAGTTTCCAATACTATAAAAGAGCATGTCTTGTTGAATTCCAGCGATAGACAATGCTTTTTTTTCTGCATTTTGGTGCATAGTATATTAGACGACCTGATGAAAAAATGGTATTATTTCAGAGAGGTACGTACAACTTGAATTTAAAAGGAGAACTACACATGACTAAAAATTATGCAAAAATGATTGACCACACTTTATTAAAGGCAGAAGCAACAAAAGAACAAGTTGAAAAACTTTGTGCTGAAGCAAAAGAATTTGGTTTTGCCTCTGTTTGTGTAAATCCGACTTGGGTAAAATTATGTAGTGAGCTATTACAAGGCACTGAAGTTTTAGTTTGTACGGTTATTGGCTTCCCACTTGGCGCTAATACACCAGCTGTAAAAGCATTTGAAGCAAAAGATGCAATTGCAAACGGTGCAAAAGAAGTGGATATGGTTATTAATATCGGCGCTTTAAAAGATAAAAACTATGAACTAGTACAAGCTGATATCGCTGCTGTTGTTGAAGCGGCAAAAGGTAGTGCAATAGTTAAAGTGATTATCGAATCTTGCTTATTAACTGATGAAGAAAAAGTAAAAGCATGTGAACTTTCGGTAGCAGCAGGTGCGGATTTTGTTAAAACATCTACTGGTTTTTCTACTGGTGGTGCCACTGCAGAAGATATCGCATTAATGCGTAAAACGGTTGGACCAGACCTAGGCGTGAAAGCGTCTGGTGGTGTTCGTAGCCTAGAAGATATGCAAAAAATGGTTGAAGCTGGTGCAACTCGAATCGGTGCAAGTTCGGGCGTTGCAATCATGAATGGATTAATTTCAGATTCTCAATATTAATTCTAATTATTTCTATTGACCATTATTAGACATTACGGTATAATTCTTTAGTACACAGCATTAGGCAAATAACCTTTGTTTGTGTTGACGTGTGTTCGGAGGGAGGGAAAGAGAGATGTCAAAAACTGTCGTTCGCAAAAACGAATCGCTTGAAGATGCTCTTCGCCGCTTCAAACGTACTGTATCAAAAAGTGGTACAATTCAAGAAGTTAGAAAGCGCGAGTTCTACGAAAAACCTAGCGTTAAACGTAAAAAGAAATCAGAAGCTGCACGTAAACGTAAGTGGTAATTTAATTTCCCATTAAAAAATCCCTACGTTCATAACACGCAATTTTATGATTCACTGAGCAGACAATGATATACCTAGTATAAATCGCGTTTGCGATTTATACTAGGTATTTTGCATTGAGGCTCAAGTTTGCGCTACATACGAAAAAAGCCGAATGAAGTCGTTGACGACTTCATTCGTTTTTTTATATATAATAAAAAAATGAGATTACATGAAACTTTTTACGAAGTTGTCCGTATAACAATTGAGAAGTATTTTTAGAAGGGAGGGAAAAAGATGCGGAAAAGGAGAATCATCAGCTATTTGCTAGTGGTGTGGATGGCTTTTTTATTAGCATTTCCAATGACTACAGCTTTCGCAAGTAGTAAGGTTTATCACGTACCAATTCATGATGAGGTGGAACGAGGACTTCACGCATTTTTAGAACGAGCTTTTAAAGAGGCAGAGGATAATTATGCAGAAGCCATCATACTTGACATACATACGCCGGGCGGTTTCGTTAATGCAGCAAGTGATATCGCCATGCTTATGGATGAATCATCGATCCGCACAATCGCGTATATCAATAAAGATGCCCATTCTGCGGGAGCATTTTTGGCCTTGCATGCAGACGAAATTTACATGGTTCCTAATGGCACAATTGGAGCGGCTGCTGTAATCGATTCAGCAGGAAATGCGGCAGATTTAAAGGCAAATAGTGCATGGCTTGCACAAATGAAGGCCGCAGCTGAGACATCTGGTCGCGATCCGAAGTACGCTCTAGCAATGGCGGATACAAGTATGGATCTTCCTGAATTTAGAGCTGGCGGCGATAATCTTTTAACATTATCTGCATCGGAAGCACTTGAAGTTGGTTATTCGGAAGGTACTGTTTCAAACTTTCAAGAGCTATTAGCGGCTACAGAACTAAAGGGTAGCGATATCGTACCGGTTGATCCAACATTTTCAGAAAAACTTGCTCGATTTATTACCAATCCGATTATTGTACCAATTTTACTGTCGATTGCGAGCTTAGGGCTTGTGATGGAATTGTATTCGCCAGGATTTGGTGTTCCAGGTATAATGGGGTTATCGTCACTGGGCCTATTTTTCTTTGGTCATATGGTAGCTGGCTTTGCTGGTTATGAAACGCTGTTAATATTTATCGCCGGTTTGGCACTTGTCATTGCGGAGTTTTTTGTCCCTGGAGGTATTGTTGGTATTTTAGGGGGCGTTCTAGTATTACTGAGTTTGCTACTAGCTGGCGCGGATATGTCGCAGATGATAATGTCGATATTTATTGCGTTCATTGTAGCGATTATAGGGATGGTGATCCTAATGAAATTTTTTGGAAAAAAGATGCATGTTTTTAACAAACTTGTCTTGAAAGATGCGACAACTACAGAAGAAGGTTACGTATCAAACATCAATCGTACAGATTTACTTGGTAAAGTAGGGAAGTCGATAACGCCTCTTCGCCCGGCAGGAACGATGCAGTTGGGCAATGAACGTATCGATATCGTGTCTGAAGGTAGTTATATCGACGCAGGCAAGAATGTTGAGATTATTAAAGTAGAAGGCTCTCGCATCGTGGTTAGACAAACAGACAAAGAGATGGAGGAATAACAAATGGGTTTTGATTTAGCTTTAATCGGTCCAGTAGTCGGACTTGTATTATTATTCATTGTCATTGCGGTATTTTTCACTTTTGTACCGGTGGCACTATGGATTTCTGCTCTTGCAGCAGGTGTCCGCGTTAGTATTTTCACATTAATCGGGATGCGCTTACGTCGTGTAATTCCGTCACGTATCGTAAATCCGTTAATTAAAGCACATAAAGCTGGTTTACCAGTAACAATCAATCAGTTGGAAAGTCATTACCTTGCAGGTGGTAACGTAGACCGCGTAGTAAACGCATTAATCGCAGCGCACCGTGCAAACATTGAGCTAACATTCGAACGTTGTGCAGCAATCGATCTTGCTGGACGTGACGTATTAGAAGCCGTACAAATGTCGGTTAACCCGAAAGTGATTGAAACACCGTTTATTGCAGGTGTGGCGATGAATGGTATCGAAGTAAAAGCGAAAGCACGTATTACAGTACGTGCGAACATCGAACGTTTAGTAGGTGGTGCTGGTGAAGAAACAATTGTAGCACGTGTAGGTGAAGGTATCGTAAGTACAATTGGTTCTGCTACACATCATACAGTCGTTTTAGAAAACCCTGATATGATCTCTCAAACAGTGTTGAAAAAAGGTTTAGACTCTGGTACAGCATTCGAAATCTTATCGATTGATATCGCGGATGTTGATATCGGCAAAAACATTGGGGCCGAGCTTCAAATTGAGCAAGCACAAGCGGATAAAAACATTGCTCAAGCGAAAGCGGAAGAACGTCGTGCAATGGCTGTAGCTAACGAGCAAGAAATGATTGCACGTGTTCAAGAAATGAAGGCCAAAGTAGTAGAAGCTGAAGCTGAAGTACCACAAGCAATGGCAGAGGCATTACGTTCTGGTAACCTTGGTATCATGGATTATATGAATTACCGTAATATCCAAGCAGATACTGCAATGCGTGATTCTATTTCAAAGGTTAGCACAGATAAACCAGAAAAAAATGATTCACAATCGTAAAATTCGGAAAGGAGCAAATACTATCAAATGGAACAATTAATAATTTTTATAATCATTGCCATAGTCAGCTCTCTTTTCGGTAAATCAAAAAATAAAGAACAAAAGCAAATGCCATCGTTTGATAAAGACGCTAAGCAACAACCTCCTGTTGTCACAAATACAGAGGAGAGAAAACCTCAGCGTCCTACGATAAACACACAATCGTTTGAAGATTTTGCACGTGGATTTTTAGGGGATATTCAAGAAAAACAGCCCGGGAAGCACATCCGCGAAGAGCGTATGCAGCCTGTTGAAATTGAAGTAGCGGAACAAACGCCGAGCTATGTGGCACCTCCACTAATTCCAACAGATTCACATAATCGTAAAACAGACCGTCCTAGCTTTGGGCGAATGGCATCTGGGAAGAAGGAAGTGAACGTAACGTCTACAAATCAGACGTTTGAACTACCAACTTCTAAACAAGCACTTATGCAGGCAGTTGTAATGGCTGAAGTATTAGGTCCACCAAAAGCAAAAAGAAAATAACTAGCATGTCCTCCTTTTTCGTAGCATATATTGCCGAAGAAGGAGGCATTTTTTTATGAAAAAATTATTTCAGTTAACGCCACTCATCGAATTGTCACAGTATGAAACATTAAAAATAATCGGTCCCTATCGTTTTCTACATGCAGATGCATCGTCGTGTTCATTTATATATGCAAACTATAAAGTTACAATTCGTGGAAAATCAGTTGAAATAGATGCCATCAAAGATGAAATGCTTCAACTAACTGTTGTCGACTTAAAAGAAATGCATATTAAAATTAGACAGGAAGAGGACAGGAACAATGATATGGAATCATAGACCGATTATCATACGTATAAAGCGTCATGAAAATGTTCATCCTTTTATACAAGAATTACATGGACAAAAAATTGAACTCAAGCATGTCGTGTTTCGTGATCAAGAGGTAACATTTGAAACGAATATGGCTTATTTATCAAAGATTCGCAGAACACGAAAACGGTATAAACTGAAAATGACAGTTCATTATGCAGATGAACTGCAAGTTTTTCGTGCGCAACTTTGGACGATACTTGGATTAATCATAATGGTCATTATTCCACTCCTCTGTGCGCAGGTGGTTTGGCGCATTGATGTTGAGGCGGATTCACCAGAATTGCGACAGCAAATAGAAAAAACATTTCATAAGACTTTTAAATTGGAAACGCCCATGTCTAGAAAAAATGTACCATCTAATGCACTAATTCGGCAGGAACTATTAGAAAAACATCGTGACCTTGCGTGGGTGCATATTGAAAAAAATGGTGGTCGTGTTGTGCTACGACCACAAGAATCGCCGAAGCAAACAGAACAAAAAAATGTACAGCAAGCGACCCATTTAGTAGCTACAAAAAGTGGCGTCATAACGCATTTTAATATCAGACACGGTGAACGGAAGATATCGGTTAATGAAACGGCTTATGACGGCGATGTGCTAGTATCTGGCGTGATTGATAGTGGTAATGATAAAGTCTTTGTGGGGGCAGAAGGAGAAGTGTATGCAGATTATTGGCTTGAGTGTACATTTAAAATGCCAACTAAGATTACCATGGAAACGATGCAAGAAAAGAATTGGCGTATATTAATTGCAGGTATTCACGAAGAAGTGGATTCTGTGCAAAAGAAAGAATTACCAAATTGGCTTGATCCGTACGTATCTATTGTGGAAGAGCAAAAGACAAAAAAAGTGGAAGTTGAGCTTGATGAATCGAAAATTGATTCGCTACTCTTGCCATTACTTCATGAAAAAATGATACGTTCACTACCTTCAAAAAGTGTCATTAAAAAAGAAAACCTTTTGCAGTTGAAGTGGGGGGATGGTACAGTTGAAGGGAAAGTTCTATTTTTAGTAAATGAAAACATTGCAAGTCCAATACATGCCTTACAAGGAGAATGATTATGTCTGAACAGTTAACTGTATTACAAGTGGATAATCCAAACGAAGCAATCATGCTACTCGGTATTTCCGATGCAAACTTGAAATTAATTGAAGAAGCGTTTCATGTCCAAATCATTACACGTGGTGCACAAATTCAGCTAACTGGTGAAGAAGAAGCGAAAGAACAAGTAACACAGCTTCTGCACGCGTTATTAAAGGTAATTCGTAAAGGTATTAATATCGATCAACGTGATGTAGCAACAGCAGTTGAAATGACTCAAAAAGGTACTATTGAATATTTTGCAGAACTATACGATGAAGAGATTGCTCGTACAACGAAAGGGAAACCTATTCGTGCGAAGACAATCGGTCAACGGGAATACATACAGGCGATTCGTCACAGGGACGTTATTTTTGCTATTGGTCCTGCTGGTACAGGGAAAACATATCTAGCCGTTGTCATGGCAACACAAGCTTTGAAAAATGGTCATGTGAAACGTATTATCTTAACCCGCCCTGCAGTTGAAGCAGGCGAATCTCTAGGCTTTTTACCTGGGGATTTAAAGGAGAAGGTGGATCCGTATTTACGTCCTTTATATGATGCTTTAAATGACATTTACGGGTCAGAACAAACGCAACGTCTAATCGAACGAGGTACAATTGAAATTGCACCTTTAGCGTATATGCGTGGCCGAACATTAGATGATGCTTTTGTCATTTTGGACGAAGCGCAAAACACAACACATCAGCAAATGAAAATGTTCTTAACACGTTTAGGCTTTGGTTCAAAAATGGTAATCACAGGTGATAAAACGCAAATGGACTTACCGAAAAATACAGAGTCTGGTTTAATTGTCGCTGAACGTACATTAAAATATGTAAAAGATATACACTTCCAAATTTTAGAGCAGGGTGACGTGGTTCGTCATCCAGTAGTTGCAAAAATTATCCAAGCTTACGCCGATCAATTGCTTTGAAAAATGTGACAGCTACACGAAATTGTGTAGCTGTTTTTTACTATATTATTTATTTTTCGAGAAAAATGTTTTTTGAATTGGTATGATAGAGATTGATAGAGGGGGTGCCAAATGGAAAAACAACTTCGGAAAATAACAGAGTTAATTGGTTTTCGCTATTTTTTAATGGCTGTTCTCATCTTAACAGGAGCTTTGCAGTTTTCATTAATGTATGGCGATGTCAAAGGTGTTACATATGATTTTAAACCGTTACAGCTTGCTCCAGAAACGGTGCGATCTACTAAAACTATAGAAGACACAGTGAAGACAGAGCAAGAGCGTGATAAGGCGGCTAATACTGTCATGCCGGTCTATCAATTTTCAGAAGATGTTGCGAAACAACGCGCCGCAATGATCACATCATTATTTGATTATGTACTGGAAGTCAAAGCTGACATCGAAAGTAGAAAAGAGCCGATTGATGTTGAAGACCAAGTGGCATTATTGCGAAAAAAACTGGAAACGATTGATGGGAAACAACTGTCATTACCTTTTTCAGATACGCAACTTGAAAATTTGCTAATACAAAGTGAAGCAGATTTAACAAAATCGAGTACGCAGCTATCGAAGCTTGTGACTGAACATTTACAAAAAAAGATTCGTGTAGAAAACTTACCAGCTGAGAGAGATGCGCTTGAAACAAAAATCCGTGAACAACGAGGCTATCCTGATAAGATTTTAAGCTCTATCGTATTAATAGGACGTGCAAGTATCATCGAAACGGAAACGGAAAACAAAGAACAAACGAAGGCTGCTATTCAGCAAGCAAAAGATGCTGTGGAGCCTACGCGTATATTGCAAGGACAAATTATTGTACAAGAAGGGCAAGTCATTGACAATGAAGCCTATCGTCAGCTAGAACTACTAGGTATGGTGAGTAACAAAGCGTCTATGAAACCGATTGCTGGGCTTGCTATTTTGATTTTGATACAGATGATGTTCATGTTTATTTTGTTTGAACGTATGGAAACAGAGGAGCGTAAAAAGCGCAATGCCTTGCTTGTCACAGTAATTGTGTACAGTTTATCAATTGTGCTAATGAAATTTATTGGTTTAGTGGCAGATGAATTTGATGTAACCATAGCATTTTTATTCCCGACAGCACTTGCACCAATGCTTGTAAGGCTTCTTGCTGACGATCGAGCTGCTGTGCTAGTGACAGTGATGACTGCTGCCTCGGCAGGTGTCATGTTCCAAGAAGGCTATTCGTCTGTCATGCAAATGGAAGTTACGTTATATATAATCTTTGGTGGCTTTGCAAGTTTATTCTTTATGCGGAGTGTGGAAAAACGTTCGCATATTTTACAAGCAGTTGGTGTCATTTCATTAACTAATTTGGCTTTCATTGCATTCTATTTATTGATGACACAGTCGTCTTACGGCATATCAGAGCTGATGTTTTACTTTACCGCAGCGATTACGTCGGCATTACTGTCTGGTGCGCTGACAATGGGCTTATTGCCATTTTTTGAGTCCGCATTTGGCTTGTTATCGACGTTACGCCTTATTGAATTATCGAATCCAAATCATCCATTGCTGAAAAAACTACTAATGGAAACGCCAGGGACCTATCATCATAGTGTTATGGTGGCGAATCTAGCAGAGGCAGCGTGTGAGGCAATTGGTGCAGATGGCTTACTCGCTCGTGTTGGTTGTTATTATCATGATGTTGGTAAAACAAAACGCCCGGCATTTTTCATCGAAAATCAAATGTCTGGTGTCAATCCACATGATTCAATGGCACCTGAAACGAGTGCAGAAATTATTATTGCCCATACTACAGATGGTGCGGAAATGTTAAAGCGCTATAAAATGCCTCAGGAAATTATTGATATTGCACTTCAGCATCATGGGACAAGCTTATTGAAGTTCTTCCTATTTAAAGCGAAGGAAGAAGGGAAGGTGTTTGATGAAGCAATATTCCGTTATCCTGGACCGAAGCCTCAAACGAAAGAAGCGGCGGTCATTAGCGTAGCTGATAGCGTGGAAGCGGCTGTAAGATCGATGAAAGAGCCGAATGCTGAGAAGATTCACAAGTTGGTAAAGTCAATTATAGACGATCGTGTGCAAGATAATCAGTTTGATGAATGCGATATTTCGATAAAAGAGTTAAAATGTATAGAGCAAGTACTTTGTGAAACGTTAAATGGTATTTTCCATTCGCGTATTGAATATCCAAAGACAGAAAAGTAGGAGGCATCTATGATTTTAACAATTGATTTTACAGATGAAACAAATGAAGTAACGGAAACGCATCTTGCATTAGTTGAAAAACTTTTACAGCATGCTGCAGCCGTTGAAAAAATCGAGCCAGAAACAGAAGTATCGGTAACGTTTGTGACGAATGAAGCGATTCAAGAAATTAACCGCGAATACCGTGAAAAAGATCAGCCAACAGACGTTATTTCGTTTGCGCTAGAAGAATTAGGCGAAGGTGAAATGGAAGTAACATTTGAAGGCATGCCACGAATTTTAGGCGATATTATTATTTCAACTGATCGTACAAAAGAACAAGCCGAGGAATATGGTCATTCGTTTGAGCGTGAATTAGGCTTTTTAGCAGTACATGGCTTTTTACATCTACTTGGTTATGACCATATGGAGCCAGAGGATGAAAAAATAATGTTCGGTAAACAAGATGAAATTTTACAATCATTCGGTTTAGGACGTGACTAAAAAATGGATGGTCGTAAGTTTATCCGCTCGTTCGGCTATGCATTTTGTGGTATAGTAACAGCTTGCAAGGAGCAAAATTTTAAGTCGCATATAATAAGTGCTGTGATTGTGCTAATTGCGGGATTTTTCACAGGTTTATCACGCATAGAATGGTTCATTGTGTTAATATTAATAGCACTGATATTTGCACTTGAAATGATGAATACCGCGATTGAACGTGTGGTTGATCTTGCGTCACCAAACATTCATCCACTTGCCAAGCAGGCGAAGGATATCGCAGCAGGTGCTGTGCTGGTATTTGCTGTTTTCAGTGCTATAATTGGCTTACTAATCTTTTTACCTAAATGGTTTTAAGATCAATTACGCCCCGGCGTAATTGCGTTCAGATTTTGAATTGTCCTGACTCCTTTCAAAATTTGTGACATCCGCCGGAGGCATATCTTCATTAAGTGGGCGTACGGATGCCCACTTAATGAAGATAACTATACATTTATGTAGAGGAGAATTGGCATCTATGACAATCGATATGCATGCATTACTTGAGGAATCTAAAATTGCACGTGAGAAAGCGTATGTTCCCTATTCGAAATTTAAAGTAGGGGCTGCATTATTGACAAAAGACGGAGACGTCATTCATGGCTGTAATGTTGAAAATGCAGGCTATAGCATGACAAACTGTGCTGAGCGTACGGCATTTTTCAAAGCAGTATCAGAAGGTATCCGAGATTTTGAAGCAATTGCAATTGTGGCTGATACAGACGGTCCTTGTGCGCCGTGTGGAGCTTGTCGTCAAGTGATGATTGAATTTTGTGCGCCATCTATGCCTGTTTATTTAACAAATTTAAAAGGTGATGTTACGGTAACGTCAGTTGGCGAGTTATTACCGTTTGCATTTACAACGGAGGATTTACTAGATGCTGGAGACTAAAAAAGGCTTTAAGTCGGGATTCATCTCGATTATTGGACGACCTAATGTTGGGAAATCAACATTGTTAAACCGTGTGATTGGTCAAAAAATCGCAATTATGAGCGATAAACCACAAACAACACGAAATAAGGTACAAGGTGTATTAACACGAGAAAATAGCCAAACAATTTTCATTGATACACCAGGTATTCACAAACCGAAACATAAGCTGGGCGAATTCATGCTGAAAGTTTCGAAAAACACTTTGCGCGAAGTAGATGGCATTATGTTCATGGTTAATGCTGAGCAAAAATTCGGTAAAGGTGATGAATTCATTTTAGAATGGTTAGAAGGCAATGAAACGCCAGTATTTTTAATCATCAATAAAATCGACCAAGTTCACCCAGATGAACTACTAACAATTATTGAGACTTACCGAGAAAAATACGATTTTGCAGAAATTATTCCGATTTCAGCACTTCAAGGTAACAACGTCGATTCATTATTAACGACGATTGAAAAATATTTACCAGAAGGGCCGCAATATTACCCTGCAGATCAAGTGACGGATCACCCGGAACGATTCATTATTTCTGAGCTAATTCGCGAAAAAGTATTACACTTAACACGTGAAGAAGTGCCACACTCAATCGCTGTTGTTATTGATAGAATTAAACCTGATGAAGAAAAAGAAGGTATGATTCGTGTTCAAGCAACAATCATGGTTGAGCGTGACTCTCAAAAAGGAATCGTTATCGGTAAACGTGGTGCACTATTAAAAGAAGTCGGTACACGCGCACGAAAAGACATTGAGATGCTACTTGGCTCAAAAGTATACTTAGAACTTTGGGTAAAAGTTCAAAAAGATTGGCGTAACAAATCAACACATCTACGAGACTTCGGTTTCCGTGATGATGAGTATTAAATAAAGGAACCTTTGATTAAATAGAAGGTTGATAAGAAAAAGATGCGCTTGGCCTTTGTGCTTGGCGCATTTTCTTGCGGAAAGGAAGGGGGAAGACAATTGCTTTATAAATGGGAGGCAATCGTGTTAAAAGCACGTGCATATGGAGAGTCCAATAAAATTGTAACTTTATTGACGAGAGAAGCGGGCAAAGTTGCAACGATGGCTCGCGGAGCAAAAAAGCCATCAAGTAGGCTGGCCTCTGTGACACAGCCATTTACATACGGTATGTTCATGGTACAGCATCATACAGGAATGGGGACATTGCAACAAGGTGAGCATTTAAATTCGATGCGTCATATTCGTGAAGATATAATAGCAACAGCTTATGCGAGTTATATTATGGAGCTTATTGAGCGTGTGGTGGAAGAAGGAAAGCCTGAGCCATATGCTTTTGATGTACTACTTCATTCATTACAGGCGATTGAGGATGGCTACGATCCGGAAGCGATTACCTTATTTGTAGAATGGAAAATGTTGCCCTATACTGGTGTGCAACCAATTTTACATGCTTGTGCCTCGTGTAGCGCAGTAGACGGAGAATTTGCATTTTCATTCGCACAAGGTGGTTTCTTATGTCATAGATGCTATCAGCAAGATCCGTATATTATTAGACTCACACCAACACAATTGAAACTAATCCGTATGTTTTACACGGTGCCAATCGATCAAATTGGAAAGTTAGAGCTGAAAAAGGAAACGAAATACTTTATAAAAAAAATAATAACAACGATTTATGAGGAACAAACGGGTATTCGTTTTAAAACGAAAAAATTTATCGAGCAATTAGAACGAACACCTGAATTGCAGCCACGACCAATAATACCCAAAACAGAAATGCCAGAAGACGAATAACATCGGTCTTCTGGCATTTTTTTAGTTTATGAAATCTTCAAATTCATCTGCATCGATAAACTCATGGAAACTAGCCCACTCACCCGCGAATTTCATGAATTCGATATAGATATAAGTTGTTTTACCATTCTTACCAGTCACTTTTAGAAGAGCTGGACCTTCGGATATTGGTGTAACAGTAAGTACTCCATCTTGGATTGTAGCTTTTACAGGTACTTTATAATCTGTATTCCATTCATCACTTAAGTCTTCAAATGTTACTGTTGTTGGCTCTAGTGCTATATCATCAGCTGTAAAAGTGACTTGATTTGTAATTTCGTATAGATCAATCATTTGAACGAAATCATAAGAATAAACTTCCGCAACCATTGTCTGTTGAAGTGTACCATCCGTAAACGTTACTGTATATTCGCCGTTTTCGAAAATGGCGAATGTTGTTACTTTATCTTTAACTTCGAAAGCATATGCGTCTGAAGTTAATGCTTGGCCATCAGCTGTTTTGATGCTTACATCTGTTGGGATAAAGTTCAAATCACCTTCTAGTAATGTAACTGGCATGTTTTCTAAGTAATCTGCTTCATCTACTTCTTCAAGTGTTGCTTGAAGTTTGCCATTAACTGTTTCTACATGTACTAAGAAAAATACATCTACAAAATCTTCACTATCTTCTGTAAAGCCTGTAATGACTAATTTCCCTGTACCTTCTTTTAATGGCTTAATCGTAATAGCATCTGTCATATCTTGTTCTTCATCCCAAGTGAAAACGTCTTCTGCAGGATTAATGCCACCATAAGATGCAAAAATATAATCTTGGTTATATTTCTTTGCGTAAACAGTTGCGCTATTTTTTGTGTTTTCAGCACGTACCACAAAAGAAGCTAATTGCGAACGTTTCACATTACTATAAGTCCCGAAAGTAGTCGGTGTTGTTCCTTTTGTAATGTTATTAGCAAATAGTGTTTGGATATAGGGTTCATACTCACTTCCTGCTACCACATCAGTAAATGGAATGTTTGTGTCTTCAGCAATTTCTAAATCGAAGCCTCGCACAATCATTTTTGACATTTGGCCACGAGTAATATTTTTTGTTGGATTGAAATAGCCATTTGAACCACTGATAATACCTGCATTAGCTAGTGCTGCGATGGCACCATAGTTTTCATCACCAGGTTTTACATCTTTAAAGTGTGGGTTTGTCACATTCTTAGTATCTAGTTCCAAAATGCCAGCTAAAATTTTTGCTGCTTGTGTGCGTGTAATGGCATTTGCTGGTTTAAATGTGCCATCCGGATAGCCTGAAATAATGCCTCGCTCAGCTAAGTTGATGATAGCTTTTCCTTCCTCAGTAGATGCATTTACATCTGTAAATGTTGTAGCAGCGCTTGTAGGTACAGCAATAACTATAGCACTTGTTGCTAATGTAGCAGCCAATGCATATTGGTAAAAACGTTTTGTATTCAATTTTATTCCTCCAAAAATTTAATTTTATAGTTCTCCTTTAATTTGCAGAAATTTATCTTATCTACGATTCTTAATTTTAGGTAATAAGTATGTAGTGTTGTTATATTTTTGCTTATAAATGATGTTTTATTATTATTTATGATTAAATTTTAACTATAATATAATTTATAACAAATTTCTTCGACTGTTGATAGTGGGAATATTAACCTATGTGAATAGGGAGGTGAGCAGATATAGAGGTAAAATGAGTTTACAAATTATATTTTCATTTATATGAGAATAACAGATAATGATAGTAGTGGATCTATTCTAAAAAAATTAAGAGATTGTCGTTTGTATTTACAAAAAAAGTTAGACTAATGTACATAAAGGTATTGAAAATTGCAGGTATTATTAATAGAGCGAATTATAATAATGTTTTTCCGGACAATTCGAGATAAGTGAAATATATCATTTTTTATTAAAATACATATAGTAAAGAGAAAATTATAAGTGCAATTGATGCTGAATTGAATCGGTTACTTTTATTATCTTTTTGGAAAAGTAGGACAGAAATACTGTTTTTGTGATTAGTTATTAGTGTATTCATAGTAAAAACTAATCATATGTATATTATAAATATGTTGAAAAGGTAAATTAACCTATGCTATTGTAAAGAGGTAAATAAATCCATTGAAGTTATTCTAATATAATAAATTATAATGTCAAAGTAGAAAATTGTATTCGTCATTAATAACAAATAACTTAGTATGTAAAAGATGTAAAAGTTAGAAAGTGTCTCTATTAGCAGAACGTCTACAGTGAATTTTTCAGATCAGCGTAGTTTATGAAAAAAAGGAGGGAGGTCACATAATGCTGTAAAACTGCGTGTATGTGGCAAAAATATATGTTTACAATAGTGACATTAAACATTAAAGAAGTGCAAGCTGGTGATGTCTTAGCAGAGGATATATTTGTCGATTATCGCTTACTTGCAAAAAAAGATTTAGTATTAACTGTGCGTATTATTGAGTTGCTAAAGCTAAGAAAAGTAGATTCACTTACAGTCCGCTTACCAGTAGACTCGGTAAGAGTTGTTAGAGATTTAGGTGCGACACGTGTTAAAGAGTATGAAGATGTTTTTGCGCCACTACTTGAAAAAAAAGAATTTGATGAGTATAAAGAAAAAGTCAGTAAGTTATTTATGATAACATTAGAAAATGTTGTCCATGAATTACGCTATGGTCAAATATTAAAAAGCATGCAGGATACTGCTTTTGTCAGAGAGATTTTTGAAAAAATCCTAGAAGAGAAGCATCGTTTTGATTTATTGATGCGCTTAAAAGAATGGGATGAATATTCTTATGTGCATTCTTTTGATGTTTTTGTGTTAGGAACAATCTTTGCACGCCATCTTGGTCTTACAGATATTGAGACGTTGGCAAAGGGCTATTTGTTCCACGATATTGGGAAGGTATTTATACCACAAGAAATTCTGAATTTAAAGCGTAAACTAAATGAAGATGAATTTGAAATTATCAAAACACATACTACAAAAGGCCATGATCTCTTAATAGAACATGGTGAGGAGGATATTGCCTATCTTGCACGTGACCATCATGAACGTTTTGCTGGTAAAGGGTATCCAAATAGTCTTTGTGCAGATGACTTGAGTGAGGGTGTACAGGCACTACAAATAATCGATGTATATTCCGCTATGACCTCAAAGCGTGCGTATCATTCAGGATATGGCGCGACGGATGCATTAGCTGTTTTGTACCGTGATCGTGAATTGTATAACGAAAAATTTATGCATAAATTTGTGGAATGTTTGGGCATTTATCCCGTAAACTCGATTGTGTATCTTTCGGATCATCGTACAGCACAAGTAGAACTTGTCTATGATTTGTTCCCAACACTTCCGAAAGTAAAATTGTTGGATGAGCAGATTTCGATGAATTTACCGCTGAATTACAGCGTTAAGATCATTAAAATGATTGACTACCGAGCGGATAGCTTTGAAGAAATCTTCAACTTATTTGTTGAGCAGCTAATTCGTGGTGAAGAAAATAATTTGAAAATTTACTTTAATAAATTGATTGACCACCTTCATCCAAAAGAAATTGTCCTGAAAATATTTTTGCCCTCATTTCGTATTCTTCGACTATTAACACGAGAAATTCAAACTGATATGGCGAAGTATAAAAATTCAATAAATATATTAAAGAAACTTTTAGAGGAACAAATAAGTGTTTTGTATATGGATTATCAACATGAGCAAACAACTATTCTAGTAGTGGAAACATCTTTGCGTGAGAATTTCTTTGTCAAACTAGTACAAAGTATTTTATATATTGATAAAATTGTACCATTCTTCATTAATCCTGGTGATGATGAGCGTATTACACAGCTGATGGAGCAGTGTAATGTGAATATTGCATATTTTATCACAGAGGAGTTGACGGGAGAGAAGCGAATACGCCCAATGCGTGAGGGAACATTCCTTTACTACACGTTAGCAGATATTGAAGAATTACTTGTTAGCTTAGTTGGTATGAGTATGAAAAAGTTTTCATTCGAGGAAAAAATGCAAGAACGATTGTTTTCAATTTTAAAGGCATAAAAAGAGGGAGCCACAATTAGTGGCTCCCTTTCATATTAGAATTGTAAGTGTTTCTCTATATAAGCTTTAACATCACCGATAGGCATGCGTGTTTGTTCCATAGAATCGCGGTGACGTACTGTTACTTGACCGTCTTCCTTTGTATCGAAGTCGTATGTGATACAGAATGGTGTACCGATCTCGTCTTGACGACGGTAGCGTTTACCGATTGATTGAGATTCATCAAAATCAACTGGGAATGCTTTGCGTAGGTCAGCCCATAGATCGCCAGCTTCTTCAGATAATTTTTTAGAAAGTGGTAGTACTGCTGCTTTGAACGGTGCTAAAGCAGGGTGGAAGCGTAAAACTGTACGTTTGTCATCGCCTTCAAGTGTTTCTTCGTCATAAGCATCACATAAGAATGCTAATGTTACACGGTCAGCTCCTAGAGATGGCTCGATACAATATGGTACATAGCGTTCGTTTGTCACTGGATCGATGTATGTGAAATCTTCGCCAGAGTGTTCCATATGTTGTTTTAAGTCGAAGTCTGTACGGTCAGCAACGCCCCATAGTTCGCCCCAGCCGAATGGGAATTTGAACTCGATATCAGTTGTAGCGTTTGAGTAGTGAGATAATTCGTCTTCTTCATGGTCACGTAGACGCATAGAATCTTCTTTCATGCCTAGGTTTAATAACCAGTCTTTACAGAAGTTTTTCCAGTATGCGTGCCACTCAAGGTCTTCCCCTGGTTTACAGAAGAATTCAAGCTCCATTTGTTCGAATTCACGAGTACGGAACGTAAAGTTACCTGGTGTGATTTCGTTACGGAATGATTTACCGATTTGTGCGATACCGAATGGTGTACGCTTACGCATTGAGCGTTGTACGTTTTTGAAGTTTACGAAAATTCCTTGTGCTGTTTCAGGGCGAAGGAAAATTTCGTTTGTTGAAGATTCTGTTACACCTTGGAACGTTTTGAACATTAAGTTGAATTGACGGATGTCTGTGAAATCTGCTTTGCCGCAATCAGGACAAACGACATCGTATTTCACCATTGTTTCTTTCATTTGGTCAAACGTCATACCGTCTACGATAATTTCGTCGCCTTTTGCTAGTGCAGCATCTTCGATGATTTTATCGGCACGGTGGCGTGCTTTACATGCTTTACAGTCAACCATTGGGTCATTGAAGTTCCCAACGTGACCTGATGCCACCCAAGCTTTAGGGTTCATTAAGATAGCAGCGTCAAGACCTACGTTGTGTTCAGATTCTTGAACGAATTTTTGCCACCAAGCTTTTTTTACGTTGTTTTTAAGTTCAACACCTAGTGGACCGTAATCCCAAGTGTTTGCTAATCCTCCGTAGATATCAGAACCTGGGAAGACAAAGCCTCGATGTTTTGCTAAAGCTACGATTGTTTCCATTGATTTACCAGCCATTAAAATAGCCTCCTTGAAATTAGTAATAATAAAATTAGGAGTTTAATCAAATTCGCCTTGGCGTATTTGCAGCTGTCGCTTCGCTTTCGCGCAGATAAACAGTGCGTCTAGATTTTTAATCGTGCTTGCACGATTAACTCCTCTAAAAAATCTATGACATCCGCCGGAGGCATTTTTTAATTTAGCCACGGGCTAAATTAAAAATAGCACCCGTCTCCGGGCACAGTTAATGCCCAGGGACGAGTGCTAATACCCGCGGTTCCACCCTGATTGTTTTAAATGTTTTGATTACGAGCATAATCTATGCCTAGTAGACAAACGTTTAAAACCTCTTTTTCAAAAAGTTGGCTCAAGGAGTGCCTTTTCTCTGTATTCTGTGTAGACTTTCACCATTCTCTACTCGCTTTTTTAAAAATAGAACAGATACTTTTTTCCTATCATCGCCTATATGTTGACGCTCAATATCGCTCGAAAATACATGTGAAGCTAGCGTCTTTGTCAATATTGTAGCATGTAGTTCTTTACTTCGCAACAACCATTCGCCTGTAGTAAGTCTGAATAAGCCCTGTATACCAAGTGTTAGAGCTGTTTTTCAAAACAACTTGCCACACAAGCTGCCATTATTAGCTTTCTAAACTTTGTTTGAATATCGCAAAATGCAGTATGTTAATCATCAATTTGATGGCTCGTCAAAAATGACGAAATCCCCATCATGCATTATAATTAGACATGGCGATAGTAACATCTAGGATTTATCACAACGAAAAAGGTAATTTCACTTATAATAATTGGGCAGTGCAAAGGTGCGCTTAAAATTGATCAGAGCCCAATTTTTGTGAGCCATAAAACAAAGCACTTGCTACGGTATTTTATATTGTTGAAGCAATAAAAAAAATTTGGCAATTTCCCCCACTAATACTCACACATTCTTGTACACACGTTCGACTTATCTATAATTTTAGTCATAAAATTAGCTATGATTTGCCACAACTTTACACATTTTTATATTTATTCATGCTCTATCTTGTATTTTTGAAATACTGCTTCAATCATACAAACCCTTTTTATAATAACATTTATATAGAAATAGTGTAATACTTTGCATAGCTACCACCCTATAGTATATAATAATTGAGCATGAGTATAACACTATTAGATTTGAGGCGGTGAGTCCAATCGAACTCAATAAACGTCAGGAAGATATTTTACAAATTGTGAAAGAAAATGGCCCAATCACAGGGGAACACATTGCAGAACGTCTCAATCTGACAAGAGCGACATTAAGACCAGATTTAGCAATTCTTACAATGGCAGGCTTTTTAGATGCTAGACCAAGAGTTGGCTATTTTTATTCAGGGAAAAAAACGTCTGTAACGATGACGGATAGCATTAACAAATTGAAAGTGAAGGAATTCCATTCATCACCTGTAATTGTTCCAGAAACAATGACGGTTTATGATGCGATTTGTTTTATGTTTGCCGAAGATGTCGGAACCCTGTTTGTAGTAGACAAAAACGAGTATTTAACAGGTGTACTGTCTCGTAAAGATTTACTACGTACAAGTATCGGCACGCAAGATTTGAATAAGATTCCTGTTCATATTATAATGACACGTATGCCTAATATTTCGTATTGTGAAAGAAAGGATTCTTTAATTGTCGCAGCAAATAAATTGATTGAGCGTGAAGTCGATTCCTTACCAGTAGTTGAGCCACATGAAAATGGTTTAGAGGTTGTAGGACGATTAACGAAAACGACGATTACACGTGCATTTTTATCGCTTGCGCAAAATGTCTAAAATTGAAGGTGAACAACATGAAAAGACTTCAAGTTTTTGTTGTTTCAGATTCAGTCGGGGAAACTGGCGATCAAGTAGCAAAGGCAGTCATTAGCCAGTTTCGACCGAGTTTTGAAGAAACAATTATTAGACGCTTTCCTCATATTCAATCAGAAGAACATATCCGCAAAATTGTAGACTTAGCTGTCCAACAAAATGCGCTTATTGTATATACACTTGTTCAAAAGGAAATGCGTACTTTATTGAATGAGCTTTGCGAGAAAGAGAAAATCCATGCTGTAGATATTTTAGGACCAGGTTTAAAATCGATGGCTGCTTTCATGGAAGAAATTCCATTAGAAACTCCAGGTATTGTGCATCAACTTGATGATGATTACTTCAAAAAAATCGAAGCAATTGAATTTGCGGTAAAATATGATGATGGTCGAGATCCTCGTGGTCTATTGCAAGCGGATATTGTATTAATTGGGGTATCACGCACATCAAAAACACCTCTTTCACAGTATCTAGCGCTTAAACGATTTAAAGTGGCGAATGTTCCATTGGTGCCTGAAGTAGAACCACCTGAAGAGTTATTTCAAATTGATCCAAATAAATGCATAGGATTAGTTATTTCTCCAGAGAAGTTAAACGTTATACGAAAAGAAAGATTAATTTCTTTAGGGTTAAATGATGACGCTATTTATGCACAGCATACCCGAATATTAGAAGAAATTAAACATTTCGAAAATATTGCAGCAAGAATTGGCTGTCATGTAATCGATGTTACGAATAAAGCTGTAGAAGAAACAGCGAATGTTATCATCGAGTATATCTCAAACCAAAATAACAAATGATAATATTATGTAAACCACCTCAGTATAGAAGAGGCGGTTTTTTTGAGTGGATATAAAATAATATAGATAAAACTCGAAAATTGTTTTATAATGATAGAATTGTGGTAAAAATATTTAAAAAGAGAAAATCCTTATTTTTTTGTCGAGAAATAAAGGGTTTTTAAAATTAATAGCGAATTGTGTTCTAGAGCATAATTTAAAGATGGTGATGAAATTGGCTGGGAAGATTCCTGAAGAAGTGATAGAGCAGATTCGGACGCAATCGGATATTGTAGATGTCATTAGCGAATATATGCAACTCACGAAGCGAGGGCGCAACTGGTTTGGGCTCTGTCCATTTCACGGTGAACAAACACCTTCCTTTTCTGTATCCACTGATAAGCAAATTTTTCATTGCTTTGGCTGTGGTGCAGGTGGTAACGCCATTACTTTTGTCATGGACATTGAAAATATTTCATTTCCAGATGCCGTTGTAAAGCTTGGCGAACGAGCTGGTATACATTTAGACATTCAGCCTAGTATGCCAGAATTTACGAAAACAGTATCTAAAACAGAAGAGCGTATGAAAGAAGCGCATGCTTTTGCGGCAGATTTTTTCCAGCATTTATTGCTCAACACAGAAGATGGGGAAGAAGCGTTAAATTATTTGCTAGAAAGAGGATTTACGAGGGAACTTATCGAATCTAATAGCATTGGATGGTCGCTCCCAAGCTTTGATGCCCTCACGATGCTACTTGAAAGAAAAGGTTATAACTTACAAGAAATAGCAGAAAGTGGATTAATCATTCAGCGTGAAGGAGAAGAACGATATTTCGATCGATTTAGAGGACGTATTATGTTTCCCATTCGTGATGAAAATGGCAAGATAATTGCTTTTTCAGGGCGAATATTATCGTCAACAGGGGAAGAGGCGAAATATTTAAATAGTCCAGAATCACCTATTTTCCATAAGAGTGAAGTGCTTTATAACCTAGACAGGGCTCGAACCTCGGTTCGCAAAAATCGTCAAGTTATATTAATGGAAGGTTTTATGGATGTGTTAGCTGCTAGTTCAGCTGGTGTGACAAATGCCGTTGCTACTATGGGTACGTCGCTAACAAATCAGCATATCACAAAGCTTAAGCGCTTAGTTGAGCAAGTTACGATTTGCTATGATGGTGATAATGCTGGGTTTGATGCGGCGAAACGAGCGGCAGAATTACTGCAAGCTGAACGCATGAAGGTAAATATAGCGGTTTTACCAGACAAACAAGACCCTGATGAGTATATTCGGAGTCAAGGTGGTCAAGCCTTTAAGGAACAAATCCTTGAAAAGCCGCATGCGTATATTGCTTTCATGATGATGCATGCTAGACGCAATAAAAATTTCCAGTTCGAAAATGATACGCTTCAATATATACAAGAAGTACTTGAACAACTTGTGGGCAGGTCTTCACCAGTTGAAAGGGATTTGTATATAAGGCAGCTATCAAATGAAACAAATATTTCGGAAGAAGCAATTTATGCACAGTTCCGAAAGTTAGAGGCGGGCAAGGTACGCTCAGAGAAAACTGACGTGCAAAAACAAGCTTTGCCGTTGATGCCAGTCACGCAACAACAAAAGCCTATGGACGCAGCAGAACGTGCAGAACGTTTATTACTGGCACATATGCTTCATAATATAGATGTAGTGGACAGGGTATTACGTAGTGAGCAGAAAGAGCCTTTTGTACGAGATGCTTATATGGCTGTTTTTGTTCGATTAATTGGATTTTATGAAGAATTCGGGCATCCAGATTATCAGCGCTTCGTTGAAGTACTTGATGACCCCGAACTACGCAAAATTGTCATGGAAGCGTCTTTAGTAGAGCGTGACCCTGATCAAGCAGAAGCGGAGATTACAGACTCTTTGCGTCAACTTCAAAGATATCGTATTGAACAAGAAATTAATAAAAAGATGCATGAGTCAAAAGAAGCGGAGAAGATGCACGAGTATGCACGTGCTCTAGAAATCGCCCAACAGATTATTCATTTAAGAAAATCGTTATCGGCGATTTAACCCGATTCGGTTGTTTAGAAGGAGGAAGGTTTATGGCGGACAAGTCTGAACGTTCAAAAGAGGTAGAAGTAGAAATTACACTAGATGAGGCAAAAAAATTAATACAAGAGAAGGCGAAATCAGAAGGCGAGATTTCAATGAAAGAAATCGCTGAGAGATTAAGCCCTTATGAATTGGAGAACGAAGAAGTTTTCCATATCGCAGAGGATCTTGAAAAAAATAAAGATATTCAAATTATCGGTAAAGAAGAGTTCGAAGAAGAAAGCTTGTTGAAAGAAGAAGCAAGTGAAGATACTTTCGACTTAAACGATTTAAGTGTACCACCAGGTGTTAAAATTAATGACCCTGTCCGTATGTACTTAAAAGAAATCGGCCGTGTTGACTTACTTTCAGCAGATCAAGAAATTAAATTGGCTGAACGTATTGAGCAAGGTGATGAGGAAGCACGTAAACGTTTAGCAGAAGCAAACTTACGTCTTGTTGTATCGATTGCAAAACGCTACGTTGGGCGTGGGATGTTATTCCTTGATTTAATCCAAGAGGGGAATATGGGGCTTATTAAGGCAGTTGAGAAATTCGACTACCGTAAAGGCTTTAAATTCTCTACGTATGCTACTTGGTGGATTCGCCAAGCGATTACACGTGCTATTGCTGACCAAGCACGTACAATTCGTATTCCCGTGCATATGGTTGAAACAATTAACAAACTAATTCGTGTACAACGTCAATTATTACAAGACTTAGGTCGTGAGCCATCTCCAGAAGAAATTGGGGAAGAAATGGACTTAACTCCAGAAAAAGTACGCGAAATTTTAAAGATTGCACAAGAACCAGTATCTCTTGAAACACCAATCGGGGAAGAAGACGATTCACACTTAGGAGACTTCATTGAAGACTCAGAAGCGCAATCACCTTCTGATCATGCAGCATATGAATTATTAAAAGAGCAATTAGAAGATGTGTTAGATACATTAACAGACCGTGAAGAAAACGTACTTCGTTTACGTTTCGGTTTAGATGATGGCCGTACACGCACTTTAGAAGAAGTAGGGAAAGTATTCGGCGTTACACGTGAACGTATTCGTCAAATCGAAGCTAAGGCGCTTCGTAAACTGCGCCACCCTTCTCGCAGTAAACGTTTAAAAGATTTCTTAGAATAATAAAAAGTAAAGCATACCTTCATTTGAAGGTGTCTCAGACTGTAGACAAACTCAGAGAATTTCGAGTTTGCCTACAGTCTTTTTTCTTTTGCAATAAATATAGATGTGTAAGTCCATTTTAATTGAATACTAGAAGCTACTATCGATTTTTTGTTTGGATACAATTCTTTTTTTCGCTATAAAATCTACATATATATCAATGATAAAGTTCTTAGCATTGAAAAATACATAATTAGAACGTGTCATAAGTTTGTTTTTTTGCTACTTTATACAGATGTCCTTTTATATACTGTGATATAAAATTGTAGTACAACCATTATTAAACAATGTTTGGAGAATGCCGTATGACAAATCCACGAAAAAAAATAATATTAAATGAGATTCTTTTTTGGAAGCAAAATAAACTATTACCAGAACATTATTGTGATTTTTTAGCGACTCTCTATGCTGAAGGAAATGACATTGAGGATTTAGAAGAAGCACATCATAAGCGTGCAGTTCTACCTGTTGAAAAACGAAAAATGCTTATTGTAGCAGTAAGTATATTTATCGGTATCGTAGCGCTATTAGCTATCTATTTCACAGTACCGTCTCTCACACTGATTTTAACGATTGTTGTAGCGATCGCTGCCATCGCTCTTTTTATAAAGGCATTTCAAGCGGCGAGGTCAAACGGCTTGTTAGCTCCTGTATTTCATGTCTTTGCTGCGATTTTATTATTTAGTGCATCAATACAAGTTTGTATGACGTATTTTAGTGGAAATAATATAGTACTATTTAGCTTGATTGCTACCAACTGTCTCGTATGGTTATGGTCAGGTATTAAAATGAAACTACTCTATTTTACGGTTTCAGGAGTTATAGGTTTAGTCGTATTAATCGGGTATTATGTTGTGAATTTGATGTAATGATAACCCTTTCGGCGGTCTCTTAATTCGCTGAAAGGGTTTTTTTATAGAAAAATACGAATATAGTTGTTAAAAGTGAAAAGATAAACAATAGAATATTGGTAGATATTTAATTGAATGTCCAATTACTGGTGATATCAAGAGATATTTTTTGGAATTGTTGAGTAAATGTCGAAAATGTTACAAACAAAGGAAAACTTAGCGAATAGGGCTTTTCGTTTCTCGTGTAATGCAGTACAATATTAGATGTTGACTGATTCTATATTATCATAGAAGTAGATTTGAAAATGAGGAGGGGAAACAAATGAGAAACAATCCAATCGTTCCTTACATCTTAATCATGGCATTTGGTATTGGCTTAATTTTCTTCATGTCTTTACAAGGCGCTGAAGATAAGAAAGAAATCGCAGGTGAAGGTAGTGGCGAAACTACAGAAACTGATGATGGTTCTGCATTAGTACAAACTTGTATCGGTTGTCACGGTGGTGACTTAGCTGGTGGTGCTGCAGCTCCAAGCCTACAAGGCTTAGAAGCTGATCGTATCGTTGACGTATTAACAAACGGTATTGAAGGTACGCCAATGGTAGCAGGAATGAAAAACGAAGCGGAAGCAAAAGCAATCGCTGAGTACATTTCAACTTTAGAATAATTTCTTACATAGGGCTGTGTTAAACGTGTTTAAATACACTTTTGACACAGCCCTTGTCATTAAATAAAGCGTTTGCAATGCGAGTGTCACGGTTGGCTTTACCTTGTAAACTAAACGGAGATACCTCAAAAGCTTTTTGAAGTATCTCCATTTGTTTTTTTCTACAACATCATACATACTAGAGTTGACTATATTTAAGGTAGGCGGTAAATACATGAATGCTCAAAAATTATCAAAACGACTAGAAACAGTGGCTAAGTTTGTCCCGACAGGTGCGGTTGTTGCCGATATTGGCAGTGACCACGCTTATTTGCCATGTTATTTAATTCATAAAGGTGTTGCAACGCGTGCAGTAGCAGGTGAGGTTGTGAAAGGTCCTTTTGAATCTGCTGTAGGACAAGTAAAAAAAGAAGGATTAACAGAAAAGATTACAGTGCGATTAGCGGACGGGTTAGCAGCAGTTGAAGCTGCTGATAAAGTAGATACGGTAACAATTGCTGGTATGGGTGGTCCCCTTATCGTCTCGATTTTAGAGAAACATCCTGAAAGCTTACACGGTGTTACTCGTCTTATCTTACAGCCGAATATTCATGCGAAGGTTATTCGCGAGTGGGCGTTAGCTAACAATTGGGCGATTCAAGATGAAGCTATTCTTGAAGAAGATGAAAAAATCTATGAAATCGTCGTTTTACAACGTGGGTCGATGAAACTAACAGAAGCTGAAATTCTTTTTGGCCCAAAACTAATGCTTCGTAAAGCACCGGCATTCGTGCAAAAATGGACACGAGAAAAACAAAATTGGCTACGTGTACTTCAGTCGATTGAAGGGGCAGAGCAAACACCTGAAATCGATGCAAAACGTGCGGAGTTAACACATCTTCTGAACTTATTAGAAGGAGTGTTATAACATGAAAGCAGTCAACGGACAAGAAATCATTCAATTATTTGAAACATGGTCACCAAAAAAACTAGCATGTATGGATAATGATCCTATTGGACTTGCTATCGGAACATTGAACAAGCAGATAACAAAGGTTCTAGTGACACTTGATGTCAATGAAGCAGTAGTAGATGAAGCGATTGCGAATGGCTGTGAGCTTATTATTGCACATCATCCACCAATTTTCCGTAAGCTTGCTAATATTCGTACAGACAACCCAGCAGGTAAGCTATATGAAAAACTCATTAAACATGATGTTGCGGTCTATGCGGCACACACAAATTTAGATGTGGCTGAGGGCGGTGTAAATGATCTACTAGCAGACGCATTGCAGTTAGAGAACCGTTCGATTTTAGAAGAGACATATTCAGAAGATGTATTAAAACTAGCTGTGTTTGTACCAACTGCTCATGCTGATAGCTTACGTGAGGCACTTGCACAAGCTGGAGCAGGTCGTATTGGTGCATATGAGGCTTGTAGCTATACAACAACTGGAGAGGGCCGCTTCCGTCCTCTTAACGGTGCAAATCCCTCAGTCGGTGCTATTGGTGAATTACATGTCGAACAAGAAGTGAAAATTGAGGTTGTACTACCTGTCTCTAGTAAAAACAAGGTTTTAAAAGCAATGTTAAATACACATCCATACGAGGAGCCAGCGTATGATTTTATTCGTTTGGATCAACAAACAAATGTAATGGGATTAGGTCGTGTTGGCTATTTATCACAAGAAATGACACTACGTGAATTCGCAGAGTTTGCAAAGAAACAGCTAGATGTGCCGGCAGTGCGAGTTGTCGGTGATTTAGATTCAACAGTGAAAAAGGTTGCCCTTGTTGGTGGCGATGGCAATAAATACATTTATACAGCTAAACGTGCTGGGGCAGATGTATTTTTAACAGGGGATATGTATTTCCATACCGCACAGGATGCACAAGCGATCGGGTTACAAATTGTAGATCCTGGTCATCATGTTGAGAAAGTAATGATTGCAGGCGTCGCGAAAAAAATGACTGCATTATGTGCAGATAAAAAATATGCGGTTGATTTTGTACAATCAGAGGTGCATACAGAGCCGTTTTTATTTGTGTAGAGAGGGGAATTTGAGTGGCAAATGCAAGACCTGCTGGCAATAGTGCCGGTAAACTATGGATTGTTATAGGTCTGATGATTGCTGTGTTCGGCATAGGGATGACATTGATGACTAATAATATGAACGACAAAAGAGTCGATGAAATGACGCAACAGTGTGAGAATGATGGGGGCGAGGCAATTGTCTCAAAGGAAAAAAGCTTCCTATCAACAAGTTATAAATTTGAATGTAAGCAATAATATGATTGCCGAAGATACGTATCTAAAAACGTAACACCCGCAACAATTCTTGTCTAAAATGAAAACATCTTTAAGTGTAGAAATAACCACTTAAAGATGTTTTTTTATTTAACCTGCTAATAAAGGTTGTGTGAGTAGTAAGGGGATAGCCTGTTGAAAATAGTCTATAGGATTCATGCTCGACTGACTGAAATAGTCAACGACGGTGCCATATAAGCCCCAGCTTAAAATAATGGCACGCATGTTTAGAGAAGCGTTTTCTAATGTGGGATGTTCCTTTTGCAGTAATGAAAAAAATACCTCCTGTAATTTCTTTTTCGTAATTTCTTCAATTTTGGGCTTGAACGCCTCGTAACTACGCTGACATCGAGTAGATAGTGCCTTTTGAAAGTGAATAACGGCAAGAAACAATTCTTGTAGCATTTCTTTATTCAATGCCTCATGTGTCGACATTTCGCCCAATAATGACGACATCACGTTTTCCTCTAAGACTTTATCAAGTAGGTCATACTTATCGAGAAAATGATCATAAAAGGTTGCGCGGTTCACGGTGGCAGCCGAGGTAATATCTTTTATAGTAATGTCTTTAAATTCTTTTCTCATGGCAAGTTCAATGAATGATTCCATAATGAGCTTTCGTGTGCGTACAACACGTGGGTCTATTTTTTCCATAATGCCCTCCATTTCCCGACATTTTGTTGAATATGTTGTATAAGCAATACATCGCTTTTTTTGTTGGTTGTGAGTCAACCTCTTTTTTTATATATTGAGTATACAACATCTGTTGGATAAACATATACTGTTGGAGGTAAACATGAATCTTACACTATTTGGCGCAAACGGAGCAATTGGAGCACAAGTGGCACAATTCGCATTACAGGCAGGACATCAAGTGACAGCATATATTCGTCAAGAGGGTGCCTTGAATATACAGCACGCTAACTTACAAATCATTGTGGGACAATACAACGAAACAGTTAAAATAGATGAGGCGATTCAGCAGAGTGATGTCGTAATAAGTACACTGGGACCAACACTTTCGATGAGTAGAAAGGTAGAGGCATTGCCTATTACAACTGCGCATCAAGCCATTATTTCGAGCATGGAGCGATTAGGCAAAAAGCGTTTTATTACGCTTGGTACACCTTCTATTCAAGCGCAAGAGGACACAAAGCAAATAGTGACAGTCGTACCGGGTATGATGGCAAAGCTACTCTATCCAACTGGCTATCAGGAAATGCAAGGTATCGGCAAGCTACTCACAGGTTCTTCACTCGATTGGACAGTTATACGTATCATCAATCCAAATGTGAAAAGTGATGGCTCGGGTTATGCCATTTCTTTTGGTAGCACAAAAGGAAAAATGGGCGTGTCCCGTGCTAATGTTGCTCGCTGCATGATTGAAGCAACTGCCAAAGATGAATGGATTCATAAAATGCCTATTGTCTTTAATAGATAAGGAGGTGTTTGTGATGGAAGTTTTAGGTGGGGTATTGCAAGGTCTATTGGCTGCGGCATTTTTAATGGCTGGTTTGGGTAAAATATTTGGGGCTGAGATGCACAAAAAAAACTTCGATCATTGGCGACTACCGCAATGGTTCCGAGTGGTGACGGGACTTGTAGAAACCGTTGCTGCTGGGTTACTTATCGTCGGCTATTGGCAATATACAGCGTTATTAGCAGGTGCCTGGCTTCTAGTAGCGACAGGTTTTGGTGGTGTTTTTACACATATTCGAGTGAAGGATAGTTTTAAAGACACACTAACGATTGCTGTACTTGGAATACTGGCAATTATTTTACTTGTCATCGCTACTGGCTAATACTGTATGTGCAAATAAGTTCATTAAATAAGCCATGACACTCAGTTTTGGCTTATTTTGTCGTTGTAATGGATGCGGAAATGTTAAAATAATAGCATCTGCATTACAAGAAGGAGTTTATAAAATGTATAGTATCATGTCGCAAATAAGTCAATTTATTAGTGAACCTATCACCTTATTTTTAAATTCATATAAACATTCGCCTTTAATTATTGCCATACTGCTTGGATTGATTGGAGCATTAGCACCTTGTCAGCTAACGGGTAATATGAGTGCAATTACACTTTACGGAAATCGTACAATTCAGATGAAAAGTAATTGGACAGAAATCGGATTTTTTATTTTAGGAAAAGTAGTTGTGTTTAGTGGTATAGGCTTTTTGGCATGGCTATTTGGACAATCTTTTGAAACAAAAATGACTTTGTATTTTCCGCTTTTTAGAAAAGCCATTGGTCCTTTGATGATTTTGACGGGACTTATTTTGATTGGACTTTTAAAATTGAAGTTTATTGAATATCTATCTTCACGCATGCCTCTTATTTTAAAAGAGGGAAAACTAGGCTCGTTTCTATTAGGTGCTAGTTTTTCAATTGCCTTTTGCCCAACGATGTTTGTACTCTTTTTTGTATGGTTAATGCCAACTGTCGTTACAACTTCATATGGCTTATTATTGCCGGGGGTTTTTGGGATTGCAACAGCTATTCCTCTTATCTTACTTATTCTATTAATCAGAGCTTTTAACACACAGAAGCTGATTATGAAAAATAGTAGGAAGGTCGGGAAAATAGTACAACTCATTGCGGGAACTATATTAATCATAATTGGTGTATTCGATACCATTACTTATTGGGGAGTATAAAACACAGATACGGGTAGATTGTACATACATAACCGCTGATTTTAGAAAGCTTAAAATATAAAAAAATTATTTGAGGTTCAATTGATTGACATCAATATTGGAAATATGATAAATTTATCTCGAATTCAAGATAATATTCATATCCCATGTGAATCTCTTTTCTTGTTTCATTCGAAGCAAATACTAGCATGGAGAGCGAACTGCAGTCGCTACATGCTAAATTTTTCAACTAATGTCTCGAACTCGAGACATTATCATAAAAAAAGAATAATTCAATAAAAAGATGTACATGGTATGAATATGCACAACGAGGAGGGATTTACCTTTAAGGTGTATTCCTAAACGCGTAGCATGTTGAAATGAGAAAGAGGTAAAAAAATGAGCTTTTTTAAAAAACTATTCGGTTCAAATACGAACGAAGAACAACTAGGAGGAAATGAAATGTTGAAAATTGGAATTATTTTAGGGAGTACACGTGAAGGACGCGTAAGTCCACAAGTAGGTCAATGGGTTAAGGAAATAGCAGATAAACGCGGTGACGCTGAATATGAAATCATCGATATCGCAGATTTTAAATTACCACTATTAGGTGAGGCAGGCGGAGACGCTTCTGGTGCAGCTGAGTGGTCAAAACGAGTAGCAGCATGCGACGGCTTCGTATTTATCGTGCAAGAATATAATCACTCAATCACAGGCGCTCTTAAAAACGCATTAGATTACTTACGTGTGGAATGGAACAACAAAGCTGCTGGTATCGTATCTTACGGTTCAGTTGGTGGGGCACGTGCGGCAGAGCATTTACGTGGTATTCTTGGTGAATTATTAGTAGCAGATGTTCGCGTACATCCTGCATTATCATTATTTACAGACTTCGAGAACGGCACAGATTTCAAACCAAAAGAAGTGCAAGCAGATTCAGTTAATCAAATGTTAGATCAAGTGATTCCTTGGTCAACAGCATTAAAAACAATTCGCTAATAAAATTTAAAGCAATATGTGCCAGGACACCGGCACATATTGCTTTTTTTTGGTTCAAATTATTAATGATATAGTATGTTTACAAGAGGATAAAAATTAAAAAATATTCTATGGAAAATGTGAGAAAAGAGGAGTTCCAGTGGACAGTAATCATGACAACAAGGAAGAGAGTAAAGTCGTAGAAAATACAACGGAAAGTAAGGAAACTTGGAGAATATGGGATGCTGTTTTTATCTCTGGCATCTTCTCTCTTTTCAACGATAGCATGGAAGCTAAAAATGATGTTAATAAATTCAAACAATCGTTATATCAATTGTTGTTTGCAGTTGTATTTTTGGTGTTGTTTTTTGCGATTGTGTTCAGGGGGCATTTGACAAAGCCCTATGGACATTTTGTTTTTAGAAGAGAACTGCATGTGGATTATGTGAGGAAAGCAAACAATATTGCGGTAGTATATAATTGTAAAATTTGTTAAAATCGAGCGATTTAAGAAACCTTCTATGTTACAAATCGTATATTCTAATATTAGTATTTATATAGTCAATCATTACATACGAAATAGGAGTGGTGAATTTGGTACAGAAAAAAGAGAAAAGTGAATTATGGGAATGGATAAAATTGATATGCATTGCGTCGATATTTGTAATGGGAATGCGCTATTTTATCTTTAGTCCTGTGATGGTAGATGGGGCTTCGATGATGCCAACGTTTGAAGATGGAGATAAAGTGATTGTCAATAAAATCGGACCAAGATTAGCTGATTATGAGCGCTTTGATGTAATTGTATTTGAGGTAGCAGAAAATAAACATTATATTAAGCGAATTATTGGTTTTCCGGGGGATCACATAGCCTATAAAGATGATGTGTTATATATAAACGGAGAAGCTTATAAAGAGCCATATTTAACATCATTCAAAGAAGCTTTGATTGACACTGGTGATTTCACGTATGATTTCACTTTAGAAGAGCAATTAGGTGAAATGACAGTACCCAAAGGTCACTTTTTTGTATTAGGAGATAATCGTCGAAAGAGTATAGATAGCAGAGATCCACGTGTTGGTTTTATTGCTCAAGAGACAGTATTAGGAACAGCTGACTTTGTAGTTTGGCCTTTTCAGAATTTGGGCGGAATTAGGGATACCAATTCAAAGTAGTAAGCCCAAAAAGATAGATTACAAATTAAAAATAGTGTATCCAATTTTAAATGAAACAGATTTGTTAAGCATCAATAACAAGTCTGTTTTTGCGTTTGCCGCTTCACTTATTGTGATACACGTTAACCTTGAAATTGATTCTTATGGCATCGTAGCTTTCCACATCAACGTATTAACCATACAAGTAGCCAGAATGTTTGAAAAAATGTTTGTCTTCTGGAAAAATCGCCATAGCTAGTGGGCTAGTTACAGAAATAATGGCGCAAATATCCTTCGTTAAGATGGTATCAGTATAGAAAATTTTACTTTTAAATCACCTCATGCTAGACTAAAGTGGATAATGATTATCCGGGTTGTTATTTATTGATGAAAAATAATGAAAATTGAGTAAAGGCGGTGATTTTTGTGCAGATGAAAACGGGGGTTGAACAGTCTGTCTATGCCATTCTTATCCTTAACATGTTACCAGATAAGGCGGTATTACCAGGGGAAGCGATCAGTCAACAATTGGGAGCTTCACCAACGTATTTTCAAAAATTGCTCCGGAAGTTAGTCAGTGCGGATTTGATTACTTCTGTGCCAGGGGTGAAAGGCGGATTTAAATTAAAGAAAAAACCTGAAGATATTCGAGTATATGATGTTTATCTTGCTATAGAGGGACAACAATCGCTTTATTCGTCTAGTGGAGTATTGCATGGCATGCTTGAGTTAGAAGAAGAAGATTGTTGCTGCTTATTAACGAACCTAATGGAAGAAGCCGAGTCTTCTTGGAAATCCGTGTTAAAGCGTGAAACAGTTGCGTCGTTATATGAAGAAATAAGTAAGAATTATCAACCAAAATTGCAATTACTACAAGAATGGGTAAAAGAAAAGATGGTTTTATAGCAGAAAAGCGGCAAAGTCAGGTGGAGTAAATATGGAGAAATTTCAATCGCATAATGGTTTTGCGCGATCATTTAAAGAAAATAAATTAACGCTAGGTCTTTCGTTTCCTTTAGAGGTGTCAGCGGATAAGCTTTGGACAATGGATTTAGCACAACAAATGGAACTGGCAAAACGAGCAGAAGATCTAGGGTTTGCTTCTTTGTTTGTAAGGGATTCACCACTTTATGATCCCAATTTTGGGGATAATGGTGTTGTGCACGATCCTTTCTTATTGCTTTCATACGTAGCCGCACATACGAGTAAAATCGCGCTGGGCACTGCGAGTGTGGTCACGTCATTGCGACACCCGCTTCACTTAGCAAAGTCAGCTGCCACTTTAGATGATATGTCTAAACAACGCTTCTTATTTGGTGTAGCAACAGGTGACCGTCCAATCGAATTCCCTGCATTTAAAGTAGAACGTGATGATCGTGCAGAATTGTTTAGGGAGTCCATACTGGTCATGAGAAAAGTGTGGGAAGAATCATTCCCCAAAATACAGTCGAAGCGAGTAGGACTAACAGATGGTGATGTGATTCCTAAGCCACTTTTAGCCGATATCCCCATTTTTGGAACAGGATATTCTGGGCAAACAGTTGAATGGTTAGCAGAAAACACTGATGGCTGGATGTTTTATGCCCAAGAGGCGAATCGCCAGCGTGAGCTAATTAAGGATTGGAGAAAAGTAGGGGGAAGGTTTAAGCCGTTTTCTCAGCCTTTGGTTATTAACTTATCAGAGAATCCACTGGCTTCACCTAGCCCCATTCCGATAAAAGTTGGCTTCACATCAGGACATAAGTTTTTAATCGATTATTTGTATGCTTTACAAGATATGGGGATTAATCATGTCATACTTGGTTTGAAAAAGGGTAATCGTCCTACGGCTGAAGTGATTCAAGAACTAGGGGAGTATGTAGTGCCGCATTTTCCAGCATTAACTACGTAAGGAATCAGATGTACTAATATTTTAGACAAAATTAATAAAGAGAATAGAGATGAAATAAGATGATAAATAACTTAGGGCGTATTAATGAATTAGCGAAAAAACAGCGTGAAGAAGGTTTGACAAATGCTGAACGGGTTGAGCAACAAGTGTTGCGTGAAGACTACTTACGCGAAATTCGCGGGCAAGTTCTAGGGCATTTTTCAGGGATGACTATACTTGATCCACTTGGAAATGATGTAACACCAGACAAATTGCGTAAAGAAAAGTAAATGGATTTTTAGGAAGTATAAGCTAATTGGAAGGACGATACCTAGATGAGATTAAGTATTTTGGACCAAGCACCCGTTACGAAAGGGAATACGGCAGCAGACGCTTTGAAGAAGGCGGAAGAGTTAGCGGTTTTAGGAGATGAATTAGGCTATCATCGAATGTGGATGGCGGAACATCATGCTACAACTGTTTTTGCAAGTTCAGCTCCAGAGGTGACGGCTGCCTATTTGACTGCTAAAACGAAAAGTATTCGTATTGGAACTGGTGGAGTGATGATGATGCATTATTCCCCATTGAAACTGGCGGAAGTGTTTAAAACACTAAGTGCATTTTCGCCGGGGCGTATTGATTTTGGCGTTGGTCGAGCTCCAGGAGGAGATAACTACTCCATTTATGCTTTATCTGAAGGACGCCAACCGATGGTGAACAATATGTATGAAAAATTTGATACTACACTGCAGTTGATCAGCGACGAAGTTCCCGATGATGATTTGTATAACAAAACAATTGCAACACCGTCGAAAATCTCTTTGCCAGAAGCTTGGCTGTTAGGTTCTAGTGGTAACAGTGCTGTACAGGCTGGGCGCAGGGGTGTTGGTTATTCTTTTGCACAATTTTTTAATGGTGAGATGTCTAAGGAAATCTTAGATGTATACAAAGAGAATTTCCAACCCTCAGCTTTTATGGAGAAGCCGCAAATCAATGTTTCCTATATGGTGACAACAGCTGAAACAAAAGAAGAAGCTGAGTTTGAGGCAATGCCACAAGATATTTGGCGTTTAATGTTTTTGAAAGGCAAGATTGGGCAAGTTTTGACGCCTGAAGAAGCTAGGGATTATCCTTTGACGGAAATGGATCGCATGACGATTAAAGAAAATCGTAAAATCCATTTAGTAGGAGATGTAAAAGAAATCGCAACATTGTTACAGGAAGAGCAAGCTCACTATGGATTTGATGAAGCGATGATTTGTAGTATCCCCCATTCACAAGAGAAACGTCTAAACGTTTATAAATTATTAGCACAGGAATTGTTTTAAAGGAAGAAAGGAAGAAGAAAATGAAAGACTATTTAGTAAAAGCGTTAGCTTATAATGATCAAGTACGTGCTTATGCAGTTAATACAACCGTAACGGTGGGAGAGGCACAACGCCGTCATAATACTTGGCCAACTGCTTCAGCTGCATTAGGACGATCAATGACTGCAAGTGTGATGCTTGGAGCAATGCTCAAAGGTGAAGAAAAAATAACAGTGAAAATCAATGGTGGGGGTCCTATTGGCACAATTCTCGTGGATACAAACGCCAAAGGAGAAGTAAGAGGCTATGTCTCTAATCCTCAAACTCATTTTGACCTTAATGAACAAGGAAAACTAGATGTGCAAAGAGCCGTAGGAACAGATGGATTGATGACAGTGTCAAAAGATATAGGATTACAGCATCCTTTTGTAGGACAAATCCCCATTATATCTGGTGAGATTGGTGAAGATTTTACATCATATCTTTTTAATTCAGAACAAACGTCTTCTGCTGTAGGAGTAGGTGTACTAGTGAATCCTGATAACACAATTCAAACTGCCGGTGGTTTCATCATTCAACTGATGCCAGGTGCAGAGGATGAAATCATTAGCGCAATAGAAGAGCGACTGAAAGTAATTGCACCAATTTCTTCAATGATTGCGGAAGGTATGACGCCGGAACAAATACTTGAGCAAGTACTCGGTGAAGGAAATGTAAAAGTTTTAGAAAGAATGCCGGTTCAATTCCAGTGTCAATGCTCCGAAGAGAGAGTTACCAATGCCATTGTAAGTTTAGGAAGTGAAGAGATTCAAGACATGATTCAAACAGATGGGCAGGCTGAAGCAAATTGCCATTTCTGTAATGAAACTTATCATTTCACGAAAGAGAACTTAGAGGCACTGCTGGAAGCAACTGTTTAATCAATTACACGAGAGGCTTTATCTTCATTCAGCCAGCGTTTGGGCGCCGCTGAAAAAAGCTACCTCCGTTTAGAGATAGCCCAAAGTATTATTTTTGAAAAATGTCACAGACACGACCGACTTGTCCATCTGTAAGGCGAACTTTAATGCCGTGTGGATGTCGAGCAGAATTTGTTAGTAAATCTTTGACAACTCCACGAGTTTTGATGCCTGTGCGTTGGTCCTTTTTGAGAATAATGTTGACCTCAAGACCTGGGTAAATATCTTTTCGATTTTGTCCGTTCATGTTAAATGCCTCACATCTATTAGAATGACTTGTATTATAGCATAAAAATGAAGTTAGTTCTTAAAAGCAAACAGAGATTGGTAAAGAGTAGCTAATAAAGCAACGAATAGCGTGTCGTCGGATTCAAATAGTTTATAGGTAACGCCTTGTTGTACAAGACCACCTTCAACCAAGCAAGCACTGGCAATTTTAATGTCATTACAGTACAAAAATACTGTTGAAGTAAAATCTTTTTCAAAGCGAAAAACAAGTCCGTCCATTGTAAACGAATAAGAGGATTCTAGTAATTGAACCGTTTTTCGTTGAATTGGTATGTTTGTTCCGTCTGGCATAATAAGTTGATGACTAACGCCCTTTGTAAACAGTGTAGATTGCACTTGAAAAAGGGGAGCGCCAAGTGTTGTGCGTGTTTCATAGCGTTGTGGTAACGAATCTTGTGTAGCAATAAGTAATGCAGTATTTAATACTTTACCAACAGATGAACGTTCAACTTTTTGCAGCACGCAAACAGCTTCGTTTTGTTCATTTAGGATGGGGATATTTGAAAATCTGTCTAGTAATTTAGGATATGTAAGTGTAAAAGTAGCCATTTAAAAAACCTCCAATCTACTTACTGTATACGAGTAAGGTAGACTGGAGGTTTCACTATTTTTAGTTTACTGTCGCTTCACCAGCAAGCGTGGTGAAGTCAAAGCCTGTGGCTCCTTTAGAAGTAAGCATTAAAATCGCAAGCAATGTGATTTGGTGCTTAATATAAGTCAACACTATATGCTTGAGCGATGAAAATGGCAGCCATTGATTAGTAAATCGACGTGCCATCTACAAATTCAGAGATAGCAAAGATTTGAAGTTATTTTATAGTAGCGGGTTACTTCATTATTAATGACAAGTTGACTTACTGAGAAACAATTTTTTGAATTTGTTCTAACACTTTATCATCATCGACATTTGCGAAGTAATAATCATACAAGGGTGCCAGTTTCTCTTTAAAGCGAATTCGTTCTTCTGCACTCATATCATAAATTTCAAAATCATCCATTTGCTGAAGCTTGCGTAAATCTTTTTCGTTCATTAAAATAGCTTGCTCAAATTGCCAGTCTGTCGTTTCCTTCATAGCTTCGGTAATTTGTTTTTGAATTTTTGTAGGAAGCGACTGCCAAAATTTTTCGTTCATTAAAACAGAATAGCCCAAGATCCCATGCTTCGTTAATGTCATATGCTGCTGTACTTTATAAAAGCCCTTCGAATAAATATTTGACGCCGTATTTTCTTGAGCTTCAATGGCATGAGTTTCTAAATCGCTAAAAACTTCACTAAAGGATATAGGAATTGGTGTTGCACCAACAGCTTCAAATTGTTTTTCAAGAGTTTTACTAGGCATAGTACGCACACGTAAACCTTGTAGATTTTCATAGGTATGAATTGGGAGATCAGTGGATGTTAAATGCTTGAAACCATTATGCCAAAAGCCGAGCCCTTTTACTTGATAAGGTTCTAGTTCCTCTAGTAATTGTTCACCGATAGCCCCTGTAAGTACATTATGTACATCTTCATCTGTATCAAATAAGTATGGTAAATCGAGTACTTGCCATTTAGGTAGATATGTAGTCATTTTGGAAAAGGTGGGGATGATCATATCGACATCACCATCTTGTAAGGCTTTAAATTCATTTTCGTCATTGTAAAGTGAGGCATTAGGATAGACATGCACCTTTACTTCACCGTTCGTTTTTTCTTCGACAAGTTCAGCGAATTTACTTGCAGCCAATCCTTTAGGTGTGTTTTCCGCTACGACATGACTTAAATGGATCGTAATTTGTGTATCTAACCCTTTTTGTTCGTCGTCGTATGGGAGTGGTTTTGCAAATAATAGATCTTGCTGAATACTAATAGCAACTGTTAAAAGTAGTACAGATAATATTGATCCTATAATGAATTTTTTCATTTATTACACCCAATTGTTAGTGACCTTTATTTTTGTTATTCTAACATAAGAAGTGCGCTGAAATATAGTCAGAGGGGGGATGATTTTGAACTTTCTTAAATTATCGATGAAGGGAAAAATCATGTCTCATACTTTATGATTCTCATTTTCTCCTTTACTATTGTGGGAACGTTTCAGTTAGGATTAGTATAGTAGATGAACCGATGGTATAAGAGGTCAATCGTCTGTTTTTTAAAAAGAAGAGGGTATAGAGAAAAAACCTGATTGTCGCTAATGGACATTCAGGTTTTTTACGTGATTGAGTTATATCTAAGCTAAGTATCACGCTCTTTAGGGGTAATCAGTATTTGAATATTTTAGTATGGCATAATTTTATCTACTGGTTTAGCCGTTTTGATTTTCGGCAAGATTTTGTCGAGTGTTACCGTCCGATTGATGACATGTGTAGATTCATCGTTTTCATCGAACTGTTCTAAGAACGCTATAACTTCTTTGACAATTGGCGTAGGAGTTGAGGCACCCGCTGTAACAGCGACTGTTTTGATTCCACGTAACCATTCTGTTTTAAGTTCAGATACGTCTGCGATACGGTATGATGGTGTACCAGCAACTTCAACGGAAACTTGTGTCAAACGATTGGAGTTATTTGACTTTGGATCACCAACAACAATTAGTAAATCGGCTTCACCGGCTTGTTTTGCAACGGCTTCTTGACGTACTTGTGTAGCCAAACAAATCTCTTTATGCACTTCAATATGTGGGAATTTCTCTTTTAAACTATCCATTAAATGTGCAACGTCCCATTGACTCATAGTAGTCTGGTTCGTTACCAGTAATTTATCATTCTTTAAGTCTAACGCATCGATATCTGCTGAAGATTGTACTAAATGGACGTGATCCGGTGCAACGCCAATCGCACCTTCTGGCTCAGGATGTCCTTTTTTTCCGATATAAATAATATCGTAGCCTGCTGCTGATTTTTCAGAAATCAAATCATGCGTTACCGTAACGTCAGGGCATGTTGCGTCGATAGATACTAAGCCTTTACGTTTTGCAATTTCACGAATTTCCGGTGATACACCATGCGCTGTGAAGATAACAGTGCCTGTTTCAACTTGTTTAATAATTTCTAAGCGGTTTTCACCGTCTAATGTAATGATACCATCTTCTTCAAAGGCATCTGTGACATGTTTGTTGTGTACGATCATTCCTAAAATGTAGATAGGTCTTGGTAAAGATTTATCAAGTGCAGCATTGCGTGCAATAACCATCGCATCAACAACACCGTAACAATAGCCACGTGGATTAATTTTTAGTACTTGCATGTTGTGACTCCTTTCAAGCTTACGTACATACATTATAACGGACAGGCACGCTGAATACAAAGAATCGTTCAATCAATTGCACCTTAACGCTTTTTGTTAACTATATGTAGCTATTAGCTCGAGTTCCGCTGGATAGAGTCTGACAACTGCAAACATCCCGCCACTTGGTGAGGTGGCAGGATGAATTAAGTTACATTGGTGGTTGGAAAATACGTGGTTTTGAAGGAACGGGGTCACGTGGTATTGCTGGTGTATTTTGAGTGGATGAACGTCGGCTACTGCTTCGTGGTCGTGCGCTATCATCAGCTATCGCTTCAGCAGCAACTGCGGCAGCCCCAGCTCCTGCAACTGCGCCAGCAGCGGGTAACCCTGAAAATCCTTTATATAATTTAAAAAGTGACGGGATGTTTTTCATCATCGGCATCGCTTGTTGAATATAAGGGGTATACGTTTTAGCTGAGTTAAATATGCTATCGGCTGATTGTAAAAATGATGCAATTTTTGATGGTGGTTGCATTCCTGCACCAGCAGCTGCGGCGGCACCGGCAGCACCGGGTATTTGGCTACCCATAGCAGCAAAACCATCGGGTACTTGCCCGCCCATAGCAGCAAAACCGCCGGGTATTTGCCCACCCATAGCGCCTAAACTGCCGGGCATTTGTAAGCCGCTTGGGATTCGTGGTTGAAAAGGAAATCTACCAGGAGGCATAAAGGATTGTGGTGACATCGGCATTTGTGGTGGCATTTGCATCTGCATGGGCATTTGCATGGGCATTTGCATGGGCATCTGCATAGGCATTTGCATAGGCATACGCATCGCTCCGGGATACATTTGAAACGGATTATTTTGTCGAAATACCATGTTGTTCTCCTTTCGTCGCAAGTTTGTCATTCACGACAGTCTTGATTATAAATATGATATGCAGATGCGCATGTTAGCGTTCTGAAAACACAACGCAACAAATCAATAGAAATAAATGTTTTTCCCTTTTGAGTCCAAAAAAACAGGGGAGATACAGCACATTTGAAACCAACTATCCACATAAGATGTAGGATAGTTTTTTTAAAAAAAGTCGCTACAACATATGTTTTAGTGTTGTGAAAGAGCTACATTCATTTTATGTTGTTATGTCCTGTAAAGTTCCTTCGACTGTTCTAGGGGTTCAGCAAATTCTTCATCTGATGCATGCTCATATAACAGTAATCTAAGTTATACGGTTAATGGTTTATATAATTTCCAACCACTTTTTGGTACTATGATGAAGTCAGATGTATTTTCTACATAAAGGGAGTGATGTGTGAGATGAGTAAAATTGCTAAAGCGTTTCCGTTACCTTATTATGCAGTTGTTTTTGCATCGGAGCGTACGGACGGTGACAATGGTTACGGTGTAATGGCATCAAAGATGGATGAATTAGCAAGCAAACAAAAAGGTTTTTTAGGAGCTGAAAGTGCTAGAGATTCAGATTTGGGGATTACCGTGTCTTATTGGGAGACAATAGAAGATATCGCCGCTTGGAAAGCAAATGCTGCACATCAAATCGCACAACAACGTGGAAAAGAGCAATGGTATAGTCGATATTCTTTGCGTGTTTGTAAAATAGAAAGAGACTATGTTTTTGAAATATAAGAGAACTTTATTTCGATAGTCTTCCCTATATCAGTTCAACTTGAACACTCCATAAAGGGTAATTTTTAAAGTATTTGGCTATAATTTGTCCAAATACTCTTTTTCATTGCATTAAATCGCTATTTGAAGTAAGTTTGTTAAGGATAAAAAGTATATTATAATAATTATTAGTGTTTATCGATCGTAAATACACTTAAATATACGATTCATGGTACAATAGGTAAGATGTCAGGAGGTACGAATTATGTCAAAATATACAGATTATAATTTTCAGCCATTTTTGCAGGACGCAATTGCAAAATTAGGCTTCACAGAACCAACGCCAATTCAAAAGGAAATCATTCCACTTATTCTTAAAGGGAAAAGTGCAATTGGCCAAGCACACACAGGTACAGGGAAAACACATAGTTTCTTAATACCGATCGTGCAACGTGTAGATGTGTCAAAACAGGAGGTACAAGCTGTTATTTCATCACCAACACGTGAGTTAGCGCAACAAATTTTCGATGCGTTAAATCAGTTAATAGAAGGAACAGATATTCAAGCGAAATTATTTATTGGGGGTACGGACAAACAACGCTCAATTGATAAGTTAAAAACGCAGCCACAAATCGTTGTTGGTACTCCAGGACGTATTCGTGATCTTGTGAAAGAGCAAGCGTTATTTGTGCATACTGCACCAATCTTAGTCGTGGATGAAGCAGATTTAGCTTTCGACATGGGCTTCATTGAAGACATCGATGGTTTTGCTTCACATATGCCAGACAAACTTGAAATGTATGTATTCTCAGCAACAATTCCAGAACGTCTGCAACCATTCTTGAAAAAGTATATGGATGCACCTGTTCACGTTCATATGAACGACAAACGCCCTGTAGCAGAAGGTATTGATTTTGCATTAGTACCGATTCGTTCAAAATCACGTAACAAACGTTTACTAGATGTTATTGAAGGCATCAATCCTTTCTTAGCGGTTATCTTTACGAATACACGTAAAACAGCTGAGCACGTAGCGGGCTATTTAACGGAAAATGGTATTCGTTGTGGACAAATTCACGGTGACCTAGCTCCTCGTGAACGTAGCCGTATGATGAAGCAAATTCGCGATTTAGATTATCAATATATCGTAGCAACTGACCTAGCTGCGCGCGGTATCGATATTCAAGGGATTTCTCATGTTATTAACTACGAAATTCCAGATGATTTAGAATTCTTTATCCACCGTGTTGGCCGTACAGCGCGTGCTGGTAATAAAGGTACTGCAATTACATTATTCGAGCCGTCTGATGAGGATGCATTAGCACGTGTTGAAAAAATGGGTATTCCTTTCGTACAAAAGGACGTAAAAGATGGGGAATGGACAGAGCTTAAAGAACGTCATGCCCGTAAAAACCGCGTCAAGCATGAAAATGAAATTGATGCAAAAGCCAAATCAATGGTACGTAAGCCAAAGAAAGTAAAACCAGGCTACAAACGTAACATGAAATGGGAAATGGATAAAATTAAAAAACGTGAACGTCGCATAAAAGCGCGCGGTAAAAAATAAGGAGGGGTTTAGATGTTACTTGGCTCACATGTTTCTATGAGTGGCAAGGAAATGTTGCTTGGCTCTAGTAAGGAAGCTCTTTCTTACGGTGCTAACACCTTTATGATTTATACCGGTGCTCCTCAAAATACACGCCGTAAGCCGATTTCAGAACTTAATATTATGAACGGCTTACTGCATATGAAAGAAAATGGCATGTCTAATATTGTCGTGCATGCACCATATATTATTAATATAGCAAATACAGAAAAGCCTGAAACATTCCGCCTTGGTGTGGATTTCCTACAATCTGAAATCGAACGTACTGCAGCGCTTGAAGCTACACAAATTGTGTTACATCCAGGTGCACACGTAGGCGCAGGTGCAGATGCAGGGATCGCCAAAATTATTGAAGGCTTAAATGAAGTATTATCACAAGATTTCCCCGTGCAAATCGCTTTAGAGACGATGGCAGGAAAGGGTACAGAATGTGGTCGATCATTTGATGAACTTGCTAAAATTATAGATGGTGTAACAAATAATGAGCGACTTTCTGTGTGCTTTGATACGTGTCATACACATGATGCTGGTTATAATATCGTAGAAGATTTCGACGGCGTGTTAAACGAATTCGATAAAATTGTCGGTATTGACCGCATTAAAGTATTACACATCAATGATTCTAAAAACGTACGAGGTGCAGGAAAAGACCGTCATGAAAATATTGGCTTTGGCCATATTGGATTTGATGCGTTACATCAAATCGTGCATCATCCACAATTAATGGATGTACCAAAAATTTTAGAAACACCTTTTGTGGCACTTAATAGCGATGCTAAATCAAAATCAGCACCATATAAATACGAGATTGATATGCTACGTAGTGGAGAGTTCAAACCTGAACTTATCGATGCATTACGCGGTTAAGTAAATATAACAGCCCAATGTCAGTGTTGAACTGATTGTCGGGCTGTTATTTTTTTTACGTTCTAAAGAAAAAGTAAGTTGATGCCGTGGCTACGAGATATATCAGGGTTCACCAGGGAAATTCAGCACACGACAGAAGCTAGCTATCTTTATTATTCACATATATGGATCTATATATTTCAATAATAGACTTTAAACCAAACCAACCACCAGTCCGAGTTTTCACCCTTACTGATGGTTAGCTGGTTATTTGGAAAGCAGATATTATTATTTTGTAAAGAGTGCTATCAGTTGTCTAGATCGTTTTCTTCCTAGAACAGCTTCGAGCTCAACAAGGATATCCTTGGGAATACCTACAAAGAGCCATGTAAATGAAAATTTCTCTAAATAAGGTCGAAGTTTCTTCACTTCAGAAGTGCTAATATCAAATCCTTCGGCACGTGCGATTGCAACAATTTCCTTATCCGTGCTTTGTGCTAATTGTTGTAAAAATTGAATACTCAACGCGAAGCCTCCTTTTAGTCTTATTTTCTTTACAAATGTTGCCCTTTCATTTATACTAAACCCTTGTAAATCGTAATGATTCTGAATTAGAAAGAAGCGAAAAATGAATGAAGACACCATTAATTGAAATTGAAAATGTGTCGTTCCAATATGACTATACACACGTATTGAAGAACATTTCTTTTCAAGTGGAAAAAGGAGATTTTCTAGCACTACTAGGTCCAAATGGCTCTGGAAAATCAACATTATTAAAAATAATACTAGGTTTGCTTAAACCGATGTCTGGGGAAATTAAATTATTTGGTGAGCCTAGCGCTAGCTTTAAGCATCGTGAGTGGATTGGTTATGTTTCACAAAAATCCAATGCCTTTAACTCAGGTTTTCCGGCTACTGTACAAGAGGTTGTGAAAAGTGGTTTGACGAAAAAGTTAGGGCTATTTAAGCGTCCAGCACGAGATGCAGATGACAAAGTGCGAGCGGCATTAAAAGCAGTTGGTATGGATGCCTTTATGCAACGAAATATCGGTGAGCTTTCTGGTGGTCAGCAACAACGTGTATTTATTGCTCGTGCATTAATAAGTGAGCCGAAACTACTTATTTTAGACGAGCCAACAGTTGGGATTGATCATGAGAATGTACAGTCATTTTATGATATGCTAGCGAAATTGAATCGGGAACAGGGAATAACGATGATTCTTGTCACGCATGATGTGGATACAGTATCGAACCGTATTAGCCACGTGGCGTGTCTGAACCAAACGATTCATTTCCACGGCTACAAAAATGATTTTGATAATATTTCACAGGATGCGTTAGAAGCTTGGTACGGTCATTCTGTGAGAAAGATTCACTAGAAGGGGAAGGCATAATGATTGAAGCAATTTTTAACTATGAATTTTTACAAAATGCCTTTTTCTCTGGGCTACTAATCGGCATCATTGCACCGCTTTTAGGTGTATTTATCGTTGTCCGCAGGCTTTCACTGATTGCAGATGCGCTATCACATGTCACTCTAGCGGGTATTGCAGGGAGCTTGTATTTAAGCCAGTCAGTTGCAGCGTTTGCATTACTCAATCCTATTTATCTAGGAATACTTGCATCTGTAAGTGGGTCAATTTTAATTGAGCGTTTGCGTCGTTTATATAAGCATTACGAAGAGCTTGCGATTCCGATTATTATGTCGGGCGGAATTGGTATTAGTGCGATTTTTATCTCGCTAGCAAGCGGTTTTAGTACAGATTTAATGAGCTATTTATTTGGGTCAGTATCAGCAGTATCAAGACAAGATTTATATGTTGTTTTGGCAATTGCTGTCGTGGTGGTGGCTTTTCTATTCTTATTCTTTAAAGAATTATTTGTGCTATCGTTTGATGAGGAATATGCAAAGGCAAGTGGGTTACCAGCACGCTGGGTTCACTTATTATTCATGATTGTGACGGCACTCGTTATTGCCGCAAGTATGCGTATTGTCGGTATCTTACTTGTATCGTCGTTGATGACATTACCTGTAGCTGCAGCAATGCGGTTGGCAAAAGGCTTTAAACAAACAATCATCTATTCAATCGTCTTTGGGGAAACAGCTGTATTGATTGGCTTAGTTAGCGCCTTTTATTTAGATTTAGCGCCAGGTGGCACGATTGTGGTTACATCGATCCTCATTTTATTACTAGTGATTTTAGGTAAGAAAATGGCGTTGAAAATGTCTGCGAAACAAGGGGAGGAAGCACTGTGAATATTTCAAGAGCGTGGGAAATTTTAAAAGAAAATGGCTATAAAAAGACAGATAAACGTGAGTTAATATTAGATATGTTTGCTGCAACAGATAAATATTTAACCGCTCGAGATTTATTGCAAGTGCTAAAAAAAGACTTTCCAGGAATGAGCTTTGACACGATTTATCGTAATCTCTCAACATTTGTGAGCCTAGGAATTTTAGAAGAAACTGAATTATCAGGAGAACGTAATTTCCGTATGCATTGTGAGTCAGAGCATCATCACCACCATTTTATCTGTATGGATTGCGGTAATGTCAAAGAACTCAATATTTGCCCAATGGAAATGCTCGGTGAAAAGTTACCTGATTATGAAATTGAAAACCATAAATTCGAGATTTATGGGAAATGTCCAAAATGTAAACTTGAAATCCTATCAGAACAATAATATAAAAACGACTCATACCTTATAGAGGAATGAGTCGTTTTTACGTTTTGTAGCGCATAAATTATATTATTGCTCTTTCAATTTTTTATAAATGTCTATGTTAGCACCTAGGACATTGACCGTATCTTCACCAAAGACACCGAAAAGGCGGCTATCAGTATTAGCTTCTATAATTGCTTCTACTTCATCAGCGGGTATACCACTTGCTTTCACAATACGTTCCATTTGAATGAAAGCTGCATCCACACTGATATGCGGATCTAGCCCAGAGCCGGAAGCGGTCATCAAGTCAGATGGAATTTGCTCGCGCTGAACGCCCGGGTTCTCATTTAAAAACGATTCTATATTGGCTTCCATTCGTTTTATGAGCTCAGGGTTGGACGGGGCATAGTTGAAAGTGCCCGAGCTGACGCCGCGATAAGCTGTATCCCCATTTTGATCTGGCATAGTATCTTCTTTTGTATAAACGTTATAATTCACCGAAGATACGCGACCCCAAAAATACTCGGGTGATGTAAAGGTCTGACCCAATAATTCTGAGCCGACAACTTCACCGTCCACTTCTAGTAAGCTACCATTTGCCTGATGATTAAAAAAAGCCTGAGCAACCCCGGTGACTGCAAATGGGTAAATCAAACCGCATAAAGCAAACATTGTTAAAGTCACCAATATTGCTTGTTTAGAGCTTTCAAAAAATACCTTCATGGTACATTTCCTCCTATAGACCCATTATGTGTAGTACTGGCCCAATTATTAAATCAATTAGCTTAATACCAATAAAAGGGGCAATTATCCCGCCTAGCCCATAAATCAATAAGTTTTTGCTTAATAACTTGGAAGCACTCATCGGTTTATAGTTTACGCCCTTCATAGCAATTGGGATTAACATAGGTATGATCACTGCATTAAAGATTAGGGCAGAGATGATGGCGCTTGTCGGCGAATTCAGCATCATCACATTTAATGACTTCATTTCTGGTACAGCTACCATCAACATTGCTGGGATAATGGCAAAGTATTTAGCCACATCGTTCGCAATACTAAATGTTGTGAGCGCTCCACGAGTCATGAGTAGCTGTTTACCGATTTCTACAACTTCTATTATTTTTGTAGGATTGGAATCAAGATCCACCATATTCGCTGCCTCTTTTGCTGCATTTGTGCCAGAATTCATGGCTAGCCCAACATTAGCCTGTGCTAGTGCAGGCGCATCGTTTGTTCCATCACCAGTCATCGCCACAATCTTTCCAAGTGCCTGCTCATCTTTAATGACTTTAATTTTATCTTCGGGCTTACTTTCTGCAATAAAGCCATCCACGCCAGCTTCTCTAGCGATGGAAGCGGCAGTTAGGGGGTTATCCCCAGTACACATAATTGTTTTTATACCCATTGCACGAAGTTGATCAAAACGTTCTTTCAATCCGGGTTTCACAACATCTTTTAAGTAAATAACACCTAAGATTTTCTCATTCTCCGCCACCACTAGAGGTGTGCCACCAAGCGATGATACTTGATGAACTAATTGCTCTAAATCTTTCGGGATAAGGTGACCAGCAGCAAGGCTTTCTTGTTTAATCGAATCGTAGGCGCCTTTCCGAATTTTTGTGCCATCTTGCATATCAAGCCCACTCATACGTGTTTGTGCGGTAAATGAAATGTGGTGGCTCTTTTTGATAATCATTTCTTCGTGCGTAGTGTCTACTAATAATTCGCATGCAAGTGATAAAATCGATTTTCCCTCAGGTGTGTCGTCCGTCAATGAGCTCAACCATGCAGCGCGTATTAAATCTTTTTGTTCGACACCTTTCACTGGTGAAAATTCAGTTGCCATTCGGTTTCCGTAGGTGATAGTTCCAGTCTTATCTAAAATCAATGTATCTACGTCACCAGAGGCTTCAACAGCTCTTCCTGACATCGCAATCACATTAAACTGCGTCACACGGTCCATCCCGGCAATACCGATTGCTGATAACAATCCACCGATCGTAGTAGGAATTAAGCACACAGTTAGTGCGATTAAAGTGGCGATGGGAATATGGACATTTAAATAGGTCGTCATTGGATAAAGCGTAACAACAACTAGCAAAAAGACAATCGTTAAACTCACTAATAATGTGTTGAGTGCAATTTCGTTCGGTGTTTTTTTACGGCTGGCTCCTTCAATCAAAGCAATCATTTTATCTAAGAATGATTCGCCAGGCAGTGATGTGATTTCAATCATTAGCCAATCACTTGTCACAGTAGTACCACCAGTAACGGACGCAAAGTCGCCGCCTCGTTCTTTCACGACAGGAGCAGATTCCCCAGTGATAGCCGATTCATCGACTGTGGCGATTCCTTCTATTACTTCGCCGTCATTAGGGATAACTTCTCCAGCCTGAACTAAGACAATGTCTCCCTTCTTAAGGTCATGTGCTTGTTTCATTAACTCATCGCCATTTTCTAGAATAACACGTGCAAGAGTCACGGTTTTTGTACTCTTTAACGTTTGTACTTGTGCTTTTCCTCTTCCTTCCGCAATTGATTCTGCAAAGTTAGCAAATAGAATTGTAATGAAAAGAACAATTGCAACAATCGCATTATAGAGACGATCGTGTTCTCCCGTACTACTCTCGAGCATATTTGGGAAAATGGTTAACAGTAAGACCAAGAACAAACCAATTTCCACTACGAACATCACAGGATTTTTTATCATATATATGGGATTAAATTTCTTAAAAGCGCCTATTATAGAGCTTTTCAAAATATCGCTCGTTATAAAACTTTTTTTTGAAGCAGTTTCCATGTACGTCTCTCCTTATCAAGAATATATTTGTAAGTGTTCTGTAATTGGACCGAGTGCCAGTGCCGGTAAAAATGTTAAAGCGCCGATTAGTAGGACAATTGCGACGAGTAGGGTAGTAAACATTGCATTATCAGTTTTTAATGTTCCTACAGAATCGCTATACCATATTTTTTTAGCAAGCAGTGATGCAATGGCTAGTTGGAGTATAATCGTTAGGTAGCGACCAAAGAACATGGCAATACCAGTTGTTACGTTCCAAAATGTCGAGTTATCAGCTAACCCTTCAAAGCCAGAGCCATTGTTTGCTGAGGATGAAGCAAACTCATACAAAACCTGCGATAAACCATGTGCACCCGGATTTGTGATACCAGCTACGCCAGCCGTTGTTGCAACAGCCAGTGCTGAAAACAGCAGTATAATAGCCGGATGGATTAAAATACAAAGGGCAATTAACTTCATTTCTTTTTCTTCAATTTTCTTTCCTAAAAACTGTGGTGTTCGACCAATCATGAGACAGGCAATGAAGATGGTCAGTAATACATACATCATCATGTTCATCAGCCCGACGCCTTTGCCTCCGAACACAACGTTCAACATCATGTTAAACATCGCCACAAGTCCGCCTATTGGTGTTAAGGTATCATGCATGTTATTGACAGAACCTGTTGTAAAAGCAGTTGTCACAGTAGTGAAGAGCGCCGATTGTTCGACCCCAAACCGCATTTCTTTCCCTTCCATACTTCCTAGTTCCTGTGTAATCCCGAGGTCGCTGATGAGTGGATTGCCTGCACGCTCAGCAACAGTAACAGTAACTAACCCTATTAGAAATAGCATGCTCATGGCAGCAAAAATGGCTAATCCTTGTTTGCCAAATAGCGTTTTCTTTCTTCTATGTGCTACCATTAAACTAAAAGCGACAACACAAGCACCAGGTAGTAACATCATCGATAGTATTTCTACAATATTAGAAAAAACAGTTGGATTTTCAAAAGGCGTCGTAGAATTGGCTCCATTAAAACCACCACCATTTGTGCCAATGTGCTTAATGGATTCAAGTGATGCTACAGGCCCGAGTGCGATATCCTGCATCTTTCCTTCTATTGTTTGTACCGTCTTATTCGCACTTAAAGTTTGAGGCGACCCCTGAGCTACTAAAATTATTGCAACTACGAATGAAATAGGGATTAATATACGTGTAATAACACGTACAAGGTCTACAAAGAAATTACCAAGTGTATCAGTCTTAGCTACTAAACAACGACAAAACGCCATGCATGCTGCATAACCTGTTGCTGCAGAAGTAAACATCATAAATATAATGACTAGCATCTGAGACATATAACTTAATCCTGATTCACCGCTGTAGTGTTGTAGATTTGTATTGGTCATAAACGAAATAATCGTATTAAATGACAGGGTCGCTTCCATATTATCTATTCCATTTGGATTTAAAAACAAAGCAGATTGAATGCGTAATAGAACGTATCCGATGAATACCATAAAGGCATTCGAAAGAATCAATGCAAGTACATATTGTTTACCTGTCATATCATCTTGTTTTATGCCGCTTATTTTGTAAATAACATGGTCAACTTTATCCAATAGTGGATCGATCCAAGTTTTTTCTTTCATCGTTACTCGAAAAAGATAATGTCCCGCTAGAATAACAAGCGGTATATAGACAACTAAAATAATGGCAATTTGCCACATACTCCTGACCTCCTAAAAGCCAATTAATAGTTTTCTGGATATAATAATGCATGCCCCAAATATCCAAATAGCAATACAATCAGAACTCCCATCACGATCCACATAATTTTTCCTCCTTACTCTTTTGCAAGTTTGTAACACCAAGCTGTTAAACCATAAAGACTAGCAAAGCTAATGATTAGTAGGCCAATCATATAAATGTCCATCAATTGAATCATCCCTTTCTTTCTTCGATGCTTTTATCATAGTGCTATTCAAATTAATGTAGTGTTAGGAAATAGTCATTTATATTAAGAACACATAAAGATTAAAATCTTTACGCTTTCTTAATGGTAGGTGGGATTATAATAGAAGAGAGGTGAGGGATGATGGAAGACAGACGGCCAAGTCCAGAGGAATTTTTAGACAAGATTAATGAAGAAAAAGAAGGAACAGTTGGGAAGTTAAAGATATTCCTTGGATATGCCGCTGGAGTGGGTAAAACATTCGCGATGTTAGATGCTGCCCATCAAGCAAAAAAGCTGGGTAAAGACGTCGTGGTGGGCTATGTAGAGCCACATCCCCGTCCAGAAACATCAGCCTTACTTGAAGGGCTAGAACAACTACCAACTAGAAAGATAGATTATAAAGAAAAATTTTTTGAAGAACTCGACATTGATGCAGTCCTTGACCGTAATCCTGAGATTGTACTAATTGATGAGTTGGCTCATACAAATCTTCCATCAATGCGTCATACTAAACGTTTTGGTGATGTAGAAGAATTACTTGCAAAAGGTATACATGTATACACGACTGTTAATATTCAGCATATTGAAGGCTTACAAGATTTAGTGGAAGAAATTACTGGGGTGAAAGTACGAGAGCGCATTCCAGATTACTTAATAGATAATGCAGCACAGATAAAGCTTGTAGATATTGAACCAGATGAATTACTTCAAAGATTAAGAGAAGGTAAGATTTATAAAGTAGAACAAGTAGAAAAAGCTATAGATTCCTTTTTTCGAAAACAAAATCTAGTGGCACTTAGAGAAATCGCTCTCCGTAGAACGGCAGATACGATATATTTCAAAAAGACGAATAAGAACGATCCTCTCGTTCAAAACGCGCCTCTAGAGGAGCATATATTGGTAGGAATCAGTAGTTCACCAACCAATGCGAAAGTTATCCGGATGGCGGCTAGACTAGCACAGGCCCTACATGGTAAATTCACCGCACTTTATGTACAAAAAATTGACAGAAAAGATACCGACGAAGTGAATTCTGAGCGACTGCAACAACACATAAAGCTTACTGAACAACTTGGTGGCAATGTAGTAATCGTACATGAAGATGATGTAGCAGGTGCACTAGCGAATTATGCGCAAATTAGCGGAGTAACAAAGCTTGTGATAGGAAGAACTGCGATGAAAAAGAAATGGTGGCTTCCCAATTCCAAAATAAGCGATCAGCTCAACGACTTTGTACCAAACTTAGCAATACATATTGTACCCGATGTAGAAAACGAACCAAGACGCTTTTCAGGAGTAAGACCTCAACTAAGGTTTGAGTGGATGGATTTGCTGAAAATGTCTGTAGTATTTGGTTTAGCGTCCATCATCGGATTATTGTTCTTAGCCATGGGCGTTAGTGAATCGAACATTATTACAATTTATATTTTGGGCGTATTAGTACTTGCCACATGGACATCAGGTTGGGTGGTGAGCATCATTAGTTCTTTGGTTTCAGTGCTCGTTTTCAACTTTTTATTTACTGAACCAAGATTTTCTATAGAAGCATACGCTCGAGATTATCCAACGACATTCTTAATCATGTTTATTTCTGGTTTCATCACAAGTAGTTTGACGAGGAAAGTGAAGGAGCAGGCAGTTGTTGCTGTTCGAAAGTCTTACCGAATGGAAGTGTTGCTCGAAACAAATCGTAAATTGCAGCAGGCAAAGACTAAAGATGGGATCATCACGGAAGGTATGTCTCAAATTGTAAAGCTTGTAGATAAGCCAGTTGAGTTTTTTGAAATAGAAAACGAACTGATCGTGACGTCTGTTTTTTTTCGAACTGATAGTATGACGGTTATAGAAAATAAAGAAGTATCTGCACTGTTTAATAATGTAAGTGAGCGTGGTGTAGTTAGCTGGGTGGCTAACAATAAGCACGTAGCAGGCATGACAACCGATATATTTCCTGAGGTAAATGCGTACTATTTCCCTTTAATTTCTGGTGGTGATGTAAAAGGTGTTATTGGAATAGCTTTAACGAAAGAATTGCCACTGCCAGCATTTGAACGTCACATTCTACATGCCATCATCAATGATTTTTCATTCGCTCTTGATAAATGGTATTTACAGAAATTGAATGAAGAGGTTGTTCGTGAGGCGGAGCTTGAACAAATGCAAACAAACCTTTTGCGCGCAATATCCCATGATTTGAGGACGCCACTAACAAGTATTGCGGGAAATGCCGAGATATTGATGACAAGAGGGGAGCAGGTTAAGGATACAGAGAAAGTCCAACTGTATCAGGACATCTATAGCAACTCGAAATGGCTCGTGCAAATGGTAGAAAATTTGCTAGCCGTATCAAGGCTTGATGATGGACATCTTGCTATTGAGAAGCAACCTGAACTAGTGGAAGATATTATTCAAGAAGCAATGTCACATGTTGTTCGCTTAAACAATACGCACAACATAACTTACTCTGTTGAGCCAGATTTATTATTGGCTTTGATGGATGCGCGACTCATTACGCAGGTGATGATCAATATTATTGATAATGCGTTGACGTATACACCAGCAGGAAGCGAGATAATATTAACGGCAAAGGAAATCGGCAATTCTGTACACTTTAGCTTCAGGGATAATGGAGCGGGTATTGAAGATTCGTTAAAAGAGAAACTTTTTGAACCTTTTACAACAGGAAAAGCACAGCGAAGCGACAGCAGGAGAGGTCTCGGACTAGGTCTAGCATTGTGCCAAACTATTTTAAAATTACATGGGAGCGAACTAACGGTTGCAGATAATTACCCAAGAGGTACCGTTTTTAATTTTTCTCTTAAAAAAGGAGTTGTGAATATTGATGAGTAAACGAATCCTTGTGGTAGAAGACGATGTAGCTATCGGAAATCTTATTAAGATGACATTATCTACTCAGAATTATGAATACGCCATTGTACAAGACGGCCAAAGTGCATTGCAAAAGGCAATTTCGATGAAGCCTGATGTGATCATTTTAGATTTAGGGCTACCAGATATGGATGGCATCGATATTATTCAAAAAATCCGAAGTTGGTCTCAAACGCCTATTATCGTTGTAAGTGCCCGAGGTGAAGAATCTGATAAAATCAATGGCCTCGATGCGGGCGCCGATGATTACGTAACGAAGCCGTTTAGTGTAGATGAATTACTAGCTCGTATCCGAGTTGCACTAAGGAGGAGTGCAAGTGAACGTAATGTGGACCAAGAACAACCGGTGTTCGTTAGCGGGAATTTAAGAATCGATTATTTGGCAAATACAGTTTTTGTGGGTGGAGAAGAAGTCCATTTGACGCCTATGGAGTATAAGCTGTTGGTCGTACTGTCTAAGAATGTAGGTAAAGTCCTGACGCATAATTTTTTATTGAAAGAGGTATGGCAAGACTTCCTTCAATCAGACATTCCTAGTCTGCGCGTTTTTATGGCAACATTGCGGAAGAAAGTCGAAGAGGATCCAGCTAATCCAAAATATATACAAACACACATACGTGTGGGCTACCGAATGCTCAGGTACGAAAATGAAAGTAAATATGAGGATTAAAAGGTTTTTTTTGTCTCACTATTTTACACTGCCTATACAGAATGTTATAGTAAATTTATGCTATTTATAATATATAAGGTAGGGGTAAAATGAGAACGAAGCAACAAAAGATAATCTTTACTATATTGATCATCTATTCAGCATTGATATTGTACTTTATGTTTTTGGCTTTCGGTAGACCTGGTGCAGCAATGAGCAATCATGCGTATCATTATTATATTATTCCTACTAGTATTCCTTTAAAATTTCCGACTATGGATGATTTGGCATATTTCCAACTATGGTTGTTTAACTTTGGTAACTTAGCAGGATTTATTCCGTTTGGTATATTGATCCCTATGCTATATCGATGTAAATTTTCTAGATTTATTTCATTGTTCTTCTTGTCAATTCTAGTACTAGAAACTTTGCAAATGCTCACTTTTTTAGGAAGTTTTGATTTGATGGATGCAATAGTAAATACAATAGGTGCTGGTATAGGTTTTTGTGCGTATAAAATAGGGTTTCGTTCTAAAAATAGTAGGAGAAATCTTGTAGTCACAGGTATGGCGGTTGTTATCCTTTCAATTGGAGTCATAGGCTTTTCAGAGTTGATGAACAAAGCGTTCGCAAAAGTAGAAGGTCCCGTTACAGCTTTAAATGAACTAATGGATGAAAATCTCCTTAGTTTTGAAATTGAACAGGAAAAAATTGAGCCGAAAATAAACCTATATAGTAGTGAGGACAAGACAACAAAAATTTTCACTTACTTATTAGAGGGCAAAGATATTCTACTGTCTTTAAATTATGGGATTCCTGATCATGTAAGTGACTTCGAGGGAGAAATCATTATTTCTGTTAATGGAGAAGAGGTGGATGTTTATTCTGTTAACAGAGAAAATCGGGTTGGCTCTTCCGAATTTATGTTAGACGAAGTATATGAACTTAAGCTATCAATTAAAGGCAATGTGAAGTTATGGGATGTTACCTATAAAGAGATGAAGTATTGGTGGAATTGATTAGCTCATTTAAAACAAGAAAACGACGAATGATTACAAACTGTAATCATTCGTCGTTTTTTTAATGTTAAGGAAATTATAGATTTTTTGCCTGTGGATAACCTAGGGCATTGTCGTCTAGGCTAAAGCGCTACATCCTCGAGGCGCGGTCTGCTCCCTCGGGCGAAAGCGGTGGAGCGTTTACTTTCGCTTCGGGCTCGCAAGCAGCTTGTCGGATGTGAACAAGCGCTTTAGCGCATTTGTTCCTTATTGGTGTTTGTTTTGGAATTCAACCATGAAGTCACGTAATGCTTCACATGCTTCTAATGGTACAGCATTGTAAGTTGATGCACGGCAACCGCCAACTGAACGGTGACCGTTTAAGCCTACAAAGCCAGCTGCTTTTGCTTCAGCTAGGAATTGTTTTTCAAGCTCTTCGTCAGCAACGCGGAAAGTGATGTTCATTAATGAACGGCTTTCAGGTGTTGCATGACCAGTATAGAAGCCATTGCTGTTGTCGATTGCATCGTAAATGACTTTTGCTTTTGCTTCGTTGTGCTTCGCAACTGCTTCTACGCCGCCTTTTTCTTCAACCCATTTCAATACTTCACCTAACATATAAATACCGAATGTAGGAGGCGTGTTGTATAAAGAGTTGCTGTCAGCGTGCGTTGTGTATTTCAGCATTGTAGGAACGTTAGCATTCTCTTTTTCTAGTAAATCTTTGCGGATGATCACAACTGTCACACCAGAAGGACCAAGGTTTTTTTGTGCACCTGCATAAATGATACCGAATTTACTTACATCAACTGGTTTAGACAAAATGTCACTAGACATATCTGCTACTAATGGAACATCACCTGTTTCAGGGAATTCTTTCCATTGAGTACCGTAAATTGTGTTGTTTGATGTTAAATGTACGTATACATCATCAGCACTGAAATGAATGTCTGCAAGTGCAGGGATATTACGATATTGTTTTTCTTTTGTACTAGCTACTTGTACAGGTGTGCCGAAAAATTTTGCTTCTTTAAATGCTTTTTCAGACCATGCACCTGTCATGATGTAGCTTGCTTGTTTATCAGCTTGTAAGAAGTTCATAGGAATCATTGTGAATTGAAGGCTTGCTCCACCTTGTAGGAATAGCACTTCATAGTTTTCAGGAATTGAGTAAAGTTTTTTCAAGCGGGCAATCGCATCGTTATGTACCTCGTCAAAAATAGCACTACGGTGACTCATTTCCATAATAGACATGCCTGAATCACGGAAGTTTACTAGTTGTTGTTGCGCGTTTTCTAATACCTCTACGGGAAGAGCAGAAGGGCCTGCGTTAAAATTGTATGCACGTTGTGTCAAAATTGTACACTCCTTGTTTGTTTGATGAAATCTCTTTATATGAAATTATAACTTAATTCTCAAGAGAAAAGACAGTATTCTCAATATTTTATTTTTGAAGGATTAAAATGAAGTAAAACGTAATTCAACCTAGTAAATTTCAGCATTTATCGGCTAACCATGCACACAATTCTCGTGCAATTTATAAAATAGAGAATAGGGGAAACATTTATCTTTTTCATAATGAAGAGAGGTGTTTAGTATGGTAATAGAGAGGTTCCAATCATTAGATAATGGCTTTCGATTATTTGATTGGTATCATATGAGCTGGTTGATGTTAACGGCAATTGTTATTTTTATTTTATATAAAATTTATAGCCAGGTGGGTTTGGAAAAAAGAAGAAAAATTCGAGTGATATGGGCGCTTGTTATCTTGATGCTTGAGTGTATTAAAAATCTAGTGTTAGTAGGACAAGATGCGTTTTGGTATGGTTCGTTGCCATTCCATCTTTGTGGGTTGGGCATTTTCATCGTATTGGCACATGCGTTGTTGAAAGGTAATAGCATGGATATGCTACTTTATTGTTTGACGATGCCGGGTGCATTCATGTCACTTTTAACACCGGATTGGACGGATGTATCAGCGTTTAACTATTTGCATTTTCATAGTTTTTTATTTCATCTTCTATTATTCGCTTATCCTGTGACGATGTTAAAAGCGAAAGAATTACAGTTGTCCATACGTAAAATGTGGCAGCCGATTGTATTTTTATGTGTTACCGTTCCATTTGTTTATGTTTTGAATGTAGTGTGGGGGACGAATTTTATGTTCGTCAACAAAGCTGCGGAAGGGACACCATTGATGCTACTCGAGCAATATTTAGGGGAACAGTATTATATCATCGGCTTTATTGGTCTGGTCATCATATTTTGGATCATACTGTTATTGCCAATAATTATTTGTAAAAAACGTCAATACTAGTTTATAAGAAAGAGGTGAGCTTCAACTGTCGGATTGGAGTTTTCCTCTTTTTGTTATCTAAAGATGTCATCCGGAAATGTGGTGGTAAATGGTTAAATGTTATAAAATTTAACTATTAACATAGCGAGAATTTACAAATATTCGCGATGAATGAATAACTGAATGGGGATGATTGAAATGATTCAATTACAAAAAATGAGCAATTTCGATTTCGAAGATTATTTGGCAAGTGCCATTACTGACTATGCATCAGATAAAGTTGCAGCAGGTACCTGGGCGAAAGCGGAGGCAGAGCAGTTGTCCAAAGAATCGTTTGAGAGATTATTGCCGAATGGTGTAGACACGGAAAAAGAATACCTTTATTCCATTTTGATTGGAGAGACAAGGCAAAAAGTAGGTTATTTATGGTTTCAGTTGAATGAAACGTTGATGGGGAAATCTGCATTTATTTTAGATTTCGTGATTTTTGAACAGGTTCGTGGAAGGGGATATGGGAAACAGACGCTAGAGGCATTAGAAGAAGTCGCTAAAAATCTCGACATTCATAAAATTGCCTTACACGTATTTGCCCACAATACAACAGCAATCGCTCTATATGAAAAGGCTGGTTATAAAAATACGGATATTACGATGGCGAAGTATCTGTAGTACTTAGATTCTTTTTTATCTTGGATAATCTATCAAAGTAGGTAAAATTGATAGGATCAAATAGCTATATAATGGGGGATGGTAGCAATGAAAATAACAGCAATCCTTGAAAATACTAAACAAGACAAGCAGTTAACGGCAAAGCACGGCTTGTCCTTGTATATAGAAACTGAAGAAAGGAATATTATTTTTGATTTAGGGCCAGATAGTACCTATATAAAAAATGCAAAAGTATTAGGAATAGATTTGAATAAAGCACATTCAGTCATTATTTCGCATGGACATTCTGATCACATTGGTGGATTACCTAATCTAAATGAAGTGAATAAGCATGCCCAAATATATTTATCACAATATGCGTTAGAACCACATTGGCTTAAAATCGGTGGCTATTATCATAAAGTTGGTGCAAGTAGCGCTATACAGGATATTTATGGAGGTCGTTTAAATTTCATGAATCGAGATATGGAAATTGCAAAGGGAATTCATATTATTAATTTAAGTCCAACAAACGATTTTACAAAAAATCTTTATAAAGGAATTCCAAAAGAGCTAGATGATTTTAATCATGAAATTATGTTAGTTTTTGAAGGAGAGAAGAGATTAATTTTATTTAGTGGCTGTAGTCATCATGGAATTGTAAGTATGGCTGAAGTGGCATTAAAGAAATTTCCAAACAAAAAGATTGATACGATAATTGGTGGATTCCATTTAATCGGAATACCTATTCTAAATACATTGGGGAAAACAGAGAAGGAAGTTATTGCGATTGGTCGTAAGTTAAACGATATGCCAATCAATTGTATCTACTCGTGCCATTGTACAGGTCCCAAAGCATTTAAAATGCTCAAAACTGTTTTAAAAGAAAAATTGAATACTTTCTCAACTGGCGAATCAATCATGTTAAGTTAACGAGTAAATGGAGGGGGATAACATGGGTAAGCATGATTTCCGTCATAAGCTGTTCTTGTTTTTCTTAGAAGATCATATTACTTTTTATACAAATAAGGTAGACACTGATTTTCATCAGCATCATTATATTCAAGTAACACTAGCGCTCGACAAGCCATTTACAGTTGAAATTGAAAAAGAAGTACTCCAGACAACCGGGGTTATTATTGATTCTAATAAACCACATAAAATCCAAGGAACAAATGGCTGGCAATTATATATATTAGTCAATCCAGAATCTTCATTTGGTGAAGCATTAAGCCAAAAGCTAAGGGATAATTATATATATACGTTTGATTACATAGACATGGAGGTAATCACAAAGATAAAATCAATTGAAAATCTCCTACAATATGAGCAGTTTCTAAAATATCTAATGGAAGCATTAGAGTTAAATAAAATAGACGCACATTCGCCCCTTGATCCACGTATTCAGCAAGTAATCGATTATATCGGAAATTCACAATTTGACGAAATTACGATAAAGCAGTTAAGTGAACGAGTATTTCTATCAGAAAGTAGATTGTCTCATTTGTTTAAGGCTGAAATGGGCATTTCTATAACGAGTTTTTTATTGCATGAAAAACTTAAAAGAGCATTTAAGTTAATATTTACTGGCATGAAATTGACGGATGCTGCAATCGAAGCGGGTTTTCATAGTTCTTCACATTTTACGAGAAGTGCCAGAGACAAATTAGGTATGAGCCCAAGAGCGATTAAGAAAGATAGCATCTATTTTAAAGTTTAAGAAAATAAATCCCTTTATAGTTGAAGTATAGGGGGTGATGATAATGAATAGTAATTTACAGGATACAGTGATGTTGGATTTCCATAATCCATGTATTCAGCAACTAGTCAGGCGAAAAGGTTGGCATCATTTATCAGAAAACGAAAAAATCTCGAATATATATGATTTTGTCAGAAATGAGATTAAATTTGGCTATAACAGTAGCGACAATCTTTCGGCTTCGCAAGTATTACAGGATGGTTATGGTCAATGTAATACAAAAAGCACGCTTTTAATGGCACTATTACGAACAGTCAATATCCCATGTCGCATTCATGGTTTTTACATCGATAAAAAAATGCAAAAGGGTGCTTTAACTGGAATTACTTATTTGTTTGCCCCAAAGAAAATTGTACATGCATGGACGGAAGTATATTTTGAAGGGGATTGGGTAGCTTTGGAAGGTGTGATTATCGACGACAATTACTTGCATCAAGTAAAGGATAGGCTTTGTCGATTAGATGGTGGCTATATAGGTTACGGTATTGCTGTCGAACAAAAAGAACAACTGAATGTATGTTGGCGTGGGCTAAGCACATATATTCAAAGTTTTTCAATTACAGATAAACTAGGGGTTTATGATAGCCCTGATGAGTTCTTTGAAAAATACAATAATACGAACGGCTTTTTGAAAAAATCATTATTTAATCTCCTTCGTAAAAAAATAAATAAACGCTTAGATATTATTAGAGGGGCATAAAAAATATAGGAAGATCCAATTACATGGATCTTCCTATATTTTATGATGTGTAGGTTGGTAGACATAAGGTGACAGCTATTCTTGAATCGTAAATACTTCAATGGCATCAATGATCATACTACGAGGCTTTGACGTGCTTATATAAGCCGTTTTGGAATCTGAGCTCCAATGGCCTGAATTCATAATAACAGAACCTAATTCGGCTTGTTCCATAATGCGCACAGTATTAACAAGCTGATCATTCACAAGCTCGGCCATATAAACATTACCTTTATACTCATCGCCTACTTGTACTGGTGTATCGAAAAGGATTTTACTTTTATCAGGAGATAACTTGTAAAATGGAGTCCAAATCCCTTCATCATCCTTTCCTCCTGCAACTAATTGTGTAACTTCATTTGACTCTAAATTCAGTAAGTAAATACCTGTTTTTCCTTTATAGGTATCATTGAAAATGATTTTATTGGAATCGATAAAATCATAATGATCCATAGATTCAATATCTGTTAAGTTAGCAATCGTTTTCATCTTGCCGTCATGGTTTACATGGTACAATCCAAAACCATTTTCAATAGAATCGCCTACTACATATATTCCTTCATCATCTTGTTTAATGGAAGTTAATGAAAAGTTGTCCCATTTGAGAATATTTGTTAAATCCCAAGTCTCAACTTCTGATGAATCAACATTGATGACATGGACTTGAAACTTGTCCCTAAACTCTACATAATAAATTTCTTTTCCTTTATCATCTGCGAAATATAAATACTCTTCCGAACCTTCTTCAATTAATTTTTCTGTCTTCGTGGCAAAGTCTAAAACATACATTTGATCATCTATTCTAGATAGGGCGCGATTACCATTTTCAGATAGTGCAAAAAACTCCTGATCCGCAAGTTTGCTCTCTTCTTGTGTGTCAAGATTCAAAGTATTTGTAGTGCCATTTTTAGTATAGTAAATGTGCTCGCCACGAAAGCCTCTAAAATCTGCATTTTCCGTCACTGGAATTGTGGATGTATGTGCAACGGCTAGTTTACTATCCGCTAGCGAACTATCTAATTGTACATCCTCATTTATCGTTACGGTTTCCTGTGTATTTGCTTCCCCAGATAAGGAACATCCCGCTGCCATAATACTTGCTACTGTTAAAGCAGCGATCCCTAAATACTTTCTTTTCATGTTAATTTCCTCCTCTAAACTGTTTTGTGCTCATATCTATCATAGGAAATAGATATTGCCAAACAGCAAACAGTTATTGCCGAATTGTTGCCAACTTAGGCAAGTTAATTTCGATGATGGCATACGGTTGTTGGTAGTTAAATGAAATAGACCCATTGTGCTGTTCGATAATTTGTGCACAAATGAAAAGTCCCAGTCCGTGATTCCCCTTGGCTGCAGTATGAATAAAAGGTTCAAAGGCATGTGCAATAATGTCAGGAGGAATCGGCTGGCAATGGTTCATTATTGTGATACTATCATTTACACAGATTTCGATTGGATGGTTGGACAACCCATGTTTAATCGCGTTATCGATAACATTAATGATGACTTGTCGCATTTCATCTTTATGGCCATTCATCATAAATGATTTCCCAGTTACATGGATAGGCATCGCGTATTTAGTGGCTTTCAATTGTAAATCTTCGCAAATGGACTGGATTAGCGGAAACAAATCAAATACTTCGAAACTTTTTAATGTAGTGTCAGACTGGGCTTTTGAAAACGAAAGTAATTGCGAAACCATGTCATTCAAACGATCGCTTTCTGAACGAATTTTATGTGCGGCTTTTTCTAAAAATAGTGAGTCATCAAAGTCTTTTTCACCAATTATTTGGGCATACCCAGAGATTGTCGCAAGAGGCGTTTTCAACTCATGTGTGACATTATGGAAAAAGTCAGTCCTCTTTTTTTCGAGTACTAATACTTTTTCTTTTTCCGATTCGATTACGTGAATCTGTTGACGGATTTCGTTTTGCATGTGCTGAAATTGTTTTGAGAGCTCACCAATTTCGTCGGATGTATTGATAGATGTATTCACGCTGTAATCACCATCTGCAATTCGTTTTGTGGCATGGGTCAACGTACGTAAAGGCTTAATAATTTGGCTTGTTAATAAAAGGGAAATCACAAAAACGCCGACGAATAATATAATCGTGAGTAATGTAAAGCTATTTAGTAGTTGTTGATTATGCTTGTACATTTCTGAATAGTCTCCCGTGAACCTTAGCACACCGTAAAATTCGTCTTGAATATAAACAGGGTAGGCAAAGTAAATTATCGTACCCTCTGTTAGTTTTTTAGGCGTATAGGCAGCTTTATTTTGAAAAGCTTGTTGTAGTTCGTTACTGCTATTTTCGTCAATATTGGTTTCATATTTTTGATTTTCCTTGAGAATAGGTATGTTGAATGGTACTGCTTCATATAAAAACTGACCGTCTGTTTTATAAATGGCGACACTTTGCGCATGGAGTTTACTTAATTCCTGGGCAATTGTACTGCCATACTCAATAAACAAGTCATCTTTAGCACTGTGTAGTTGTGAGAACTGCTTAATATATTCTTTTGAAGTATGTTGCAACTTTGTTAAATCATTTTGAATGACGGTCATAGTATTGTTTTCAATCGTCTTTTCTAATAGTTCATTAAAGAGCAGTGCTGCAATTGTAAATAATAATAAAAACCCTAGAAAAAATTTCTTTCGAATGGTCCATCTCATCACTTAGTATCCTTTCATCCGATAACCTGTACCAAAAACAGTATCGATTATCGTAGACCCTAACTTTTTTCGAATTCGTTGAACATGTACATCTACTGTACGAAGCCCGCCTTCAAAATCCATCGCCCAAACAGTGTCCAAAATCTCTTCCCTCGTAAATACTCGATTTTTATTTTGCACAAACAATAACAGAAGTTCGTATTCTTTAGGTTTTAGTGTCACGATGTCATCATGTTTATAAACTAAATGAGCACGTGGGTCGATTTTAATTGCATCATTGATCGTTAAATAATGAAACATACTTTCAATAGGTTGACGGCGAAGCAAAACTTTTACGCGTGCAATGAGCTCTCGTAAATCAAAGGGTTTTGTCATATAATCATCAGCACCGAGCTCAAGGCCGAGTAATTTATCGACAATATCATCGCGTGCAGTCAACATCAGAATAGGAACATTACTTGTGGCTGTTAGTTTTTTACACAACTCAAATCCTGTCGTATCAGGTAACATCAAATCCAAAATCACTAGGTTGATATCTCCACCTTCAAAGCGAGTTAAGGCAGCTTTTCCTGAAGAAGCGCTATGGACAATAAAGCCTTCTTTTCGCAAAGCATACGCTAAAATATCCGTAATGGATTCTTCATCTTCTATTATTAATACTGTTTTGTTCATTGCTGTAACTCCTTCACTATAACTATCTGTTCATTGTACTAAAAAGTTATTGCGAAAATATTGCTAACCCTATATGTTTATCTTTTTTTTGCATTTTTCATCATACTGATAGGCATATACATTAGAAACCACACTGCACCAATCATCCCTGCAAAGCCGATTAAGTAGCCAGGATTTCCAAGCCACTGTTCTAGTAATACAAGAGGCGAGCCGGGGGAGGGGGTATTTAAGAACATAAAGTTCAAATCATAATACTTGTTAAAGAAGTAAATCGGGAATGCGGTAATAGCCAATGCGATCGCTACTTTATGTAATTGGCGCCAATTTGGCACATGTTCACCGCTAGTTAGTAACATAATCGGATAGGCAATTAACAACCCATGTATGATAAAGCTATGATTATGCATATAAGAAAAGATTGCTGTTGTCGTCCATTCAGGAAAAATAAGGGCAGCAAGTGCACCTGGCAATACAAGGGCATAGAGCATTTCAGAATTCGTTTTAGTTGGTCGAAAAGCGTGCCAAAAAACAATGAATATTGCTAGGCTACATAAATGGAATGGTAGATAATAAAATGAAAATGTTCCGTGTGAAATATGATATAAATCCTTTGAAATCTCCATAGTCAAGATGATACAGGCTAGAAATTTCCGTGTTTTTAGGCGTGTAGATAGGGAGGTTTGCCGGTAATACATCGTCAGTAAGTAGATGCCAAGGCTGATGCTTAGCAGCCATCCGAAATGGATATTGTCATATAATTGAAATCCCCTAGTTAAAGGTAAGTGCGACGATACATGCATCTAGAGTTGGCTCCTTTCTTGTGGTTCTTAAAGTAATATTCAAGAATGTTAGTACAGATTCCTTTTATTTACGGTAGCATACTATTTTATGAAAATGATAAATAGAGTGACTTTCGCTATAATAAAGGTGAAATCTAAAATAGGGAGTGTTGTGTGATGTTTACAGTAGAAGAAGCCTGTCTTGTTGTAATCGATGTACAAGGCAAACTAGCAACAATTGTAGATAATAGTGAGGAAGTTATTCAAAATGTTTCAAAGCTCGTACAAGCAATGCAAGCTCTAGAAGTACCTATCCTTTGGCTTGAACAAAACCCGAGTCGTTTAGGCGGGACAGCTCTGAATATTGCACAGCATATGCAAGGCCAACCAATTGCTAAAATGGACTTTAGTGCATGTCGAGAACAGGCATTTATAGATGCAGTCAAAGCAAGTGGTCGTACGAAATTCATTGTTACAGGCATTGAAACACATATTTGTGTCTACCAAACAGCAAGGCAGCTTAAAGAGCAGGGCTATGAGGTTGAAGTCGTGGTGGATGCAGTGTCTTCGCGTACGGGTGCGAATAAAGAACTAGGGTTAGCAAAAATGCAGGCACTAGGTATTTTGCCAACGAGTACAGAAATGATTTTATATGAGCTACTGCAAAGAGCGGATCATGAGCATTTTAAAACAGTATTAAAACTTGTGAAATAAGTAGAGAAAATGAAAATCCAATATACAAAAAAGATGTCTATTTTTAGACATCTTTTTTTGTTCGCAAATTATTTATTTTTTTGTATTATAATTGCAAAAGTTGTGTTTTTATATGCAATAAATAGAGAAACTTAATAATAAGATTTCCTGGCTCATTTAATAGAATCAAATGAAAAAACCACAGCCGCTATTGAGACAAAGGAAGGACGATTTGTCGTTGCGACAGGGGGATTAGATTCCTCTATACAAGTGGTTGATGAAAAAGATGGTGGGACTTCATTCGTGTTGATTGCTGAATTTGCGTTGTTAATAGTGGTCATAGGGCTTATCATATTACGTAAAAAGAGAAAAAATCAGATAGATGAGGATAAAGAATGAAAAAAGAGTCGCTTAGGCGACTCTTTTTTATGCTGGCATTTTTGTTGGTGTTGGTTCTGCGTAGCCTTCTTTATATGCCTCATCGATTGCATTGCGGATTTCTTTTAGGCTCATGCCATCTTTATGCATTTTTGCAGACTGTAAGGCAATTTCAAGACAAGCAAGACAACGTGTACCATGGTCATCCCAAACGATTGTTCCATCTTCACGTTTTTCTTGAATGAAGCAATTTAAGTTGCTTTTATGACCAACTGATTCACCACAACCACAATAGCAAGGAATCCATTCTAAAATTTCAGTACTTTGCCCTGCGATTTGATAGATTAATCGAATGTTTTCGTCTTGGCTATCTAAAAAGGAAGGTAAGACTTCTGCGCTAGCGGTTTCTTCTTGAATATCACCGACAGCATGCTCATGCCCTTCATGTGAAGCTTCTTGTTTTGCAGGTTCTTCAGAATGCTCATCTTTATTTTTTTCTGTGCCACAAGCACTTAAGATTAATAAGGATACAGCAAAAATAGATGCTAATTTTTTCAAGTATAATACCTCCTACAAGTATACAATGCCCACATTATACCATGGTTTGAATGGATGCTGATAGAAGGATAAGAACATTTAGTGGAATATATTAGATTCTCTGGATTTCCTCATTAATATATCCATTTTTTCACTTAGTAGCTTCTTAAAGAAGAAACCAAAAAGAATAAAGAAGAGCCATACAAATAACAGTACACCTACATCCATAAATATTTTACTCCAGATTATACCTCCGACAGCTTCTCTCATCATTTCAATCGCATACGTAAATGGTAAAAATGGATTTATAAATTGAAAGAACTTAGGCAAAAGTTCAACAGGGTATGTCCCACCTGAACCAGCGATTTGCAAGACGAGCATTACGATTGCCATAGCCTTCCCAACGTTCCCGAATACGGTCACAAGGGTGTAGACAATGGTTACAAATACGAAGCTAATAAAGAGCGCGAAGAGTACAAAGTAAAGTGGAGCGTGAATAGAGCCATCTAACAATATAATATCGCCTATTGCAATAATGATTGTTTGTAATAAGGAAAGCGTTGCAAATGTTAGTAAGCGTCCAAAATATACTTCCCTTATGCTATATGCGCGTCCATGATGTATGTCCACCGCAAGGAGTGAAATTAGTAGTAAACAGCCTACCCAAATCGAGAGTACCGTGTAAAAAGGTGTCATACTTGTACCATAATTAGCAATAGGAAACAGTCTATGTTCTTCTAATTTAATGGGTTCCTCAAAGAAGTCTCGTTCTGCATTGACATCGTTTTTTAGTAATTGAACGATTTCGGTAATATCTGCTTCATCGTTTAAAGTACGAAGCTTCTGTGCTAGTTCAACAAATTTCTTATTTAATGATGGGAGATTGGGTTGAACTTGGTCGAGTATATTCGAGGCAGACGATAAATGCCCTTGTGTATTTTGTAATAGTTGTGCTGCCTGTGGAATTATATTTTTCACTTTTGTTAACATCGTAGAGGCACTTGTTAGTGTGTTTTTTGCCCCAGCTAAAGTTGAATTTATTTTGGGTTCTAGTTGATTGACGTAGTTGTTAAAAAATTGATCTAAATGATTCGTAATATTTTGTGCAAGTTGTTGTAAATGGGCAATATCATTTTTGATGGATTCGTTATTACTAGCTGTTTTATCTAGCTGTTGGACATTGTTAGACACTTCCGTTAACAATGATTTTAATTGATTGAGCTGAGTAAGTGATTTGGAAGTATAATCTGCTAAATTTGAATTCGCTTGTAATTGTTTTTGAACGGATTGCAGTTGTTGAATTAACTTATTATTTTCTACTTTTGCTGATTCTTCAGAAGTAGTTTGTTGTAACTGTGTAATTGTATTTTGTATAGACTTTTCTAGTTGTTCGCGTGCTGCTGATTCGGTACTAGTGACTTTTTGTAGTGTCTCCATAGATTGAATACTATTTTTTACAAGTTGCTGTGCTTCTGTTAGTTGTTTTTGAATTTGATTAATAGTAGTGCCATTTGAATTTGTATTTTGAAGTCTCTCAAGTAGTTGGCTAAATTCGGTCTTTATTTTTTTTATTGTCGCTGAATTTTCTTTGACAAGGGGCGTTAAATTTTGCAGCATTGTGTCTACTTTATTAATAAGTGTTAAGCCGCTATCTATAGAGGAAAGACCATTATCAGTGACTTTTTGTACTTCAGGAATCTGCGACATGGCACCATTAACTAGTTTTATGGCTTCTTTTGCATCGTGGGTTACTTGCGTTAGTTTTGATTCGATTTCAGGTAAATGCTGTTCGATGGTAAAGATATAATTTTCGAATTTATTGATATCAGGGATTTTTTTCTCCACTTCGATACCAACTGTATTAAAAATATCGAAAATCGTGCCATTAACTGTTGATACAAATTCACTTGAAATTTGACCTGTTATCACACTAGCACCCTTACTAGTGATTTTCGGTGCGATAGGATTGATTTTTTCATTTACATAATAGTCAATCTGGGCTTTTGTAGGTGTATCGGTCATAATGGAAGTTAAATTTTGTGAAAAGTCATTGGGTACTATAATGGCAGCGAAAAAGTCACCATTTTCTAATTGATTTAGAGCTTTTACTCTCGAAGTAAAATGCCAAGAAAAATTTTCATTTGCCGCTAAATTCGTGATAATTTCATTACCTACATTTAAATCATTACCGTTAACGAATGCTCCCGAATCTTCATTGACAATAGCGATTTTCATATTAGCTGTATTTGCATATGGATCCATTGAAGCGTAAATGTTAAACCATGCATAAAGAGAAGGTAAAAAGACCAGACCACTAATAATAACTGCTGTTACCCAATTGGTTAAGATGTTCTTGATATCTGTTTTATAAATTTGAAAAATATGCTGGATAGAGGATTTCATGCAATCACTTCACATTCATTTTGTTTTTATATAAATAGGATTCCAAAATTGAATTGAATTATGATGAAATATTGTAAAAGCTTATGGCTAAAGACAAATTAGTTTACTATAATTTGAAAACACTTTATAATCAGTCACGAATACACTAAAAATAGGATGTTTTAGTGTCATAAAGGGAGGAATACAAACTAATGAAAAAGCTTCTAGTTATCGGAGCGATTATAGTTGTGTTATTTGCAGCGGTGATTGTCTTAACAAATGTATCGAACAATAAAAAGCTATCAAGCGTTGATAATCCATACGGCGATAAAGAGCTACAACAAGAAACAATAGATCAATTAGATGATGAAAATTACCAAAACATTATGTTACCAGAAGAACTTGAGAAAAAAATTGCTGCAGGTGAAGATGTGAATGCCTACTTCTTCAGTCCAACTTGTACACACTGCCAAGCGTTTACACCGGTATTAATGCCAATCGCTGATGAACTTAAAATCGATATTAATCAATTAAATGTCCTTGAATATGGTGAGTTATGGGAGAAGTACAACCTTGAAGCTACACCAACATTCATTCGTTTCGAAGATGGTAAAGAAGTAAATCGTTTTGTAGGAGCATTACCAGAGGCTGATTTACGTGCGTTCTTTGATGCTGAAGTATTAAAATAAGATAGTAAATGATCCCTTACAAGTTAGTTGTAAGGGATTTTTCTAATTTATCAGAGCATTTTATCGTGCTGTGTTTTCGTAGTGTATACTATACTTACAGAAACAAGTTGTGAATAACGGGGGAATATGTATGACAATGGATGATTATTTTTTCAATGGTGAGCTGATGAAGTGCTATGAAGCTGCTAAACAAGTAACGGATGGACATGAAAAGGAATTAGCAGATAAATATATCTCTTTATTAGAAGAATACGAGTATGACGCATATCCGAAGCCAACACAGGCAGTTGTGAGTCAGGAGGAAGAACGTGCCGATGAAAGCTACCTGTCATCAGATTTAGTGGCAGAAATTCGTGCTATAAAGGAAGAAGCGGAGTTTACGTTACGAGTGAAGGAGCTTGAAGAAATAGCAAAAACAGGTACAGCAGATGAGAAGGCTCAGTCTTTCTTCACGCAAGGTGAGTTATTCTTATTCGCACATCATTACAATGAAAGCGTACATTGCTTCACACAAGCTGTAAAAGAGAATCCTAATAAGGCATTGTACTGGGGAATAACAGGACAAACAATGCATCGCTTTGGCTGGATGCCATTTGATGCACTTGGCTATTTAGAGCAAGCAATTCAACTAGATCCTACGAATGCGCGCTGGAAATGGAACAAAGCACTTGTACTTATTCAATTAGCGAAAGATTTGCAAATGGCGCCATTCATCGCCAATGCAGCAATCACGTTAGAAGAAGCAATTACTCTTTGTGGAGAGCACCAACGATCGTTAAAAGAAGCTATTCAAAATACAATTGATAATATGGAGAGTTATGTATTTGCATAAAGATTAAAAGTCAGCATGATGCTGGCTTTTTTTTTGTGAAAAAAAGAATTCTAACAAATATCCTTACACAAACTTATAATTTCAGAATAGTTTATCCATTCTGGTTACATTAATTGTATTTCATGGTAATCTAGAGGTAGAGACTATATAAAATGTATATAAAAAAGCTATATGAAGTTTTGTCCGTAATAGTAAATTGGATAGAATAGGAGGTATGTATTGATGCGTAAATTTGGGGCAGATATTTCATTATACAAACAAGGACTTCGATTTCTATTGTTTTCTATCATTTTACTCGCGATTATTGGTTTTTGGAGTGATGAATTTTACGGAATCTTTGGGGAGAAAAATTATGTAACGATTCACTTGATGATTGAGATTCTTATTATTGTTGTCTCCTTGACCATTGCCATCCAATCTTGGTTGATTTCGCCCTATCTTTTATCGAGTACTCGTCTATATCTTGGTGCGTTATTTTTAACGATTGGTTTACTTGAAATAGCACATGCTCTTTCTTATAAAGGTATGCCGTTTTTTATTACTGATAGTACTCCATATGCAGCGACTTGGTTTTTTATAATGTCCAGATTGTTCTTAGCGATTGGTTTATTTATTATTTTTTATTTTAAGGAAAAAACGATAAATGATTCTCATAGATGGATTGTTTATAGTTTGTCTATGTGTGTGACAATTGCTTGTGTTGTTTTAGTTTATTCGCAGATTCTGCCTAATCTTATTAATGAGGGTAGTGGACCTACAGTATTGAAAAATAGTCTTCAGTATGGGGCTGTATTTGTTCAAGTAGCTTTACTTCTATTTTTGATGAGTCATTTTAAAGTAGCGCCAAGAAGAATATTTTTACTAGTAGGTGGCTCAATCTACTTAATCGTGAGCGATATCCTGTATACAACATATAATGATGTATACGATATTAAAAATTTCACCGGACATATTTTTCAGCTATCTGCATTTTATATATTTTTTAGAGCAATATACTATTCTTCCATCGAAAAGCCATTTCAGCAGTTAATAGAGACACAGAAACATTTAAAAAAATCGCAAGAAGAAATGCAATTTATGGCATATCACGATGATATAACGAATTTACCGAATGAGCGTTATTTAATGGAAGCTTTAAAGAAGAAATTATACATAGATCAATCAGAAAAGGCTATTTTGGCTATAGATATAGATCGTTATACGACCATTAAGGCATCGCTAGGAAAAACCTACGCAGACCAAATGCTAGGTATGGCGGCAGCAAGATTACAACATATATTACCTGAAAAATATGTACTTAGTATTTTAAGGGAAGATTACTTTATTATTTTTATTGATGAACAAAAAAATCCCCAGTATCTGATGCAACTGGGGAAACAATTGCAGGAAGCTATGACGGAGCCTTTCTGTATACAGCACTTTTCATTGAACGGTAATTTAAATATTGGAATTGCTGTTTATCCAACAGATGCAAGTACAGAGGAAGAGCTACTGATGCACGCAAAAAATGCGATGAATGAAGCTGGTAAAATACCTGCACGTATCATGTTTTATGAACCAAGCATGTCTAGTGGGATGACCGAAAAGCTAATTTTAGAAAATGATTTACATAACGCCCTAGAAAATGATGAACTTTTCTTAGAATATCAACCACAAATCGACTTGAAGACAGGTGAAATTATATCTGTAGAGGCACTGGTGCGATGGCAACATCCTGAAAAAGGGTGGATTTCACCGGGGGCATTTATCCCGATTGCAGAAGAATCAGGTTTAATTATTCCAATAGGGCAATGGGTACTAGAAACTGCGTGCTATCAGGTAAAGCAGTGGGAGCAGGCAGGCTTGCCACCGCTGAAAGTAGCTGTGAATTTATCCCTAGGTCAGTTATTCCAGCAGGATTTAGTGGATATGGTACAGGAAGTGCTAACGAAAACAGAGCTTGAACCACAATATTTACAATTAGAAATAACAGAGAGTATGACCATCAACATTGATCATATGACTACTGTTTTACGTAATTTAAAAGAGCTTGGCATCACAATTGCAGTTGATGATTTTGGTACAGGATACTCATCATTATCTTATTTAAAGGATTTTTCTATTGATTGTTTAAAGATAGACAGATCATTTGTGCAAAAAATCCAATCTAATTCTACAGATGAGGCACTTGTAGCAATGATTATTTCAATGGCGAAACATTTGCGTTTAAAAGTAGTAGCAGAAGGAATTGAAGAAGTGGGACAGTTAGCTTATTTAAAAGCGAGTAAATGTGAAATGGTACAAGGTTACTTATTTAGCAAACCAATCCGACCATCGATATTGCAGAAAAATTATCAGGAAATCCAATCTAATGCTCAAAGTATTTTAAGTAAGCTGACAACAATTGAAATGTAAAAATGCGTGAGTTAAAAATAAAAAGTTAATGGATAGCCTCGTTTCACATTGAAACGAGGCTATCCATTTTGGCAAGGGGAAATTGTATCGAAAGTAACATGAAAGGTGAATATTTCCCCTATAATTGGATAGTAATACAATGTATACGTTTTCTCCCCTTTATAATTTTTGAAAAATATTAATCATTATTTTTTTTAGAAATAACTACTCTAAGTAGCATTGACTTTACTTAGGTGAAGTAATATAATTTTCAAAATATAATAAACAGAATTTAATGAATAGTTTTGCAATTATAATGTTATTCGAAAAAGAATTTAGTTTGAGGATAGGGGTTTATTAAATGGATATTATGCAAAAAGCATTAGAAATGCACAGGCAAGCTCAAGGTAAAATGAAAATCGTGGCAAAAGTGCCGGTTCAAGACACATATGACCTTAGTTTAGCGTACTCTCCTGGAGTTGCGCAGCCGTGTATCGAAATTGAAAACAATCCACAAGCCGTATACGATTATACGATTAAAGGGAATTTAATTGCTATCGTAACTGACGGAACTGCAGTTCTAGGACTAGGAGATATTGGACCAGAAGCAGCTTTACCGGTAATGGAAGGAAAAGCAATTTTATTAAAACGTTTTGCGGATGTTGATGCGTTTCCAATTTGCTTAGCAACAAAAGATGTCGATGAAATTGTCCGTACTGTTAAAACAATTGCCCCGACATTTGGAGGCATTAACCTAGAGGATATTTCAGCACCTCGTTGCTTTGAAATCGAGGACCGTCTACGTCAAGAATGTAATATCCCAGTATTTCACGACGATCAACACGGTACTGCTATCGTTGTAGGGGCAGGACTATTGAATGCAGTGAAAATTGTCAAAAAGCAACCAAAAGATGTGAAAGTTGTTATTAATGGCGCTGGTGCAGCTGGTATCGCAATTTTACGATTACTTCTACAAATGGGCTATAAAAACGTGGTAATGTGTGATACAAAAGGTATCATTTACGATGGGCGTAAAGATGGCATGAATAGTATAAAAGATCAAGTTGCTAAAATTTCTAATCCTGAAAAACTTCAAGGGTCATTGGATGATGCAATTGCTGATAGTGATGTATTCATTGGTGTGTCGGTAGCAAATTTATTAACAAAAGCACACATTGATTCGATGAATGATAATCCAATCGTTTTTGCATTAGCTAATCCAAATCCGGAGATCACATATGATAATGCACGTGCATGGGGAGTTCGAGTGATGGGTACTGGTCGTTCAGATTATCCAAACCAAGTAAACAATATGTTAGCATTCCCAGGGATTTTCCGCGGAGCATTAGATGTACGTGCAACGGACATTAATGAAGCGATGAAACTAGCGGCTGTAGAAGCAATTGCGTCGTTAGTTTCGGAAGAAGATTTATGTGAAGAATTTATTATTCCGAAATCTATGGACGAGCGTGTAGCGAACGTTGTTGCAAAAGCGGTAGGTAGTGCTGCAATTGAATCCGGCGTGTCTGTATTGTTCCAACAACCACATTTACGCGGCTAATCGTTGCCCGTTCTTTATCAACGACAATCATGGTATGATAGTTACGTAATGATTTGTTGATATAAAGGACGGGTTTTTATGATAGCACAAGAAGCGGTAAATAAATTTATTGAAAACATTTGTAATCACTTAGTACGAAATATGAATATTACAAAAGTGGAACAGCACTTTAAAGAAACGATTGCGATACAGCGTGAATCGTCAACTTCACAAATCGCATTTTGGGATTTGCTAATGACGAATATGCTATATTTCACCGAAAATGAGCAAGTATGGGAACGAGAATTTTTAAAAATGCTTGAACAAAAACAATGGCAAAAGCCAACGAAGCTTGAAGAAGAGTTATTAATGCATCAAATGCGTGTACGTCAGCAGGTCGCTGAGCAAATGGACGACGCAACAGCACTTTTTCACAAGCAATATGAAACTGAAAATTTAACAGAAGAAGATATTGTCTATGATTATGCTTATAGCTCAGCAGGACATTCGATGCGTATGGATTTATTGACGGTACTTGTGTCAACACCAGAGCAGTCAAAGGTATTATTTGATGCAGACCCACAGGAAACTATCCGTATTGTAAATGGCTATATTGCGTACCATATAGATGGCATAATCAATAAAACCGAATTACTATAGTATCGAAGTGACTCCCTTGCTAAGCAATGGGAGTTTTTGTTTGGAATATGGGAGTGGTAGATTAGCAAAAATAATACAACATTTGTTCAGGATAATTGTTGAATATGATAAGATGGTAGTAATTTCACTTGAAAGGAATTATGTCCATGAATTCACCATTTACATTTAAACATACACAACCGTCCAATATGGATCCCGATAAAAAATACCCTGCAATCTTTTTACTACATGGTATGGGAAGTAATGAGGATGATCTCCCTCAATTAGTACAAGACTTTAAAGAACAGTGTCATATTTTTAGTTTGCGAGGTCCTATTACGCAAAAACCAGGATATGCATTTTTCACAATTCAAGAGATTGGCAAGCCAGACCGTGCAATTTTTGACAAAGTATTAGTAGCCCTACAACGTTTTATGCTAGAGGCAATTGACGAATATCAAATTGACCCAAATAAAGTGTATGTTCTCGGCTTTAGCCAAGGGGCTATTTTAGCGCAGTCATTAGGGTTTTCTATGGGGAATTTAATCCGTGGAATAGTGGCTCTTAGTGGTTACATACCAAAATTCGTCACAGAAGAATATGCTATTCGCCCAGTTGATCATCTGCAGATTTTTATCTCGCATGGTGATTATGATTATGTGATCCCATCACAGTGGGGTGTTGAAAGTAAGGAAACGTTTGAGAAATTCGGAGCAAATGTCGTATTTAAGCAATATCCAGATGGACACGGTGTAACACCGGAAAATATGCGCGATCTTATCGCATTCTTAGTCCAAGAATTGCAAGAGAATGTGCAGTAGTATTAGTTGAAAAGCCGAGGCGATAATTACATCGCCTCGGCTTCTTTTAATGCTGTTCAAGTAATTGATCGATTTCTTCTATTGGCATAGGTTTATAGAAATAATAGCCTTGCCCTGTCTCACAGCCCATATTTTTTAACGAATCAAATTGTGCAGTTGTTTCAATGCCTTCCGCGACTGAAGACATTGTTAAGTTGTTCGCCAGTTGGATAATCGTTTGTACAACCGCAGACATGTCAGCTTCTTCGATAGTATGAATGAAGCTACGGTCGATTTTGATTTCATTAAAAGGAAGCTGTTGTAAATAACTTAGTGAAGAAAAACCAACGCCGAAATCATCAATCGATGTTATAAATCCGAATGATTGTAAGGATTTAAGTATTTTTTTCGCCTTTTGAACATCAACTAACTCAACACTCTCTGTGACCTCAACTATAATTAATGAAGGGTCTATATTGTAGTGGCTGACGATATCTGTAAATTCCTCTATAAACAATGCGTAGAAAAAATGCTTCGGTGAAATATTTATAGACACCGGATAGACTACTAAATGATTGTCTAAACGATGACGTAACCACTGTAGAACCTTGATTAAAATCATTTGATCGATTTCTCTGATTTTCCCTGTATCTTCAGCAACAGGGATAAACACCGACGGAGCTATAAAGCCAAGAATCGGTGACACCCAGCGCGCTAACGCCTCAAAGCCTGAAATTCTCCCTGTTTTTAAGTCAACTTTAGGCTGTAAGAAGGGTACGAATTGTTCTTCAGTAATTGCTTTAGTTAGTTGTGATAATACATCAATTGCCAAGCGTAGTTCTTCTTCGCGTGAATCTTCAAAGAAATGATAGGCTGTACCAGTTTCTTTACGTGCCTTCGATAATGCAATGTCTGCATAACGTATCGAATCTTCTACCTCTATTTGTGGTCCAAATAACGAAACACCAAGTTTTAAAGTAATATAAATCTCACGGTCCTTTAAAAAGTAGGGAATCATCGTGAGTTGGGGAACATTTGACTGATATTCTCCGATATCTTCCTCTGAGCTCTCTTGTGCAATAATAATTGCAGAGTTTGATAACCGACCAAAGATATCCGTTTTCTTATATCCAAAGCTTCGAATACGTTCGACAATTTGATGTAAGAGTTCATCACCTGTGCTACGGCTATAATAGTCGACGATATGAGTATATTCACCCGGTTGCAAAATAGTAAGCACACCGGAGCGTCCCTCCTCAGTCCATTGCTTCAGGAGCTCGGTAAAATAATTGAAATTTGGAATATCGAGACTAACATCAAAATAAGCTAACTTTTTTAACTTATAGCGATTTTCTTCATATTTATGAGCCATTGCAATGAGTGGTGTTAAATTTTGAATGAAATTTAGTTCGCTACTATGTAATCTTTTTGTAGTTTTAAAAAATAAATATAACTGGCCGAGTAATGCTTGGTGTTGATTGTATATCGGATACGACCAACAGCCTTGTACATTATGTTGCCGACACAGTGATTGATTGACACAGTTGAAATTCTTTGATGTATTACGAGATGATTCACAATCTAATTTTTCCGTAATATTGGTAATTACAAAATTACTAGAAAAGTGGTCTGGTATATTACCGTTTACAGTTGGTTTCGAAGTACGATCTGTTTTGGTGAAGAAAATGGAACATTGTAAAGTATTGAAGAAAAAATGGTCGATTTTTTTACCGATCATAGTCAAGATTGCTTCAATCGAGCTTTCTTCTTCGATATATTTATAAACTTCGCGTTCAAGCTCGGCAGAGAATTTCATATGTAAGTAAGGTGTAATATTTTTTGCATGGAAAAGATAATAGGTAACATTTCCTTCAATCGTATGAACAGGATGCCCTGAAAGCTCGCACCAAAAGCCCTGCTCATTGTCACATTGGATGTACACTTGTGATACGATTGGTTGTCTACTATTTAAAGCATGAGCAATTTGCTCAGTAATACTTGTATCAGTATACTGATTATATAAAGATGTGAAAGGCTGTCCTAATAATTTTTTCCTAGTTGTCTGCTTTTCATGAATAAAAGAATTATTAGCATGGATAATTGGAAAAGTATTTTGTTGTACGTCAATTAGAAGTGTGCATGTAAAATGTTGGTCACAAACTACTTGAAGAGTCTGTAGTTGCGAGTCGGGACTTAATATAGAATTATCAGCTTGTATCATTCGTTGTCACCGCATTCTAAATTATAATTATAGATTCATTATAATAAATACAGGTAAAAGTTACTATATAATATTATTAGAAAAATTATACTTTTTTAAATAATTGGACTATTATACAGTAGATGGAACTTCAGTCTAAAATGAAACTTTTAAATGTGCATTTACATAAAGTAGAATAAATATGTGAATGTAAGTTTAAATAGCGAATTATAAAATCCTATTAATTTTATCAAGTGTAATAGGCTAACAGATGAAATTGTTATATGGAAATAATGAAATAAGTGATAGAGCCAGTGATAGGGTACTCGAGATTTATAGTTTAAAAAGAGGATATTAATCATGGTAAATATAAACGAAAAGCCGACTTCTGAATGATTGAAGTCGGCTTCCATTTATTTAGCTAGGCTGCGGTCTTTATTCGTTACGGCCGCAACCGCATCGTGTATCGTTGTTTCAAAATGATTACTTTGTAGTGAAGACACACCTTGAATTGTTGTACCACCTGGTGAGCATACTTGGTCAACAAGTGCCCAAGGGTGTTCTTGTGATTGTAAGATCATCTTAGCACTGCCGAGGACTGCATTTGCAGCAATATCTAATGCCATAGTTTTCGGCATACCTTCACGCACAGCAGCACGTGCTAATGCATCGATGTATATATACGTAAATGCTGGGGATGCGCCGCCAATTGTTGTGAAGATTGAAAATAGATGCTCAGGCACTTCGGTAATGGTACCAACTGTTTCAAACAGTGATCTGACGAGTTGGATTTGTGTTTCTGTTACTTGCTCACTTGCTGTATAACAGCTTGTAGAAGCACCAACGATTGCATTAATATTTGGCATTACACGAATAATAGATGTAGCTGCGGACAAGTTTTCTTGGAAATAAGATATAGTTTTGCCTGCCGCAATTGAGACAATTATGTGTTTATCTTGCAAATGTTTCTTCACTTCGGGTAAAACATCAGGTAGCATTTGTGGCTTAACACTTAGTATAATCACGTCACAATGGGTCATTAACTCCTCAATAGAATTACTAGCTTTAATTCCATAAGTAGTAGCTAAATTAATTGTTTTTGTTGTTGTACGATTATACCCGTAAATAGAAGATGATTTAAAATCGCCACTATTACACATACCTTTTATAATTGCTGTGGCCATATTTCCTAGGCCGATAAATCCGTATTTCACGTGCTTTACACTCCTTCATCTATAAAGAACATCCCCATTAGTATAAAGTAGAATATTTTTCTTGAATAGTATTACGCAAGAATCGAGGCAATAATGTTCAAATTCATGTCGGACGATGGTATCATAGAGGGAGTTGTGTCGCTTCTCATATACGAAATCATGTACTTTATGTGAATATAGAGACATTTCTGCTCAAAAAGAGGTAGAATAGTAATTTGATATGTATTATGCAAAAATTGTCGCTTTCTATCGGGGGAAGAAGGCGTCTAGAAATTTATATAGAAAAGGAATTAAATTGAATGGAACAAAATCTGAAAACGGAGCGTAATTCACAAGCTGTAAAAGTTAATACAGTGAAGCATTCACGCTCAACTATTTTAGCGCAGACAGTCAAGACCGGGATAATTAAATCCAATTTAATTCCAATGTGGGCTGGTTTGGCTCTTGGTATGTATAAAAATCAAATGTCGTTGATGGAGAATATTCCTGAAATACTTTTTGCGACAATTGGTTCAGCACTTGTTATTGGAGCAGCAGGGGCTTTTAATAATGTGTATGACCGTGATATTGATGCCCTTATGCCTCGTACGCAAAACCGACCAACTGTGACTGGGGAAATGACTGCAAAAGCAACGCTTTATTTAGCTATTGCGATGCTGGTTGCGGGTGTAGGTACGCTGGCACTGGCTTCACCACTGGCCGCATTATTCGGATTCCTCGGCGTCTTTTTATATGTTGTGCCATACACAATGTGGACAAAGCGTCACACGATTTATAACACAGAAGTTGGTAGTATTTCGGGGGCCGTACCGCCACTGCTCGGTTGGGCAGCGGTTTCTCCGGACGTTACACACCCGGCGTTAATCGGGCTGTTTTTGGTAATGGTTATTTGGCAAATGCCGCACTTTTATGCGATTGCTATACGTAAACGTGCTGATTATGAGGCGGCAAGTGTGCCGATGCTACCAGTTATTAAAGGGATGCGCCGCACGTACTACCAAACGAATTTTTATTTAATTTTACTTATTTTATCGAGCTTTTTATTTGGCTCGATAAGTATCGGCATTATGTTGGTGGCATTGATACTAAGTATTGCATGGCTTGCCATGAGTATTTACGGCTACCATAGCAATAAAGATCAAGTGAAATGGGCAACGAAAATGTTTGTTTTCTCACTGCTCCATATGACGATTTTATTCACAACAGTTATTGTCTATTCTCTAGTCGGAGTTATTTTCAAATTATATTAAACAGATAAAAGCCAGCAAGCATTTATTTTACGCTTGTTGGCTTTTTACTTGCGACAGAGGTGATGTGGCGACTTGGCCATTCAATGACATGAAGCTGACCGCCAAATACAGCACCACCATCAATGCCGATAATATTATTTTCGCCAAAATACACACTAAAATTGGCCGCGTCGTGATAAAGTTTATAGGTCGGAGTATGGCCAAAGATTACTGTTTTCCCCCCTTGATAGCCTGCATGAAATTCTTCTCGAATCCATAAAAGTTCATTTTTCTCTGTATCAATGGGTGCCTTTCCCGGGACAACACCACCATGTACAAAAATGGCATCTTCTAATTCAATATAGGATTCAAATGATTCCATAAGCTTTAAATGTTCTTCGAGCTTCGGTAAAGAACGAATAAACGCTGGTAAAGTATTAGCAATAACAGCTTCGTCAAAATCTTCTATCTTATACCCGTAGCTTTCGAGGGTTTTATCACCACCACATACAGTTATCCAATGTAGCCAAGGCTTGGGATCTACTGAACGACAGGCAGCAAGCATAAGAGCCTCATGGTTGCCCATTAATACGCGTGCGCCATTTGCTTTTAATTCTGCTACTAAATTTAAAACCCCACTAGAAGCAGGGCCTCGATCTATATAATCTCCAAGTAAAAATAGTTGGTCTTGTGCCGCATTATAATTTACTTTTACTAATAGTTGTTGAAAAAGCCCTAGTTCACCATGAATATCACTTATTGCTAGTATCCGTGTCATAAAATAGCATCCTTTCCAGTACATGAGCAGTTATTATTTAGTATAAAGAATATTCTTGCAAATTTCGACTTTTTTACTTTTATTTTATGATAGGGTGATTCCTTATCACTATTCATTCGTCTATAGAGTTGGAAAGGGAGGGGGGAAGACACTTGCACCAACAATTTAAACAGGATTATGAAGCGCACAGTGATGCGATTTTTAAATACATTTATTATTTAGCAGGTAATAAGGAACTCGCTGAAGATTTAACACAGGAAACTTTTTATCTTCATCCAGTGGGCGTCCAACGCCGACTGAATGAAGATAAAGCCTCCGGCGGATGTCACAGATTTTGAGAGGAGTTAGGATGTCAGCCTAAGTACGTCGCATCCGTGCGACAATGGCTGACTGACCCGCATCACGCAGGCCTAGGCACAATTAAAAATCTGGACGCAATTACGCCAGGGCGTAATTGATAAAGCATTTCAACATCGTCATACATATAGACAAGATGCTAATAAGCAGACGTGGCTACGGAAAATTGCAAGAAACTTAGTATATGACCATTTCAGGCGCAAAAAGATTTTGCAATTTATCCCTTTTATACATAAAGAAAGTATTCGAGATGAAGCGATGTTACCTGTGGAGTTTTTAATAAAAGGGGAGGACTTTTCAGCTGTATTTTAGGCCATGTACACGATAATGCTTGAATACCGAGATGCGATTATTTTGCGCTATATCGAGGAACTGTCTGTTAAAGAGACATCCGCGCAGCTTGGCTGGAGTGAGGCAAAGGTTAAAAATAATACCGCACGTGGCTTATCTGCATTGAAGAAAAAGTTAGAGGAGAGGGGATTTGTGCATGGATGATAAGCAAAAGAAGTTGCTACAGGAAATGCAGGATGTGAAACGTGTACAGGGTGGGAAGCAAAAGACGTGGCAAAAGCTAGAAGGAAGAGTCTTGGATAATCGTAAGCAGAAAACGTGGCAATATCGTATTGTATTAGCTGTAATGAGTGTGTGTATGTTATTTTTCATCTTTATAACATGGGCAAATGATGAAGTTCCTTTCCAGCAAACGGCCAATGATGAACAAGTACCAATCATTCAATCTGCTTATTTTATTGATTCTGCACAAGAGGATGTATTTCTAGCAAGGGGTTCTAGACTGTATTTAGGTGTGAGAAAACTAGATTCATCAGCTTATAAACAGCTGGAACAGTACTTTAAGATGAAGGAAACAATGAACAAAGAGCATGAATATAACAAAGAAATACAAAGTGAAAGAGATTTGTTCATAAATTATAGTGATGGGAAAGTAGTACGCTTAAAGTGGTATAAAAACGGGGAACATAATTTAACATTTCAAGACTGGGATACGAAGAAGTTTTATGCAGTACCTATTGAATTTGATGATGAGAACTTAGAAACAGTGAGGCAGTTTGAAGAATTCTTTTCAGATCTATTATTTGGAAATTTTTATTTGCTAGTGTTAATTATAATCTATACAGCTACAACAAAAAATTTGACGAAAAAATATCAATTACCGAAAAAATTAAAGGTGTATCCTTACAAGTAGGCGATGGTTCTTGATATTGTGCTGGTCATTATTACTTATTGTACAATGTTGGTATGGGCATTTAGTGAGCGTGTTGTTATACATTTCGGCTGGATTTTATTGATCGCGATTATCCATTTTATGTACCATTACTGGTTAGATAGACAGCTGCCAATACTGAAGGGGCGTCTACTATTTCGAATATGTGGGATTGTGTACTGCTATAGTATTATTGTATGTCTTTTTGTGATGATGTGAAAAATGTGAGGAAGTCTAATGATAGGCTTCCTTGCATTTTTTATGACTTCTGTTGGATTTTTGCCCAAGCATCTTTAATTATTTCTTCTTCAAAACTGGATAGAAGACGGTAGTTGTTCGTATCTAAAATACGATAATGATTGCTAATGGCGTTTTGCTGTAGACGATAGCCTTCATGATCTGAGATATTTTTCCACCATATGTATCCACCCATTGTTTTTTCTTTTGGCAGTAATGTACCATGATTCGCGATTAAATCAACGACTTCAAGTGGATCTCCACCAAGCTCATGTTGCAAAATGGAACTTTCACGGAATAGGGCACAAACTGCAACCGTTGTAGTCCAGCCTGCCTGGATACGACCTTTTTCGATTTGGACGAGTGTTTTCTTTGAGAGTCCTAGTAAGTCACTCATTTGATCTTGCGTAAATTCTTTTTCGGTACGAATTAATTTAAGTTTATCGGAGATGAGTGCAATAAGTTGTTCACGATGCATTAAAATACCCCTTCTTTTAGGTTGTTTTCATTCAGTATACACGAAATAATAAGAAAACAGGTACCTTGCTTTACGGTAAATTAACCATGCAAGTATAGAATAATATTTATTGTTCACATATAGTTTCTTTGTATAATCAACGATGAAAAGTGTTTGAAATAGAAAAAACTCACTATCTATTGAGTAGATAGTGAGAGGATGTCTTTAATATTCGTATTTTTTTGTGTCAGAAATAACACGAAAGTGGATGCCCTTTATTTGAGCACTTATTTTATGACGTAGTGTATCGATGTCTACAAGCTCATCTCGGTCGTTCACACATTCAGCAATTTCCTGTAGAAGCTTTGTAAAAGCTTCTCGGAATAACTCGCGCATATTATCAAAGTCTAGACTGCGGAAACTACCGTCTATATCAAAAGCTTCTACTGAATTTAACTGTTTTGAAGCACCAGCAAAACGGTCATCATACACAGTGTAGTTTTCGTCAGTCACTACGATAATATATAAAACCTCGCCAGTAATTGTTTTTAGTTCGATATTAGTTTTGTGTTTTTTTACATCTGTAATAATGTGAATGCCATCTGAATGATAAAGCTTGAATAACTTCATAACTATGCCCCCTGAGAAAAAATAATATCTATACTCCTAATTATATAGAGTGGTGGCTAAAAATGGAACAAGCCTAAAACTTTTGGTTAGATTAGCCCTCTAATAATGGGGTTCTTGTAGAAAATTGTAGTCGGATTAGCCTTATTTTTTTATTTAGACTATCAATAAACTACTATTGATATTATTTTGTTTCTGAGACCTCGTGTAATAATTTTTGTAATGGACGGACTTCAATATAATGTAATTGATGCCCATGTTGTTCGTATACACTAAATACATAGGATGCTAGCTCAATATTTATCGCTGTTTTATTGCCATTATTAGCAGTTAAGAACCAACCACCTAGTGTCTCAACATCTTCTGCGTCAAGTGAGATATCTAGTAACTTTTCAACATCTTCAACAAGCATTTTAGCATTTAAAATATAATGATTGTCATTTAGTTTTCGAATGTCAGCAATCTCATCGTCATCAAATTCATCGCGGATCTCACCAACGATTTCTTCTAAAATATCTTCAACAGTTACAAGACCAGAAGTACCACCGTATTCATCCATTAGGATTGCCATGTGGATGCGTTCTTTTTGCATGCGGACTAATAACTCCTGAATTGGGATTGTCTCAATTACGCGGATGACAGGGTTGATAAAATCATCTAGTACAAGTGTTTCATCTGTTATTTTATCTATTAAACCATGTGCGAATAATTCTTTGGCATTAATAAAGCCTAAAATATTATCGCGGTCTCCGTCATAAATAGGGTAGCGCGTATATTTTTCTGAAGCAATATAGTGAATCATATTTGTATATGTGTCATTTTTTTCAATACCAATAATTTCTGTGCGTGGCACCATGATTTCACGTGCAATGCGCTCGTCAAATTCAAAAACGTTGTTAACGTATTTTAATTCGGTTTTATTGATTTCACCGCTTTTAAAGCTTTCCGAAAGTAGTAAACGCAATTCTTCTTCCGTATGTGATAATTCATGTTCAGAAGCGGGCTTCATGCCGAAAAGTCCAACAAGTACTCGAGCTGAGCCGTTCAAGAACCAAATGAATGGGTACATTATTTTGTAGAAAATCATAATTGGTTTAGCGAATAACAGGGTAATCTTTTCTGCTTTTTGAATTGCTGCCGTCTTTGGTGCTAATTCACCAACAACAACATGTAGGAATGTTGCAATGGCAAATGCAGAACCAATTGTGAAAATGCTCATATATTTATCTGAAATCCCAATCGTCTCAAATAGGGGATGCAGCATAAATTCAAATGTTTTTTCTCCGACCATCCCGATACCAAGGGCAGTTACCGTAATACCTAGCTGACAGGCAGATAAGTATTCATCTAAGTGGTCAACAACATGCTTTGCAGGGATTGCTTTTTTATTGCCCTCAGCAATAAGCTGGTCAAGTCTTGATGTACGTACTTTGACGATGGCAAATTCCGTCGCAACGAAAAATGCTGTAAATGCTAATAAAATGATGAAAATTGATAAGTTAAGTATGGTCAAATAGTCGTTCTGTTTCTACAAAAAAACAGAACGTCACCTCCTAATTAATAAGTAGTAGTAAAGATTGCATAAGTGCAATACTTTCTGTTGAAACATTTTTTTTTATTGATTGAACATTTTTTTGATCTTGATTATCCAATTGAGCTAATAGGGAAGCTAAGTCATTCTCTAAGTTTTGCATCTTTAACCGAATCGTGTGCACATCGACTTCTTCGTAAGGGGGGATATGTAATTCCCCTTGAATTTCTTCGAGTGATAAACCATCCTGTTTTCGTTGTTCAATATATTGGAGACGGTCAATCATTGTAGATTCGTAGTAGCGATAGTTGGATGCGGAACGTTCGGCTTCTAACAAGCCCATATTTGTGTAATAATCAATTGTTCTTTTCGTAATACCTGTTTTTTCAGCAAGTTCACCAATTTTTAATTTCTCTGTCCCAATATAAACACCCCCAAACCATCACGTGATACTTTGATTATAACGTGATGGTTTTATACTATACAAATAATAAGTAGCGACATTTCAAATTTGTAAGATTGAATAAAAAATATACTATGCGATAAACGCATAGTGTATACACATCGTTGAAAAACAATTAAGTCAATGAACTCTTTGTGAAGATCTATTAGAGTTTGTTCAAGGCACCCGTTGATTTCCGTTACAGGCGGCGACTCCTTGGGCTCAAGGTTCGCCCCCAGGAAGCTCTTGCTCTGCGCGAAAGCGAAGCGTCAGCGGCAAAGCGTCCGCCGGAACGGAAATCAACGGCATCGAAGAAAAAGCCATAGTGGAAACGATTAAACGTTTTCACCATGGCTAAAAATTCACATTAAATCTTACGTTTCGATTGTGGTCGCGGTATTACTGGTTTCGGCACGTAGATGTGTTTTGAAATGTCCTATGAGCATAATCAGTAGGGCAGCAGAAACCATCACACCCGCAAATAATAAAGCCGCCTTATAACTATCGTAATGTGCCGCTAGCTTACCGGCGACAATTGGTCCGATAATTTGTCCAAGCGCATAAAACGTTGTTAAAATGGATACTACTGCGTTACTTTGTGTTGGGAAGAGCTGTCTTGCATAAGACGTTGTCAATGTTACGATCCCAACAAAAGTTAAGCCAAATAAAAACGATGACAGTAATACACTAGTTACAGTTTGTGAAAAGACTGGGAGTAAAATCCCGAAAACCTGCATGACATATGCAACCGTTAAAATACGGACTGGTGAGTATTTTGATAATAACACAATCCATACGGGTGCAGATGGTACAGCAGCAAGTCCAACGACTACCCAACTGTAAGATGAATACGCTTCGAGTGGAGGGATATTATGAATAATATCGACTAAAAAAGTCCCGGTTATTATATAACCAAGTCCCTCTAACCCATAGGAAGCAATGAGCCAGGGCATAAAGCCTGCTGTCATTTTCCCACTAGATGCCTTAACTTGCTTGACGCCGTCTTGTATCGTTAAATTGCGCCATGTGACAAGTGTGACGCAGAAGAAGGCGAGTGAGAGCAATCCAAGTCCAAGCCATGCACCTTTCCATGTGTAAGCCAACTCTAAATACGGTACAAAGAGACCTGAAATGGCAATGCCAAGTCCGATTCCGCTAAACAAATAGCCTGACCACTTCGTGAGCACCTCTTTTGCCAAATAATCCATAATAATACTAGAAGTTAACACAAAAATAAATCCACTTGTTATGCCAGCAATGAGTCGTAACAATAACCAAAGTGTGAACATCTCAGTTAAGCCCATCCAAATTACTGATGCAACGTTTAGCAATACATTAATAAGTAGAATCATTTTTTTGTGGCGGAACAAAAATCCTGCCCATAATGCCCCTATAAAATAGCCAACATAATTACTTGACGCCAAGTAACCAGCAGTTTCAAGTGTGAAACCCGCATCTCTTCGCATAAACGGTAAAATTGGTGTAAATGCGAAGCGGCTAATACCCATTGCAAGAACAAGCAATAGGATTCCCCCGATTAAAACCCCCGCGTGCTTTCTATTCATAGCAAAACCCCTTTGTGACAAAAATGTGAAGCTATTATTCTAGTATATAATAGATAGACTAGTAAGAATATTAAAAATTATTATCGAGGCATAAAAATAGCTTTTCTAAACGGGGTTTCGTTAGAAAAGCTATCGGTTTTATTTGTGTATATATGTCTCATATAGATGGTTTAGAGCATCTTCACCCGTCATATGTAAAATAACTTCACCATTGAATGTAAGCTTTGCATCTGAAAGTTCACTATTAATTTTGTCATCTTGAATAAAACTTGTTACCGTTACTTCTCCAGTCTCTGCTAATTGTTTTTTATAAGCGTCATCCCATTGTTGTTCTACGAATAATGGGTCAATCCATGTCCCTATCACAACAAGCTTTCCTTCATCTGCGTCATATTCCCAGCGTGTATCACGTAATATGGTTTTAAATAGATCATTTATCGTGAAAGTTTCATCGTTATAAGTTATTTTAATAGCCCGTACAGAATGAACATCCGGGCTTAACGCACTCGCCGCTGAGTCTGCCGCCGCATTAATGCCAGATGCAGCATCCTTAATTTCTGTGAGTCGATCACCACAGCCGGTCAAAAGTGTACTAAGGCAAATGATAAAAACTACTTTTTTCATCGATTTCACAAGTAACCCTCCTGTTTCACAAATTGTTATTCTTATCTTATCGAAAAGAAAAACCTGAATAAAGGGTATGTGGGCAGGAGATTGTGACGTTTTTGCAACGAGTAGGTTGATATATAGGAAAGTCGCATTAATTGTATGATTTGCGAGTGAGATTGTTTTTTCTTCATTTTTTTTAGGGTCATTATCACAATATATACTTGATTTAAAATAAACCTTTTGCTGAGCACATGGAACGAAGGCGGCGACTCCTTGGGGATTTGCGAACAGCTTGAGAACACGCAGGAGCGAAGCGACGAGGAGGCTCAAGGTTCGCCCCCAGGAAAGCGTCCGCCTGGAGTGGAATGTACTGTCAAGTACCTAATTGGGTGAAGAACCTTTTTTATATGTGATTTCATAATGAATTTCCATTATAAAGGAGATGGCTTTATAAAGATTAATGATGAGATGCTTGATAGATTAGGTGTGTATTTTGTGTATCATAATGTCTATGAAACGTACGGTATTACGTTTGAAATCTTTGTAGAACGTTGGGTGAGGGGGATAGTAGAAATCTAATAGTTCAATAATCCATTCACTCGAAAAATAAAAATAAAATGAGCCGCGTTCAAATTACTGAACACGGCTCATTTTATTTGAAATAGTTTGTTATGAATTGATTTGCTTCTTGCCAGTTATAGACACGTATAACGTTGTCAGGCACAGAAAGGCGGTTATAAGGTGTATCGAATAATACAACTGGTATTTTTAATTCTTCAGCGAGCATCACGGCATTATCATGCTTATCTTCAAAGAAAGCTTGAACACCATGTTTTTTAGCAACCGCTAGTTTGTCATGGCTACCGATAAGCTCGATATGATCATAAGGTATCTCTTGTGATTTGAACCAATTCACGGTGATATCTGACACATTTTCACCACGGGCAGAAATATAATAGAGCTCATAGTTGTTACGCCAAGCATTTAAAATAGACTTGGCATCCTGTGCAGCTTCTGATACTTCATACATATACGGTTCATTTTCTTTAAACCATGTTTGAAAAGCTGCGCGATCCACTGGATGTGGGAATGCGGATAAAAAATCATATTCACAGACATCATCCAGTGTGATGTTGACATTATACTGTTTGTTAATATGCGGAATGAGTGTAGCTGGACACGTTACTGTTCCGTCAATATCTATACCAAATCGAGGCTTTGTCATGCTCGCACCTCCTTAGGCTTGTGTCTTAGCTTCTTCTGCTTCACGTTTTTCTAACATTTCTGCAGCTAATTTGTCGATTTCTTTTTTCAATTCTTCTACCATTGTTGCTTCAGGTACTTTGCGGACAGTTTTGCCTTTCATGAATAACAAACCTTCGCCTCGTGCACCGGCAATCCCGATATCAGCTTCACGGGCTTCACCAGGACCATTTACTGCGCAGCCAAGAACTGCTACTTTTAGAGGTACACTTAGTTTAGAAATATATTCTTCCACTTCATTGGCAATGGAGATTAAGTCAATTTCAATACGACCGCAAGTAGGGCACGAGATAAGTGTTGCCATGTTAGAAGCAAGACCGAATGACTTTAATAATTCGCGTGCTACTTTAATTTCTTCAACTGGGTCAGCTGATAGTGAAATACGTAAAGTGTTTCCGATTCCTTTAGATAAAATTGCACCTAGACCAGCAGCTGATTTTACAGTACCGGCAAATAGTGTGCCTGATTCAGTAATCCCTAGGTGAAGAGGGTAGTCAAATGCTTTAGCTGCTTTTTCATACGCCTCAATCGCAAGGTTTACGTCAGAAGCTTTCATCGACACGATAATATCGTGGAAATCTAAGTCTTCTAGAATTTTAATATGGTGTAGTGCAGATTCTACCATGCCGTCAGCAGTAGGGTAGCCGTATTTTTCTAGAATATGACGCTCTAAAGAACCAGCGTTTACCCCGATACGAATTGGAATCCCTTTTGCTTTTGCTGCATTTACAACTGCTTCTACTTTTTCTTTACGCCCAATGTTACCTGGATTAATACGTACTTTATCAATACCATTTTCAATTGCTTTTAAAGCTAATTTATAGTCAAAATGAATATCAGCTACTAATGGAATATGAATTTGTTTTTTTATGTCGGCAATTGCATCTGCTGCACGCTCATCTGGTACTGCGACACGTACAATCTGGCAACCTGCTTCCTCTAAGCGAAGAATTTCAGCTACTGTTGCTTCGACATCATGTGTTTTTGTAGTACACATACTTTGAATGAATAATTCATTACTACCACCAATCGTTAAATTACCGACACGTACAGGACGCGTTTTTGTACGGTGACAAATTTCACTCATTAACTTTCTCTCCTTTTCGGGCCGCTACTTTTGGCCGTCACTGTCATTTATTTTAGCAGTGTAGGAAAATAAGAACAAGGAAGAAACGTTAACTTTTCATTTTCCGCATAAGTTTTCGAGTCCAAATGATAGTGGAAGTTTAATATTTTCGCCAGGAACTAGTTCCTGTAATTGTAAATGTGGATTTAGTTGGTAAAAAAGCTGTAAGCGTTCAGGGAAGGTCATTGGTACTTTTGCGGGTTTCATGGCAAATAAACTATGAATGCTGTCACCTTGAATGACTTGAATGTTAATGTAACTAGGTTCAAGCTGTTCTTCGCAGAGTTCTTCAGTTTCCTTTGGGTAAAAGGCTGCAAGTGGCAATGTGCCCTCAGTTAAATCTATTTTCACAACGAATGCAACAAGCACAATAATTAATGTTAGTAGAAATGCGCGCAAAAAATCCCCTCCTTTTCTACACTATATTGAGAAGGAAGGGGAATCATGCACATTATTTTATTATTGGTTGTTTTGGATACTTGGTAAAGGCAATAATTAATAGAGTTAGTGTTAATAATAATGAGAAAATAGAAGTTATTGTATTACTAATCGGTAGATATGCTGCTAGTACGCTTAGGATCGTTGCCCATGTCATAGCAAAGGTAGTCGTACGCCAAACGTTGCGGTATTCTCCGCGGCGCTTCATGACCTTCAAGAAGAATAAACCTGCTAGTGCATAGAGTGCAATTTGACCGAAGATAAGCATTGTCGTAAAGATAAAAAGCACTAGTAATGTCACTGGATATAACAACCATTTAATTTCTTCTATGTATGCTGTTAAGCCGCTCATATTAAAAGTATCAACGTCTACACCTGCTGTAAACTGACCGAATGAAAAGACTGTAACTAGCGAAATTAATAAAAAAGTATATTGAATGACTTTACCAATTGGTAATAAACGATAGGCTGCTAGTTTTTTTGGATGAATTAGGCTATCGATAAATAATTGTGAGTGTTTCATAATAAAGTATCTCCTCCAATCGTTATTCTATCATGTTCATGTGTGACATTAAAGAATGAGTGTTTAGGTGGGAATGGTTGTATAAGATTGTTAACTTTATGTAAAGAAGTTGTATGTTTTCTTTACTTTTTGTAGATTTTCTATTAATCATTAGTGATAGACTAGTAGAGATATGGGAATTGGAGCGAAAACAATTGACGATAGAGTGGCAAAGTATGCTATTTCAGTTTTTAGGTGGATTAGGTGTATTTTTATTTTCCATTAAATTAATGGGTGAAGGTTTACAGAAATCTGCAGATGATAGATTAAGAGAATGGCTGAACCGTTTTACAACAAATCCACTAGTAGGTGTGTTGGTCGGTATAGTGGTAACAATATGTATTCAGTCAAGCTCAGCAACGACAGTTATTACAGTTGGACTTGTTAGCGCTGGCTTTTTAACGTTACGGCAAGCAATTGGAGTCATCATGGGGGCGAACATTGGTACAACCATTACAGCATTTATTATTGGTATTAATATTGATGTGTATTTTTATCCTTTATTAGCGATTGGTGCAGCACTCATATTTTTCTTTAAAAAGCAAAGTTATCATCATGTCGGGCAAATTGTCTTTGGTTTTGGGGGCTTATTTCTAGGGCTTGAACTAATGGGGGCAAGCATACAATACCTTCATAAATTATCGACGTTTGCCGATTTAACCTTACATATTAGTGACCAGCCAATTTGGGGAGTTATAGTCGGAACCGTTTTTACATTAATCGTGCAAAGTTCGACAGCAACAGTCGGTGTATTACAAGGCTTATATGCAGAACAATTAATGGGATTAGAGGGCGCTCTCCCAGTATTATTTGGAGAAAATATCGGTACAACAATTACCGCCGTATTAGCGTCGTTAGGTGCTTCAATTTACGCAAAACGGGCAGCGGCTGCGCATGTATTGTTTAATGTCATTGGCACAATTATTTTTATTATTTTCTTAACACCATTTACACACTATATTGTATGGGTAAGTGAAATGTTTCACTTAGAACCACGGATGCAAATAGCAGTGGCTCATGGCTCATTTAATATAATCAATACAATGATTCAATTACCATTTATCGCAATACTAGCGGCATTGGTAACGAAACTTATTCCCGGTACAGATGGAGATATTGATGTAACAGCAAAGCATTTAGACCCTACATTTATCGATTCTTCGCCTTCCATTGCGCTTGGTCAGGCGAAAGAAGAGGTTCTTCGGATGGGAGATTATGCACTGAGAGGTTTAGAAGAAACGTTCCAATATATGAAAACGGGTGATGCGGAATATATTCCTATTGTTTTACAGCTCGAAGTGGTATTGAATAATCTAGATAAAGAAATAACAAACTATTTAGTAATGGTATCCAATCAACCGTTATCGCGTGCTGATTCCGTCCGTCATCATATGCTGCTAACAAATGTCCGTGATATTGAGCGTATCGGGGATCATTTTGAAAATATTTTAGAGCTCTTGCAGTATAAGGAGCATCATGAAGTAAATTTAAGTAAGTCAGCAAGACAGGATTTAATCGGTATGTTTAGTTTAGCGATTGAAGCGGTGCGCAAGAGTATTGAGGCACTTGATACAGCTAGTCTGAGTCTTGCGCAGGAAGTGACGGAGCTCGAGAGCTTGATTGATGATATGGAAGGTAAGCTACGTCAAAAGCATATTGCACGCTTGAATTCAAATGAATGTAACGGAGCAGCAGGTATTGTTTTCACGGATATTGTTAGTAATTTAGAGCGAATAGGTGATCATGCAGTGAATATTGCTGATTCTATATTAGGGATTCGACATTGATCGCGTTGAAACTTTTTTCCGCTTTGATACGTATAGTAAGCAATGTGTTTCAAAAGGAGAGAATACTATGGAGATCGTCGGCTGGATATTAGTTATTGCTTGTTTTGTCGTGTCGTTTGTCGGATTAATCTATCCGATTATACCAGGCGTGATATTTTTAATAGGAGGATTTTTACTATACGGAGCATTTTTCTCGTTTGAAGAGCTTAGTTGGTGGTTTTGGATCATTCAAATATTATTTGTTGTATTGCTGTTTGGCGCAGATACTGTTGCAAATGCATTTGGCATTAAAAAGTTTGGTGGTTCGAATGCCGGCATGTGGGGGAGTACAATTGGTTTGTTAATTGGTCCATTTGTGATTCCGTTTGCGGGGATATTAATCGGTCCGTTTTTAGGCGCAGTTATTGCAGAGCTTTTAGTGGAGCGTCGTAAGGTAGGAGAAGCTGTGAAAAGTGGGATCGGTTCACTGGTCGGATTTTTAACGTCTACCGTGACGAAGGCGATTCTTCAGGTTGCTATGATTGTAATTTTCTTTATTGCAATCTAAATAAAATGTTTAACGAGTTATAAAATTGGGTACTTAGTATTCTGATTGGTTTTTCAGTCAAAAGGCTGAAATCTTACATTTGAGGTTATTTTCATTGAATGGTTTGACCAACTTTGATAATCTAAGAATGTATTAATATTTCTTTAATTTAGGGAGGAACACAAACATGGCTTACGAATTACCACAATTAACTTACGCTTATGACGCATTAGAACCACATATCGATGCAAAAACAATGGAGATTCACCACACTAAACACCACAATACTTATGTTGCTGGCTTAAACGCAGCAGTAGAAGGTACTGAATTTGCTGGCAAAGATCTTAACGAATTAATCGCTAACATCGATGCACTTCCAGCTGACAAACAAACACCAGTACGTAACCACGGTGGCGGTCACTCAAACCACTCATTATTCTGGGAAATAATCGCTCCAGGCGGTTCTAATACACCAGTTGGCGAAGTAGCAAAAGCAATCGATGCTAAATTCGGTTCTTTTGATGCTTTCAAAGAAGAGTTCGCGAAAGCTGCAACAACTCGTTTCGGTTCAGGTTGGGCTTGGTTAATCGTTGATGGCGACTCAGTTGCTGTAACTTCTACACCAAACCAAGACTCTCCAATCATGGAAGGTAAAACACCAATCCTAGGCCTAGATGTTTGGGAGCACGCTTATTACTTAAACTACCAAAACCGTCGTCCAGACTACATCGGTGCATTCTGGAACGTTGTAAACTGGGATGTAGTAGAAGCTAAATTCCAAGCTGCTAAATAATAAATTTTTTTAAAAAATAGATTATTTTTGGCGCAAAACATAGAGTTGAAATTAAAAAGGATGTCTCGATAATTTTCGAGACATCCTTTTCTATGGCAACAAAATTGATGTGGAAAAATCTGTTATTTAGTCGTTTCTTGTAACGTTATATAATCACCTCTAATGTATACGGCTTTGTCATGTAATTTATCGGATGTGATTTTATACCATCCATTTTCCTCGCCATATACTAATACAGGCAGGTTGAAGCGTTTATAGTTGTATAATTCGTCAAAAGAAGTAGACGGACCTATACGAACACGTAGATACAGATAGTCTGAATCGTTTGTAAATCCGATTTTGTAATTTTGTTTAGCATCCTTAAATCCTGACTCTTTTTCAAATGCATAATAGTGAGCTGCAGCCTTTGCACCCCAATTTGTATCTGCGGCATATTTCACATTCATACCAACTTCTTTTGATCCGAGCACCGCTCCATATCCATAGGTTTCAGTATCACCACTTGAGCCTTTTGCTTCACGATCTTTCAACTCCCGTGCTATATACGCATCAATTTCTTTTGCTGTGTAAGCAGTTTTTGTTCGCAACGGCAAAAATTGATAGTAATTATAGGCTTTACCTACCTTCTTACCATCTCTTGTTGTAAAGGTAATGCCATCTGTACTGAAGTATTTAGTATCTGCTTTCATAAAGTCAGGGGCAACACCAATCACATTTTCGCCCTCAAAGCTTCCATTGGTATGAGAGTAGATTTTAAACACTAACTTACTATTTACTACTTCATAATAAGATCGATCTAATTCCGAAAGTGCAGGAATTAGGATAATATCTACTATTGATAATGTACCTGTGCGATCACCAATTTTAACTGTTATCTTGCTTCCGTCACTTTTAACATATTCAAGCTCTGTATTTTTAGCAAGAGGCATCTTATCTGTACAGGTAATTTCATAAGAGATTGGTTTATTTAATACAGCAATTCCAGCTGACATCGCGATAACTTTACCCTGCTTCAGTACGACGCCGTTTTCAGGCATTGCTTGAATGGCTTCACTTGCAGTGTCAAATTTTTGTGCGGTTACATATTGACCATTTTGAATAGTAGCCGTACTAAAGAGTTACTTGTCAACAACTTGTGTATCTATATAATTTTTGAGGCGGTAAATAAATGTTGCTGATTGAGCAATCGTAGCGTTTTCTTGTGGACCCAAAGTGTTGTTTTCTAAACCTTTTATAATGGATAGAGCAACACCTGTTGCCACAGCATCACGATAATCTTTAGCGATTTTTGACGTATCAGTAAACGTTAGTTGTGTAGTTTTTTTCTGTACTTTCTTATAGTCAAATGTACGATTAATCATGACTGCCATTTGTTGACGACTAATCAATTCGTTTGGCTTAAATTCATTGGTTTTTGTATAACCAGTGACGATGCCTGCTGCTGCACTTTGAATGCCTGAAATATAGCGGTTGCTTGTAGGAACGTCTTTAAAAGAAGTATCTTTTTTAACAGGTAAATCGAACGTTTTAGCAATAAAAAATGAAAATTCAGCGCGTGTGACTTTTCGGTAAGGATTGTATTTACCATCACTTTCAGGTAATAATGCATTTTTTTCACTTAGAAGATTTAACCCTGGACCATGGGTAGGATCGTCAAATGCTTGTGTATGACCTTTAGGTATACTGAAAGAACTTACTACTAAGATAAAGAGGATACAGCTAAGTACATATTTTTTCACGAAATTAACCTTCATTGAACTAGTATTATAGGAAATTAAATCCTATATAAAAAGTAAGCTAGTTAAAGTACAATATCGAACAAAATATTATATTATGAAATATACTTTGATAAAATGAGCAAATATATGAAACTTATCTTAAAAGAAGGCCGTCTATTAGATGAATACTACTTCATGTTGATTAGTGGGCGCAGGAACACCGAATGAATAAAATAAAACTTTGAACGATATTAAAGGATTTTAAAAGGAAGTTTATTGTACAAGAGTAATTGATGTTAATGCACACTGGTGATAGACCGTACTTTTCTGTCGTGGCTTCGGGTGGTATACTAAGTATCGTATATTTGAATAAATATGTATAAAGGAGGGGGATCCATATGCGCAAAACACCAGGGAAGAGTCGTGCATCGAGTGTAAAGGCGAAGCATAATTCTAATTTAACATTTCGTATGAATGTCCTTTTCTTTTCTATATTTCTTATGTTTTCAATGTTAATTTTTAGACTTGGATATATGCAAATTGTAAAAGGTGAAGATTATGTGCGAATTATAGAACGCACAGAGGAAGTACCGGTGAATACTAGTGTACCGAGGGGGCGTATGTATGACCGTTACGGGCGTATTTTAGTTGATAATCAGCCAGAAAATGCGATTACCTATACGAAAATGCAAACGACAAAAACAGAAGAAATGTTAGAAATTGCGGAGAAATTAGCCGCTTTAATCGAACAGCCAACGAATCGTGTGACAATGCGTGATAAATATGATTTTTGGATATTAAAAAATCGTGATGTGGCTTATGAAAAAGTATCTAAGGAAGAAGTAAAAGAAATTAATGAACGAAAAGATATTACTACGCGTGAAGCAAACGCTGCGGTTGATAAGCTTGTCCGTGAGCGTATTACAGACGAGGAATTAGCGCAACTAACGGAAGCCGATTTAGAAGTGCTTGCAATCTATCGTGAAATGGCGTCAGGGTATAACTTATCACCGCAAATTATTAAAAGTGAAAACGTATCGGCAGATGAATTTGCACGTGTTTCAGAACGCCTAACAGAATTACCAGGTGTGAATACGACAACGGATTGGAAGCGCGTAAAATTGTCACCACTATCAGTTTTAGGACGCACAACACTCCCTATCAAAGGGATTCCTAATGAAAAGCTTGATTACTTTTTAGCACGAGATTATGCACGAAATGACCGAGTAGGTGAAAGTTATATCGAAGCGCAGTACGAAGAGCTACTTCAAGGTCAAAAAACAGTCGTCAAAAATATTACCAATAAAAAAGGGCAAGTTGTCGATACGATTACAACGTATGAGGGCGAGCCAGGTAAGGATTTAGTACTAACGTTTGATAGTGAACTGCAAGCAGAAACAGAGAAAATTTTAGAAGAAGAGTTAATGTCTTTAAAAGCATCAGGTGGCTCGCACTTATTAGACCGTGCCTTTTTAGTAATGATGGATCCAAATACTGGAGATGTCTTATCGATGGTTGGAAAGAAAATCGAGAAGGATCCTGATACTGGAAAAAATGTGGTTTTAGATTATGCTTACGGCACCTTTACAACGGCATATGAGGCAGGCTCTACTGTTAAAGCCGCAACTGTATTAATGGGCTATAACCAAGGTGTTATTTCAATGGGAACTACTTTGGGGGATCAACCAATTAAATTAATGAATACGGAACCGAAGAGTTCGATTTTCAACCGAAGTGGCTATATTTCAATGAATGATTTAATGGCGCTTGAACGTTCGTCTAACTCCTATATGTTTCAAATCGCGTTGCTTCTAAACGGTACGCCATATAGCTATAATATGCCGTTACGCGCGAACGAAAACACTTTCCCAACAATGCGTAATAATTATGCACAATTTGGTCTAGGTGTCAAAACAGGTATCGATTTACCAAATGAAGTTAGTGGGGTGACTGGTCCATCTGGTCCAACGATGGGTGGTAAAACACTCGATTTAGCGATAGGGCAGTACGATACGTATACAACGTTACAATTAGCGCAGTATATTTCGACGGTGGCAAATGGCGGCTATCGAATTAAACCGCATGTAGTGAAAGAAGTACGTGAGCCGTCAAAAGACGGACAACAACTTGGCCCATTAGCAACAGAGATTGAACCAACTATTTTAAACCGAATCGATAATCCAACAGAAGAAATTGATCACGTGAAAAAAGGGCTTCGCCGTGTTTATGTTGGTTCGCAAGGGTCTGCTGGGAGACAGTTTAGGAATACACCGTACACAGCAGCGGGTAAAACGGGGACAGCCGAGGTAGTTTATTTTGGACCGTTAAAAGAATATTGGGGTACAGAATTAAAAAGCTATTCACATGTAGGTTTTGCGCCATACGAAAATCCTGAAATTGCCTATGCTGTTATTATTCCTTGGGCAACAACAAACTATAATGTTTCGCATCCTCACGCGAATAGCATTGCTAGACGTTCACTTGATAAATATTTTGAGCTAAAGGCTAAATATGAATCGACTAAAGTTTCTGAAAGCAATGTAGAACAACCAATTCTACCAGCAATAACAGAAGATAAAATTGGTGAAGATGAACAAGAATAAGGAAAAATACTGAGGTTTTTAATAGTCCGGTGTTTTTTCTACCTATAATGAAGTAATAAAAATAAGCGACTTTCTCAATTACAGAGAAAGTCGCTTATTTTTTATACGGAAAGTTGCTGTATAGCTAATTCGAATTGCTGCTTTGGCTTTACGCCATAAAGCTCTAAATTATGATTGAAATAAGACTGTATCATAAAATCGATAGCTTCCTGTAAGGAAAAGTCTCGATGATCCATGACAAGTGTTAAATACGTTTTAAAGTAGTCAGCATTCTGCAAATGTGCATGTTTCGTGATAATGTCAAACACCTCTTTTGTTATTTTACAACACAATTGCTTATTATAGCATCGTAAGCGTAGGAAGCAATTAATTCAATTGTAAACGCATCTTTACAATCATTTACAAAGCATTACATTCATTTACGTCTCTTTTACGAATAGTTTATACGACTTCAACAATCAGTCTTTATAGTAAAGATTGTAAGGCAAACAACTATAAAAAAGTTAATGACGGAGGCAAATGAGATGAAAAAGTGGAAGTACTTAACGATGACAGCGGTAATGGGTTCAGCTTTAATGCTTGGAGCATGTGGCGGCGATAGCTCAGCTCAAAATGGTAACAATGCAGAAACGAATTCACCAGCAAGTTCAGGACAAGAAGCAGAGGACAAAAAACTGCAAGGAACTGTAGCTGGGGACGGTTCATCTACAATCGCACCAATTATTGAAGCGGTTGTAGAAGAGTATGCAGGTGCACAGCCAGATGTCAAAGTATCGGTAGGTGTTTCAGGAACTGGTGGTGGTTTTGAAAAATTCATCGCAGGGGAAACAGACTTTTCAAATGCATCTCGTTATATAAAAGATGAAGAGAAAGCTAAACTTGAAGAGGCGGGTATTGCTTATACGGAATTAGCGCTAGCTTATGATGGTTTATCAGTAGTTGTCAATCCAGAAAATGATTGGGCAAAGGATTTAACAGTAGAACAGTTAAAACAAATTTGGACGGAAGATGGAAAAGCGAAGAAATGGTCGGATTTAGATCCATCTTGGCCAGCAGAAGAAATTATCTTCTACTCACCAGGTACTGACTCTGGTACGTACGATTATTTCGATGAAGTTATTCTAGATGGTGCTGATTTAGTAAGTTCTGCAACACTATCAGAAGATGACAATATGTTAGTACAAGGTGTTGCTGGCGATAAAAACGCAATCGGATTCTTCGGCTTCGCGTATTACCTTGAAAATAAAGATAAGTTAAGCATTGTGAAAGTCAACGGGGTAGAACCAACGCATGACACGATTAAAGCTGGGGATTATACGCCGCTATCACGTCCACTATTCACATACGTGAAAAATGACTCTATCAAAAATAACGAAGCTTCATATGACTTCATGAAATTCACACTTGAAAATGCTGGAGATATGGCAGAGGCAGTGGGCTATGTGCGTCTACCAGATGAACAGTATGCTGAAGGTTTAACAACTTTAGAAGGCCTAAAATAAGTAGGTATGCTTGAAGGGGGAGAGTATACTCTTTCCCTTACTTGCTTGAAAGGAGCACCCCATGGTTTCACAAAAAGAAAATAAGTCATCATCTGTGCAGCAATTAATTGCGAATTCACGCAATCATAAAACAAAGAAAATAGTGGAAAAAGCAATGCCAGCTCTATTATTTTCTGCAGCGCTCATTTCTATTTTGACGACATTTGGCATTGTTTTCACCCTTATTTTTGAAACGTTTGAATTTTTCAAGCGTGTGTCGATTACGGATTTCCTATTTGGTACACAGTGGCTACCGTTCTCAGGAAAGGAACCGTTGTTTGGGATATTACCACTTATTGCAGGAACGTTGAAGGTAACATTTATTGCTGTTGTCGTAGCAGTACCGTTTGGTATAGGCTCTGCGATTTATTTAAGTGAGTATGCGAGTGAGAAAACAAGACGTACGATTAAGCCAATATTAGAAGTGTTAGCCGGCGTACCAACGATCGTTTATGGTTTCTTCGCATTAACATTTGTCACACCGATTTTACAAGAATTAATTCCAGGTCTTAAAATCTTCAATGCACTGAGTCCAGGGATTGTCGTTGGAGTTATGATTTTACCAATGATTACGTCTCTATCTGAAGATGCGATGTCAAGTGTGCCGAACAGTATGCGTGAAGGCGCATTAGCACTTGGGGCAACGAAGTTTGAAGTTGCGATAAAAGTAGTATTACCAGCTGCACTGTCGGGTATTATCGCATCAGTTGTACTAGCTATTTCCCGGGCAATAGGTGAAACAATGATTGTTTCTCTAGCAGGGGGATCAACACCGAAGTTTGACCTAAATGTTACGGATTCAATTCAAACAATGACTGCATATATCGTACAAGTATCAACAGGTGACGCAGGATATGGCACAACAATTTACTACTCGATCTATTCAGTAGGGTTCACATTATTCATTTTCACATTAGTGATGAATTTACTCGCTCATTACATTTCGAAACGCTTCCGGGAGGTTTACTAGCATGCGCTATATCGATGAAACAGCCGTCATGAAGCGGATGACCAAGCGTATTACATTCAATAAAGTATGGAAGGCATTGTTTTTCTTAGCAACGACTTTCGCACTTGTCACGCTGGCAATTTTGCTATACAGAATTGTGACGCAAGGTATTGGTTACTTAAATATAGACTTCTTAACAAATTTTGCTTCACGTTTCGCAGATAGAGCAGGCGTTAAGGCAGCACTAATTGGTTCACTCTGGTTAATGGGTGTGGTCGCACCTGTGTCCATTATCCTTGGTGTAGGAACGGCGATTTATTTAGAAGAATACGCAAAGAAAAATAGGTTGAATGACTTTATTCGCATGAATATCTCGAACCTAGCAGGTGTACCTTCGATTGTATTTGGTCTACTTGGGTTAACGATTTTTGTCCGTATGATGGAACTTGGAAAAAGTATCTTAGCAGCAGGCTTTACGATGAGTTTACTCATTTTGCCGGTAATCATTGTAGCAGCGCAGGAAGCTATTCGAGCAGTTCCGAGTGAACAGCGTGAAGCTTCGTACGGTATGGGCGCAACGAAATGGCAAACGATTCTGCGTGTCGTGTTACCAGCTGCTATTCCTGGGATTTTAACAGGAAGTATTTTAGCCCTATCACGTGCAATTGGTGAAACAGCTCCACTTGTTGTGCTTGGGATCCCAGTTATTCTACAGTTTTTACCAGACGGCTTATTAAGTCAGTTTACGGCTCTGCCAATGCAAATTTATGACTGGGCAAAACGACCACAAGAGGCATTCCAATACGTGGCTTCGGCAGGTATTTTAGTGCTCATGACAGTGTTATTACTGATGAACTCAATTGCTATCTTTATACGAAATAAATTCCAAAAACGTTATTAATGAGGTGACCAAATGGTACTGAATATTCAAGAAGAAAAAACATTTGTCAAAAAGATCCATACGGGTGCAAAGCCAGTAACGGAAGTGGCACGTAATATTGTGTATGATACGAGAAATTTAAATTTATGGTACGGCGATCACCACGGCTTGAAAGACGTAAATTTAAGTATTTATGAAAATGAAGTAACGGCAATTATTGGCCCTTCTGGTTGTGGGAAGTCTACGTATTTAAAAACGTTAAATCGTATGGTAGAGCTTGTGCCGATTGTTCGTACATCAGGTGAAATTTTATATCGTGAGCGTAATATTTTAGACAAGGGTTATACGGTTGAAGAGCTACGTACGAGAGTAGGGATGGTATTCCAAAAGCCAAACCCATTCCCAAAATCAATTTATGATAACATTGCCTACGGTCCTCGTATTCACGGCATTAAAAATAAAAAAATCTTGGATGAGATTGTTGAAAAATCACTGCGTGGTGCAGCTATTTGGGATGAAGTAAAAGATCGCTTAAACCAAAATGCATACGGTCTTTCCGGTGGTCAGCAACAGCGTATTTGTATCGCACGTTGTTTAGCTGTTGAGCCAGATGTCATTTTAATGGACGAACCAACATCCGCACTTGACCCGATTTCGACTTTAAAAGTAGAAGAGCTTGTACAAGAACTGAAACAAGACTATTCCATTGTCATCGTGACACATAATATGCAACAAGCAGCTCGTATTTCAGACCGAACAGCCTTTTTCTTAAGTGGCGAAGTAATTGAATACGATAAAACGGACGTCATCTTCCAAACACCGGCAGATCAACGTACAGAAGATTATATTTCAGGACGCTTCGGCTAAGGAGGAAGATTGGATGATTGTACGCGAACGTTTTGAACAAGAAATGCAAGAGGTGCAAAAGCAATTTGTAGAGATTGCAACTAGTAGTATCCAAGCGTTGAAAACTGCATTTAATGCACTAGTTGAACAAGATTTAGAGAAGTCTTTAAAAGTATTAGAAGATGATTTAATCATTAATCGTCTAGAAGAAGAGATTAATGATCGTATAATTCTAATTATTGCGAAACAACAACCGGTAGCGACGGATTTACGCCGTCTTATGGTACTTGTAAAGGCGGCATCGGATATGGAAAGAGTCGGCGATTATGCCGTGAATATTGCGAAAGAGACGATTCGGATTGGCAAAGACCCACTTGTTTTCCCGATGAACAATTTGCAAACGATGTGCAATAAAACAGTGGAAATGTTAGAGAATATCATTACAGCATTTACAGAAGAAGATACAGTAAGGGCAAAGGAAATTGCTGAGCTAGACGATTATGTCGATGATTTGTATGGCGCAACCGTGACCTTATTAATTCGAGCTGGCGCTGAAAATCCCGCGCATATTCATCAAATTACACATTTGACGTTTATTTGTCGTTATTTAGAGCGCTCGGCTGATCATGCCACAAATATCGCTGAACATTTATTTTACTTAATCAAAGGCAAACATTATGAATTGAATAATTAATGGAAAAGAGAAGGGCGAAATAGAAGCCGTTCTCTTTTTTATTGTCAGGATGAAGTGAAAATAGTTTTATTTGATGCAACGTAACATGTTAACATTTCGTTTCTTACTGTAGTATGTATTTATTGTTGTCAAAAGCTAAAAACGGATATACTATAGAAACTACTCAAACGCAGTGTGTATTGGAGGTGCTTTTTTTGTGGAGCATATTGTAGAAAAATACGTAGAAAAATCAGACCTGACTTTAACAGCAGAGCATCGTGAACTACTGCTCTTTTTATATAAGAACTTACATGTGAACGAGTTAAGTGAAGAAGAACAATATTTTTTCATTGATTATTTTTTCAATAGCGAATCATTGCGAAATATGGCGGCATCTGCAATTACATTATTTGAAATTATTTATGAACTAGAAGAAAATATACCAGCCATTGAACTAGAAGAACGCCTATCGAATGGAGAAGAGCAACGACACTATTATGAGCGTAAATGGCACGATGTGAAACTCCACGAAATTAAGCATCAAACAAAGAAAGAGGGCAATGTTTTTTTTGTCCCATTCGCCAAATATAAAAAAGAGCCAGGGCCGATAATTATTTGCTTAGAGAAGACTGATGGAATGGCGGTATATTCCGAAAGTTGCAAAAGTATGATCTTGCCATTATTCGTCAAGGCACATCGTGAGCACCGAGATTTATATATTGTACCGTATAATAATCACTTTCACGTCCATTACCGCTTTGAAAAAGGGCATTTAAATTTACAGGATTTTAAGGGATTTATTGAATGTGCTGGGGAAGGCGATGCGGCTATCATACCTGTATTACAGTTTGCTAAAGGTCTTCTGCAAGAAAATCAGCAGTGCACGGATGCTAATATCATAATTTTTACAGAAGGTATGCCGACAGATGGACAACGTTTAGAAGAGCCATGTGTGAAAACGTTAATCCAAGAAATAATGGAGAAACATCATGCAGAGATTTCAGTCATTGCCATGTGTGAAAATAGTTTTAATGAGGATTATTTTTGGTTTGCCAATAAAGTATTCTTTGCAGATGATACAATTCTATAGAGAATTCTAACTCCTCCCGATTATGGAAGGGGTAAATTTTTTGACGAAGATACAAAATAAAGGAGAATGAAATGGATTTATCGAATTTGAGTTGGTTAATACCAGATATAACAATGCCATCCTGGATGGAAATCCTCGTTGTACTCGTGGTTTGTGTAATAGGCTGGTTGGTTCAGCATTATATATTAGAAAAAATAATAACAAAGTGTGTAGCGTTTTTAAAGAAGCGCTCACAGCCATTTTATGCTACGGTGCTTGCTCATTTTAGTAAAGCAATTCGCTATGCGTTTATGTCAGCAGTCATAGTGTATAGCTTTGCGCAATTATTCGAAAGGTCTTTTTTAAAGCCTGAGTCGACGAAGAGCTTTGTAATGTCGTTAATCGTGTTTTTTGCTTTTAAAGGTGTGTATGATGTGTTGCATTATTATACAAGGCAGCCGGTGTCTCTGAATATTGAGGATGAGCAAAATGTACTTATGCCATTTTTCTTACGCATAGGGAAAGTGCTTATTATGTTTTTAGCGATGTTTTCAATAGCTTCTCTTTGGGGGTTTAACTTAAATGGCTTCTTAACAGGGATTGGCTTGACGGGTGTGGCGATCGCATTTGGTATTCGTGATACATTGGCACATGTCTTTGGTGGTATGTCAGTTGCACTGGATAAGCCGTTTCAAATTGGCGATTGGGTAGCAACAGAAGATCAAAAAATCGAAGGGACGATTGAAGATATCAACCTTCGCAGTACACTTATTCAAACAGGCGACAAAGGGCTTGTCTACGTGCCTAACTCTTACTTAGTCAATCGTCCGCTGTATAATTTGAGTAAACGCGAAAAACGTAAATGTGAACAGTTTCTCTATGTATCAGCTGACAATGAGGAAGCAAATTTGCGTAATGCATTAAGTGCCATTCATCAACAAATTTATTTGCATGCACAAACGGAAAAAGACTTGATTCATGTCTTTATTGATGAATTCCATCCAACTTCTTATCGTGTCCTTATTCGATTTTTTGTGGCGACGAATGATACAGCGGACACACTTGGCGTGAAGCAGGATATTTTATTTGCGATTCGCCAAATTTTCGAAGAGCAGCAAATTATACTTGATGAGCAACTAGAAGAAAATTGGCTGCGCAAATAAAAATAATTTGAATTGTGAGACTCTTTCTTTTACAATAGATAGTAGTAATCAGCATGGATGAAGAGTAGTAACTATTTGATTTTGTTATAGAGAACTAGCGGTTGGTGGAAGCTAGTACAAAGCAAGTAGTGAATGGACTTCGGAGCTCTAGCCCTGAACCGAACAATAATTACCTTGGCGTTTGACGTCGGTGCGTGATTTAAAGTAGGGGTTAGCGTAAGCCCACGTTACAGGGTATAGTTGAGTGGGTCTTTTGTAGACCAATGAAGGTGGCACCACGGCTTTTCCGTCCTTTTATATGATGGAAAGGCCTTTTTATATGCAATTTAGGGTGTAGCAGAGCAGAGCGAAGGAGAGAATGAGTATGACAGTTGAGCTTAGAAAGTTTGCCATGAAGGCATTGCAAGGGGATATGATGACGCCGATTTCGGTCTATCAATCACTTGTAGGAAAACATAAAATGCTATTTGAATCATCCGCGAAGCATGAGGAAAGTGGGCGTTATTCATTTATCGCTGTCAATCCGATTGCAGAATTAGTAGGAGACAAAGATGGCTATACATTCACCAAGAATGAAGATATTGAGAAATCGAGCGGTGATGTACTGGCGAAGTTAAAGCAAGTAATGCCATTTCATGAGGCAGATTATCCATTTGGTTTTTTCGGCGGAGCAATTGGCCTATTTGGCTACGAGACAGCGTTTTACGCAGAAAAAATTGGTGAATACTTGCAGGATGATTTAGAGATGCCAGATGTTCACGTATTTTTCTACGATACGTTTATCGTCTTCGATCATTTAAAGCAGGAAATAACGTTAGCTGCAATTGATTTATTTAGTGAGGGACGTTCACTTGAAGATATGGATACAGCAATTGCTGATATGGAAACACAACTACATGCAGGTACATCGTTTGGTGTGATGGATTTAGGAGAATTAGATTTTCATCCAATGATTCCAAAGGAAGAATTTGTAGCCATGGTGGAACGTGCGAAAGCGCATATTGTGAAAGGTGATATTTTTCAAATTGTCCTATCACAACGGTTCACTTCACCTTTTTCGGGTAATCCATTTGCCTTATATCGTCAGCTAAGAACGTCGAATCCATCACCATATATGTTTTATATGGATTACGGGGCGTATACGATTTTAGGGACGTCGCCGGAAAGTTTAGTGAAAGTAAAAGACCGCAAAGTGACGACGAATCCGATAGCTGGTACGAAGCCACGCGGGAAGACACCAGAGCTAGATACAGCCATAGCGGAAGGCTTATTAAATGATGACAAAGAAATTGCAGAGCATCGTATGCTTGTAGATCTTGGGCGTAATGATATTGGTCGTATTTCAAAAATCGGTACGGTGAAACTCGTAAAATATATGAATATAGAGCGTTATAAGCACGTGATGCATATTGTGTCGGAGGTTATCGGTGATTTGCGTGATGACGTGCATGTGTTAGATGTACTTAGTGCGTGTTTACCAGCTGGTACAGTATCTGGCGCACCAAAAATTCGCGCGATGCAGCTTATTAATGAAATGGAACCTGTGAAACGTGGTGTGTATGCGGGTGCGGTTGGTTATATTTCTTCTACAGGGGATATGGATTTAGCACTTGCCATTCGTACGATGATCGTCAAAGATGGCCATGCTCACGTACAGGCTGGAGCAGGTGTTGTGTATGATTCTGTGCCGATATCTGAATACGAGGAAACATTAAATAAAGCCCGCGCGCTATTGGAGGTAAAATAATGATTCTATTAATTGATAACTATGATTCATTCACATATAACCTATACCAGCAAGTAAGCATGCTTGGTAAGGACGTAAAAGTTGTGCGTAATGATGAACTGACAATTGCAGAGGTAGAGGCATTACAGCCAGAGGCGATTATTTTATCACCAGGCCCGGGAACGCCCGATGAAGCGGGTATTACAGTAGATGTTGTGAAAGAGTTACACACTAAGTTCCCCATTTTAGGGATTTGTCTTGGCCATCAATCGATTGGTCAAGCATTTGGTGGCAACATCGTACAGGCAAAAAATATTATGCATGGTAAACTATCGACATTACAGTATGAACGTACAGGTTTGTTTGCTTATTTAGATAATGAAGTTGAAGTAATGCGCTATCATTCGCTCATTATTGAGCCTAGTACATTACATGAGGATTTTATCGTGACAGCTACTTCGAGTGATGATGGTGAAATAATGGCTATCCAACATAAACACTATCCAGTATTTGGCCTGCAATTTCATCCTGAATCAATCGGTACAAAAGAGGGTAGTCAAATGGTGTTAGCGTTCATAGAACAATTTCAAACTATTTAAAAGAACGCCCCTAACTATTAAAGGTTAGGGGCGTTCTCATATTATTTTTGGCTTTTCAATAAAATCTGTACTTAACGGCACATGCCACTACAGGCGGACGCTTTCCAGGGGGCGAGCCTTGAGCCGCTTCGTCGCTTCGCTCCTGCAGGGTCTCAAATAGCTCACTGATCCCCTAGGAGTCGCCGCCTCCCGTTCCATGCGCTTACATATATTGGAGTTTATTTTAAGGGAAGTGCATGTTTTGGTAATGACCCTTATTTTTTTCCTGTAATGAGTTTTGCAATTTCTTCTATCGACATGGAGGAATTTACTTCGTAGGCTCCTATTTGTAGGCTACGTGAGTATTTCGCGTTGGCAAGTAAGAGTTCCATCTCGACGCTATTTGGGATGATGCCGCCGTCTTCAAGTTTTTGTGCTACGACATAAGGTGTGACGCCACTATAAATTTGTAACGTCATTGTTTTAGTATCTGCCGATTCAGCAGAGTCTTTTGTTTGTTCTTTAACTTCAGCCTTATTGTCAGTTAACCCTTTATCTTCTGATGCAGACTTGGCTGTCGACTTTTCTGGTAGTTGTTCTTTTAAAGAAGTAATTTCTTTATTTGCAGCATCAAGCTTTTGCTGTAACTCCGTAATTTCTTTATTTGAAGAGGGATCAACCGATGATAAACCAATGTTGATATCGAATCGGTCTGCCAGTGCCAGCAAGGCTCCTACTAAGAAAATTGCGATGCCAAATGCACGAATAGATGAGTTAGTCATCGTTAACGACCTCCGTTAGCAATGACTTCTCGAACTTGCTCTTCCGATAAGTTAGAACGTAAGCTAATATCAGAAATCGATAAACCCTGTTTATTTAGCTCAAGTACTTGGCTGACGATAATTTGGTGAATGGGCTTGGCACTTTGTGTCGTTTTCACTGGCTTAATGGGCGATTGACTAGCAGCTTGTTGAACAGCTTGCATCACTTGTTGAACTTTTGGGTTTTGAACCTTTGGTGATTTCACTTGGAATTCTGGCTCTAGTAACAGCTCTTCTTCAACTATCTTTAGACGGCGTTTTAAATTATTTGTTTCTTGGAAGATCGAGATGGATAACTCTTCAACATCTTGCTCAATTTTTTTCGTTGTACTTTTCATAAAGAATGAAAAGAGTATAAGAATGATACCCAAGATCATAAGTATGATGGATAAATCCATTTTATTCACCTCATTAGAATATGTAATTACCAGTAATTTTAACACATGCAAACTTAATATGAAATGTAGGTAGCTTTTTTTTAGATTTATGTTATAATGGTTAAGTCGTATAAATCATGCTCAATTTTTTATTCTTGATATAGAGTGGGAGGGTTAATGATGCGCGTAAACATTACTTTAGCTTGCACAGATTGCGGCGAACGTAACTACATTTCTAAAAAGAACAAGCGTAACAATCCAGAGCGTCTTGAACTTAAAAAATATTGCTCTCGTGAGAAGAAATACACTACTCACCGTGAAACAAAGTAATCGCTCATTTAGCCAAAACCACGTGTGGTTTTGGCTTTTTACTTTCTAAATGGAGGCACGCCGTATGCAAAAAACAAATCTTCGTAACGAGGTGCGAGAGTCACTCGCTAACATGACAGCTACAATATACCGTGACCAGTCTTTTGCAGTGGCAAAAAAAGTGTTGCAAGAAACTTCTATTAAAGAAGCGAAAATCATAGGACTAACGATTTCCAACAAACCAGAAGTAGATACTATTCATTTAATCGAAGCATTATGGCAGCTTGGAAAAACAGTTGTAGTACCAAAGTGTGATCCTAAGACACGCCAAATGGAGTTTTATGCAATTGACTCTTTTGCACAGTTAGAAACGGTCTATATGCATTTACGTGAGCCAATTATAAAAAGTTGTGAATTGGTTGACGCAAGTGAGATAGATGTGATGCTCGTACCAGGAGTTGTTTTTGACAAACGAGGTTACCGAATAGGATATGGCGGTGGATATTATGATCGCTATATATTAAAATATGGTGGTAAGCTTCTATCGCTTATTTTCGATGAGCAATTACGCGAGGAAGTGCCTACAGAAGCGCATGATTGTCCGGTGGACGTCCTACTCACACCGACAAAGCGTATCGACTGCTTGGCGCAAAGAGGGGAGTATTTAATAAATGGATAAAATGATGGATATATATGATTTATTGAAAACATATGGAACATATATATATACGCTGGATCGTTTTGGTGATTTAGCTTTAATGGAAGATGAAATTCGTGAATTATATAAAGCGAATGTGCTAGATATAAAAGACTATCAAATGGCACTATTGTTACTTAGACAAGAAGCGACAAGATTGCAAGTAGAGCAAAACAAATAAATTGTCATTTCTCTATAAACTAAGGGTGCATGTATTAAAAGCGTGTAATTTGATTATTATGAAAACAGTGGTTTCCCACTGTTTTTATATTTTGATGAAACTTTTCTTAGAAAGAAACGTATATATTATAGATAATGCACAAAACAAGCATATTAGAAGATAATGAAACATAAAATTTACCTGTTGCGTATTTTTGAAAAATGAATTAAGATATATTTTGTTTCTACTAAGTAGTTTGTTGTTAGTGCAAAAATTAACTCTAAAGAAATAGGAGAGGATGTTAGGAATGAAGTCAATTAAGTGGCCTAAACATTCATTTATGATACTAGCAATTGTAGCAACTTGGATAAAAACGGTCATTGTATACCACACAAGTTTTGATATGAAATTAGAGAATGCTATGCAGCATTTTATTTTGTTTATAAACCCTCTAAGCTTCTTATTATTTGCGTATGGTCTATCGTTATTCTTTAAATCACCGAAAGCAAGAAATAGATATATAATTTCTATTAGTGTGCTTTTGACAATCGTCTTATATGGTAATGTTGGATTCTATCGTTTCTATGATGACTTTATTACGTTACCTGTATTATTCCAAACAAGTAACTTTGGTGATCTAGGATCATCAGCAGCATCTATCATTACGCCATGGGATATTTTGTTCTTTGCAGATGTGATTATTTTAATCATTGCTAATAAATATTTACCAATAATGAAAGAAGCTATAAAAGTGAATGTGGCGTTTCGTCGTGCTTTCTTCGTATTAGCAGTAGCTGTTACGTTTTTAAACTTAGGTTTAGCTGAAACAGAGCGCCCACAATTATTAACACGTAGTTTCGATCGTGAATTACTTGTAAAAAACATTGGTACGTATAACTACCATTTGTATGATATTTATATTCAATCAAAATCTTCTGCACAACGCGCATTAGCAGATGGCAGTGAATTAGTAGAAGTAAATAACTATGTTCGTTCAAACCAAGCGGCTGTGAACGCAGAGATGTTTGGTAAGTATGAAGGTCGCAACGTAATTGCTGTGTCTTTAGAGTCATTACAAAACTTTGTTATTAACAATCAGATGGACGGACATGAGATTACACCGTTCTTAAACTCATTGACGAAAGACCCAGATACGTATTACTTCAGTAATTTCTATCACCAAACTGGTCTTGGGAAAACATCTGATTCAGAGTTTATTGTAGAAAACTCATTATTCGGTCTTGGTCGAGGAGCTGTATTCTTCACACATGGTGGGAACACATACAATTCAATGGCTGAACGACTTGGTGAAAATGGTTACTATACAAATGTCATGCACCCGAACAATAAATCGTTCTGGAACCGTGACATGATGTATCAATCCTTAAAAATTGATAAATATTATGATGTTGATTCTTATAAAATTGAAGAAGGGCAAGCTGTAAACTGGGGTATGAAAGATATTCCGTTCTTTGAGCAATCAGCAGCACACATGGCGAAAATGCCACAGCCTTTCTACTCGCGTCTAATTTCTCTAACGAACCACTATCCATTTACATTGGATGAAGAGGACATTATGATTCCTGAATATACTTCAAATTCAGGTACATTGAATCGTTACTTCCAAACAGTTCGTTACATGGATGAAGCTGTGAAGAGCTTCTTCCAAGATTTAAAAGATCAAGGTCTATATGAAAATTCAATTATCGTGATGTACGGTGACCACTATGGTATTTCTGAAAACCATAATAAAGCTATGGCGCAGTACTTAGGGAAAGAAGAACTTACACCTTACGATAATGCAATGTTACAAGAAGTACCTTTATTCATCCATATTCCTGGTTCTGGTGAGGGACAAGAAATGACTGAAGTATCTGGTCAAGTGGATATTCGTCCAACAATTTTACACTTACTAGGTATTGAAACATCAAAAGACATGCAGTTAGGTGCAGACTTATTCTCTCCTGAGCATGAAGATTTCGTGATCTTCCGTGACGGTCGTTTTGTGACTGACAAATATGTGTATGCTGGTGAAGCTTGCTATGATAAAGCAACTGGTGAACAAATCGATGGCGAGTCTTGTAAGGCATATGTAGACCGTGCAATGATGGAATTAGGATACTCTGACGCCATCATAAATGGAGACTTACTTCGTTTCTATGATGAAAAGACGGGTAACTTAAAGCAAGATGCAGTGAAATAATAACAAAAGGGGTATCTCAAACATATGAGATACCCCTTTATTAATATAATTTGGGCATAGAAAAAAGAGCAGTCTCAGTTATGAGATTGCTCTTTTTCTGTCTGAATCTTAGTGTAATGTTGGTGGGTATCCGCTATGGATAACTGTCATGATTGTGAACCAACCAAATATAGCAGCACTTAATAAGTTGAAAACAACGCTTAAAAGGTTCTTTTCTTTAATTGCTTGGAATGTACCAACGACAGCTAAGATCGCTACTAGACCAAAAATAACCATTAATAAGTTCATTAAAAAGACACTCCTTTCGACATCAGAAAATGAATGTCGTAAACAATATTCCTACTTTATTGTAAACGTTCTCCAACTGTTTGTCGAGGACAAAAATGGATGAAACTATGAACTTTTATCGTCAAATTGTGGCAATGAATGTATAATAGGTAATTGAGGTGATTAGATGATGAATGTACGAAGCTATTCACTTGGTCCAGTTCAAACGAATTGTTATATCGTATCGAATAAAGAAAAAGAATGTTTGATTTTTGATCCAGGTGAAGAAGCAGGACGCATTATTAAGGCGGTAAGAACTAATGGACTGAAACCGCTAGCAATTTTTTTAACACACGCACATTTCGACCATATTGGTGCGGTTGATGCTGTGAAAGAGGCGTTTGACGTTCCGGTATGGATTCACGAAAAAGAAGTAAGTTGGCTAGGAGATCCGTCGAAGAATGGATCTAGTAAATACGCAGCTCTGCCAGATTATGTTGTTGCAAAACCTGCCGAAGAAAATGTCATTAAAGCTGAGCAAGTTTTTGAAATCAGTAATTTTGTTTTTAAGGCGATTTTCACGCCAGGGCACTCACCAGGCAGTATTTCATATATTTTTGAAGCAGATGGCTTTGCAATTGTCGGAGATACACTATTTGAGCAGGGAGTTGGGCGTACAGACTTACTTGGTGGCTCGACGAAAGTATTACTAGCATCGATTCATGATAAGTTGTTAACGTTGCCTGAGGATACAATTGTTTACCCGGGTCACGGTAATTACACAACAATTGGCGTCGAAATGGAAACAAATCCATTTTTAAATGGGTTTTAAAGTTATCATATAGAATTTTTGTATGTGAATGCGAAAGTGAATCGACATAGACTATCAGGATACGGTTATATGTAAGATTCTATATTTCATTGTATTTCAAAAACTTAAATTAGATAAAAATCCTATCCTTGTCTATTAGGGGTTATCGATTAAGCTGATTCTTTAAAATTACTTATATAAACTAGTTTCTGATGCCTGAAACAAGCATAGAAAAAGCGCGTCTCAAATACTTATGAGACGCGCTTTTTTGTATTAATGACCTCCGCCAGGTACGTGAATGAATGTTGTATAGTACGTGAAGCCTGCGAAGAATACTGTTAAATACGCTCCGAAAATGTACATGTACATACGTTCTGAAAGGTTTAAGAAGCCTAATAATAAGAATAAACCTGTATTACCTACGAATAATAGCGATACCTCGTTCATACCACCAAGGTAGAACATAACTGCAAATATACCTGTCCAGAAAGCCATAACTTTATACATATTATCCATGAAGATTTCCCCTCCTTCTGCCCACGACACAATAATCTCATACTCATTATAAATGATATGAAAGGTATCTGTAAACTGGAACTTCTGCTTCTTTGTGACAAACAAATGGATTTTCGAATTAACTTTCGTTTTCTGTCACGTTAATTTCATATTTACATAAATCACAATTATGTACCATACTCGAAATTTGCACAAATTCATTGTTCGAGAACAGTGCGTCTAATTGTCCTTTTAAGTAGGATTCATGCAACGTACAAACAATTTCAGAATATGTGTTTAACTGCGCTTGGAAGGGACAGTTGAAAATCGAGAAAATCATTTTCTTGCCCTGCCCAGTTTGCTGTACTTGCGGAATATACCCAATTAAAGCGGCATTTTCAGTTAACAGTTGAAGCTTTTGTTCAAAGCTAATTGAACTATTTAACTTTAATTCTGCAGACAAATAACCTTTCATTTGTTGGTAGCCATCTTGATAACTAATACCTTGGCATTTTACGATGGCAGTTGGTCCTAATTCTTGAATAAGCTGGATTGTCCATTTTAACAAGCGATCGTCATCACGTCTTGGGAAGCTAAGAGAAACACCTTTTTCGGCAGCTTTATAAACACGACCAGGTCTCCCACCTTTACCTGTTTTCGCAAAATCAGAAGAAATAATATTGATCTCAGATAATTTTGTTAAATGTAAACGTGCAACATTTGGATGAATACCGAATTCATCTGCAATATTTTGAACTGTTACTGTTTTTTTTTCTTTAAGAATGTATTCATAGATAGAGTAACGAGTTTCATCAGCTAATGTACTCGTGATTTTTAATGGATGGATCATACGCTTCACCTCAAGTTCTTTTTTGAAAACATACAGATGGAAAAAAATATTGATAATGCTATTATATTGTATTATTGAATAAGTTACAGTTGATTTCAATGAAAATATTAGTCTTTTTCTGAGAAACCCTTAATTTTCGACAATATTTTTATCGGATATCCACATTATAGCTCTAAAATACATTTTTGATAGGTAAATACTCTAGTAAATTTTTATTTTCTGAAAAGGTCTTTCCTCATTCCAAATTCCTCACTATACTATGGATAACGAATAGGGCGGTCATATTCGAACGAAACAGAATAGAGGTGCATTGATGCAAAACTTTGAATCGGTTGTCGAGCAGAAATGCGAGCAACTACTATTAAAGGCCTATCATTTCGGTGCTTCTGATTTATTGTTAGTTCCTGAAGATGGGATGTATTTAATCTATTTTCGAAAATACGACAAGTTACTACAAGCAGGTGAACTCCCCTATGATTTAGCAGAAAGGGTCATTTCGTATTATAAATTTTTATCTGCATTAGATATTAGTGAGCGTCGAAAACCGCAAAGTGGCTCTTTCCAAAAAATACTTGAACAAGAGCGTTTTGCTTTCCGAGTCTCAACACTTCCCTCCGCATATTTAAAAGAAAGCTTAATCATTAGGCTTCTTCTACAAAACCATGCATACCCAATTACTTCCCTAAGTTATTCAAAACAATCAGCAGAAAAACTATTAGAGCTTGTTGAGCGAAAACAAGGCATTTTTCTATTTAGTGGTGCTACTGGCTCTGGTAAGACAACCTCTTTATATTCCCTTATCCATCATTGTTCTACAAATTTACAACGACATGTTATTTCTTTAGAAGATCCGGTTGAAAATACACAAGCAAATGTGCTTCAAATACAAGTTAATGAGCGAGCGGGTGTTACATATTCCGCAGGTTTGAAAGCGATATTACGGCATTCGCCAGATGTCATAATGATTGGTGAAATTCGGGATAAGGAAACAGCAAAAATTGCGATTGAAGCCTCCTTAACCGGTCATATGGTGTTATCAACGATACATGCAAAAGATTCAGTCAATGCTCTGTACCGGTTGCTAGATTTAGGTGTGTCGATTGAAGAACTTAGACAAACTGTAGTTGGAATTGTCGGTCAAGTCTTAATCCAAATCAACAAAGATGAACGCCTTGCACTTTATGAAATACTAAGTGATGTTTACCTAAATGATGCGATTTCGACGATTAGGCGTAAAGAACCTTATGAATTACCTAAAAAGTTAACAATCTCAGGACAAAAAGAGCAAATAGAGGTACAGTCAGATGAATTTAAACTCGTTTACTGACAAATTAAAAAACTATTATATAAATAGCACAAAACGAAAAGTAAAAGAAGAAGCTGAGTTTTTCAGTCGTCTGAGTACGCTCATGCAAGAAGGTTATCTATTTGCTGATTCAATTTCAATTTTATTACCGCATCATGTGGAAGCATATGAAGATGTACATCGATTAGTCGATGACAAGCTTCGACAAGGGGCTGGAGTGACAGGTGTACTTGAAACACTCCAGTTATCGAGTCCTTATTTAGTGGCAATTACGATTGCTGAAAAGAACGGTCTTATGATTGAAGCGCTTCAAGGCGTAGCAAAGCAAATGGCTCAAGCAGAAGCAACTAAAAAGAAATTGCAAAAATTACTTGTCTACCCGGTCGCGCTTCTCATTTTTTTACTATTGCTCTTTTTGTTATTTAGGACATTTTTTTTGCCAAATATTGAAGAGATGGTGACCAGTCGTGGCACTGGAAGTGACGAATCAAGTTTAGCGCTATCAAATGTACTATTACATGTTCCTGACGCGCTTGTCATAACGGGAATCGCGACGACCTGTATGATCATTTTCTTTAAGTATTTTGTCAAAAGGCGAAATATCGCAAAGCAATTAGCTATTTTCTTAAAAATACCTCTACTGCGTAGGTATATAAAATTATCAATGACTAAAGAGTTTGCTAGACACTTAGGGAGCTTATTGCAAAGTGGGTTTTCATTACAAGCAAGTTTGCAAATATTAGAGGAACAACAATTACAGCCGTTTGTACAGTATTTTTCAACTCATATAAAGGAAAGGGTTATTTATGGAGACACTTTAGCGCAAGCAACAACATGGATGTCGATTTGGCAAAAGGATTTTTCAACCTTTGTTGAACATGGCGAGAGAAGTGGCTATTTAGGCAAAGAGCTAATGTTGTACAGTGAACTACTAGAAGAAAAACAAGAGCAATTTCTGCAAAAAATGGTTGCACTTGTACAACCGACGTTTTTTATCATTATTGCGTTATGTATTGTAGCGGCGTATTTAAGTTTGCTATTACCAATCTATAACATGATTGATTTAGTATAGGGGAGCGAGGAAATGGAGCGATTAAACCAGGAAAAGGGTTTCACATTGATAGAAATGTTAATTGTATTACTTATTATTTCAATGCTTATTTTAATAACTGTCCCTAATATTTCTAAGCACTTTGCAACGATTGATAAAAAAGGCTGTGATGCTTACATTTCAATGGTGCAAGGTCAAGTAGAAGCTTACCGTATAGATTTAATGACTTACCCAACATTACAAGATTTAGTGGATAAAGGGTATTTAAAAGAGAATGAAACGACATGTCCAAACAAAGAAGAAATTGAGATTACAACCGAAGGAGAAGTGAAATTACTGAACCCACCAGATCCGGCATCTACGGCAGGGACAGGTGATAGTGACGGATGAAACGAATAAAAAACGAGCAAGGTTTTACACTCATTGAAATGTTACTTGTGCTGTTTATTGTTATGTGCTTAACGGGTATTGTGACAAAGATCTCAATGAGTGTCGCTGAAGCAAAGGAAATTGAAAGATTCTTTACCCAACTTCAATTAGATATTCAATTTATACAGATGTATACTATGCAGCAACGAGCGTATGTATCGATAAAATTTGAAGAACCAACCAAACGTTATATCATAAAAAAAGATTTGCATACGATAGATTATGAAAGACCTTTCCCTAAAGACGTAGAATTTTTGTCTGGGTCAAGTACGTTTGTCACTGTTGTGTATAATGCAAATGGAAATGTATATAGGGCCGGAACGCTTTACTTTGAAACGCCTGTAGGTATTAAAAAAGTTGTTATTACTTTAGGGGTAGGACGGGTGCGGATAGAATGAATGAAAATGGCTATTCTCTTGTCGAAACGATTTTAGCTGTTGTGATTATCATGTTGCTTTGCGGGACACTAATTCCTATTAGCTATTCAATGAAAACAAAACTATATCATAAAAAGCTCGAAGTATTTGCTGCTGAAACAGCTTATGAAGGTTTGAAAATTAGTCATCATCAAGGTATAAACGAAGGTGCAAAAATAATTGAGGGGGTTCCATTCCATTGGGTTTTCGATGGACAACAAATTTGTGTATCTTTCCAAAATTCGAAAGAAAATCGTACCAAGTGTATTAACGCTATTGGGAAAGTGCTATGAATGAAAGAGGATATACGCTGTTAGAGGCACTGTTTCAATTAGTTGTTTTTGTGATATTTTCGCATATTTTTATACTCATAATGCTGTGGTTTACAGAAATGAAGTCAACGGTACTTGCTAACGAACATACGAAATGGGAACTTTTCGTATACGATATGAATATGTATTTTGTTGATGTTACATCATTTGAAGTCGATGAAACAAATTCGAAAATTACTTTTCAAACAACTGATGGTTTATATTCAATGGAGCGTTATCACAATATTATTAGAAAACAAGTAAGCAATTTTGGGCATGAACCATTGCTAATCGGAATTAAAACCTGCAAATTTTTCTATGAAAATGAAGAACTTAGGATTGTTGTCGAATTTCCGAATGGCATTTCAAAGGAGCGGACCTATTATGTTCCGATTAAGGAAAAATGAGAAAGGGGCTATTTTTCCACTCGCAATTGCTTTATTATTTTTTGTAACTACTTTTGTCCTGACGTATTGTATGTCATATGAGATGCAGTTTCGAACATATGATGCGCTCGAAACTGTCAATGTTCGTGCTACAGTAAATTTATTAGGACAAATTGTGTCTGACAGTGTAGAATCGTAGTTATAAGAAGGTGATTCGAATGCGAAAAATATATTTAGTTGGTTTTATGGGATGTGGAAAAAGTGCTCTTGGGAGGCGCTTGAGCTACTTGTTGAAGCTCCCCTACTATGATATGGATCATGAAATTGTAAGACAACAAGGGATGACGATTCCGGAAATTTTCGAAAAATACGGAGAAACGCGTTTTCGAGAGATTGAGACGGAGTTTTTAGAAAACTTTCGAGACGAAGCATGTATTATTTCCACTGGTGGTGGAGTAGCAGTCAATGAAAAGAATCGGAAAATTATGAGACGTAGTGGACTTGTATTCTTTTTAGATGCGTCATTCAATGATATTTATAAACGTATTCAGCATGATCCAAATCGACCAATTGTACAAAGTTCGACAAAAGAAGAATTAGAAGAACTGTATCATTACAGAAGAAAGTTTTATCGTGAAGCTGGACATATACAAGTACTGACAGAAGGTAGAACAATTCGTCAAATTCTAGAGTATTTAGTATTCCAAGTGAAAAGGTTGAAAGGCGAACAATAACACCTTTGTGCAGATGTAATGTTCGTTTATTAAGTTGGTTTAAAAAAAGATTGCCTTTTCATTATGTTCAATGTTAGGATATAGACTAATAAGGACGTTTCACTTTGAGTACATTGAATACTAAATAGTACCAAGATAATTCTTGGGCGGATGATTGTGCGGGGAGAGCGCGTGTAGACGCCACCGAAGGAGCAAGTAGCAAAGGGCTATGAATCTCTCAGGTAAAAGGACTCGTACAAGACGCAACTCTGGAGAGTGCTGTATTACAACAGCCACCAAAGGGGAAAGCCTGCTTATTGGCATATGGGTCAACATATGCGAGTGAGTGCGGTGTAACTTTCAGGTGCAAGGACAGAGAATCCTCAAAAGGGGTTCGTCTGTCTTTTTTTATGTCTAAAAACAGGCGAACTGCTAAAAGTTGAAATGAAATCCAAAAAATTAGGGGGAAATAATAATGACGAATGAATTAAAACGTACACCTCTATTCGATGAATACGCAAAATATGGTGGTAAGATGGTTGATTTCGGTGGTTGGGAATTACCTGTTCAATTCTCTTCGATAAAAGAAGAACACGATGCGGTTCGTAATCGTGCAGGTTTATTTGATGTATCACATATGGGAGAAATTTTCGTAACTGGCCCTGAAGCACTTGAATTTCTACAAAATTTACTATCAAATGACATTTCAAAAATTGCTATAGGTCAAGCGCAATACAATGCGATGTGCTACGAAGATGGTGGCGTTGTGGACGATTTATTAACATATAAATTAGCCGACAATCACTATCTACTATGTGTCAATGCATCAAACATTGAGAAGGATTACGATTGGATGATGGAAAATCAACATCAATTTGACGTAACAATTGATAACCAATCTGATGCGTATGCACAAATTGCATTGCAAGGTCCTCTTGCAGAAGAAGTACTCCAATCTTTAACATCAACTGATTTAAGTGCTATTAAATATTTCCGCTTCCAAGAAGATGTTGAAATTGCTGGTCACAAAGCATTAGTATCTCGCAGTGGTTATACAGGTGAGGATGGCTTTGAGCTTTACGGTACGCCTTCTGATATTAAAGCACTTTGGGGAAAAATTTTAGAAGCAGGTAAAGACAAAGGCGTTGTCGCAGCGGGTCTTGGTTGCCGTGATACACTTCGCTTTGAAGCTGGTCTGCCACTTTATGGTCAAGAGTTATCAGCAACGATTTCACCTCTAGAAGCAGGTATCGGTTTTGCAGTGAAATTAAATAAAGAAGATTTCTTAGGGCACGATGCACTTGTAGCACAAAAAGAAAATGGTCTTCCACGTAAGCTTGTCGGTATTGAAATGATCGACAAAGGTATTCCGCGTCATGGCTATAAAGTGTTGAAAGATGGTCAGGTGATTGGCGAAGTGACAACTGGTACACAGTTACCTTCGACAAAGCGTAACGTTGGTCATGCTTTAATCGACAGCCAATTCGCAACTATCGGAACGGAACTAGAAATTGAGATTCGTGGGAAGCACCTAAAAGTAGTAACAGTAGCAACACCGTTTTACAAGCGTTCAAAATAAAATTTGAAAAGAGGGACCTACACTTATGAAACATCGTTATTTACCAATGACGGAGCAAGATCAAAAAGAAATGTTAGACGTAGTTGGTGTATCGTCAGTTGATGAGTTATTTGAAGATATTCCAGAAAAAGTACGTTTCCAAGGCCTTTACAATATTAAAGAAGCAAAGTCAGAATCAGCTCTTTTAAAAGAACTATCAGCACTCGCTGCGAAAAATAAAGATACGAATGCTAACGTATCATTCCTTGGTGCAGGGGTTTACAACCACTATAAACCAATTATCGTTGACCATGTTATTTCTCGTTCAGAGTTTTACACAGCATATACACCATACCAACCGGAAATCTCTCAAGGGGAATTACAAGCTATTTTTGAGTTCCAAACAATGATTGCGGAACTTACGGGCATGGATCTTGCAAACTCATCTATGTACGATGGTGGTACAGCTTTAGCAGAAGCAGGTATGCTAGCTGCTGGTCATACACGTCGCAAGAAAATTCTTGTATCAGAAACAGTTCACCCAGAGTACCGTGATGTTGTCGCTACATACGCTTACGGTCAATCGATTGAAATCGTAACTATTCCACATAAAGATGGTGTAACAGACGTTGAAGCGCTAAAAGGCTTAATCGATGATAATACTGCAGCTGTAATTGCACAATATCCAAACTTCTTTGGTCAAGTTGAAGACTTACAAGTGATTGGTGATATCGCACACGAAGCAAAAAGCTTATTCGTAGTATCTTCAAATCCTCTTGCATTAGGAATTTTAACACCTCCTGGAAAATTAGGTGCTGATATTTGTGTTGGGGATGCGCAGGTCTTCGGTATCGCTGAAGCATTCGGTGGTCCACACTGTGGTTTCTTCGCAGTAACAACGAAATTAATGCGTAAAGTACCTGGTCGTCTTGTTGGGGAAACTGTAGATGGAGAAGGTCGTCGTGGCTACGTACTAACATTACAAGCGCGTGAACAACATATCCGTCGTGATAAAGCGACTTCGAATATTTGTTCAAACCAAGCTCTTCTAGCACTAGCAGCTTCAGTTGCTATGACGGCTCTTGGTAAGCAAGGTGTTCGTGAAATGGCAACACAAAATATTGCGAAAACACGCTATGCAAAGAATGCTTTTGAAGCAGCTGGTTTCACAGTAGCATTCCAAGGCGCACACTTTAACGAAATCGTTGTAAAAACGGATAAATGTGTGAAGGAAATTAATAAAGGTTTAATCGACAAAGGCATTATTGGTGGTTATCCATTAGGCCAAACTTACGAATCACTGAAAAATCACGTGTTAATCGCGGTAACTGAATTACGCACGAAGGAAGAAATTGATGCACTTGTTGCAGAAATGGGGGCTCTCAATGCATAACGAAAATCAAACACTCATTTTTGAAATTACAAAAGAAGGTCGCGTAGGCTACAACCTAGAAGCACTTGATGTACCAGAGGTTGATCTTGCTGAATTACTTCCTACTAATCTAATTCGCGAAGAAGCGGCTGAACTACCTGAAGTATCTGAATTAGATATTATGCGTCACTATACAGCACTTTCTCGTCGTAACCACGGTGTAGACTCAGGCTTCTATCCACTAGGTTCTTGTACGATGAAATACAATCCAAAAATTAATGAGTCAGTTGCTCGTTTTTCTGGTTTTGCCAATGTTCACCCATTACAAGATGAATCAACAACACAAGGTGCAATGGAACTTCTTTATGACCTACAAACTTCTTTAGTAGAAATTACTGGGATGGATGAAGTGACATTACAACCAGCAGCAGGTGCTCATGGTGAATGGACTGCATTAATGATGATCCGTGCCTTCCACGAGGCAAATGGCGAAGGTCATCGTAACAAAGTAATAGTACCTGATTCAGCGCACGGTACAAACCCAGCTTCTGCAACAGTAGCAGGCTTTGAAACAATCACAGTAAAATCTGATGAAAATGGTCTTGTAGACTTAGAAGATTTACGTCGTGTTGTAGGTGAAGACACAGCTGCGCTTATGCTAACAAATCCAAATACACTTGGTTTATTTGAAGAAAACATTCTTGAAATGGCTGAAATGATCCATGCTGTTGGTGGTAAAGTTTACTATGATGGCGCAAACTTAAATGCCGTTATGAGTAAAGCACGTCCTGGCGACATGGGCTTTGACTGCGTTCACTTAAACTTACACAAAACATTTACAGGTCCACACGGTGGCGGTGGCCCAGGTTCAGGTCCAGTTGGGGTGAAGGCTGACTTAATTCCATTCTTACCAAAACCAGTTCTTGTGAAAACAGAAGAGGGTACTTTCCACTTCGATTATGACCGTCCACAATCGATTGGTCGCGTAAAACCTTACTACGGTAACTTTGGTATTAACGTGCGTGCGTACACATACATCCGTTCAATGGGTCCAGACGGCTTAAAAGCAGTAACAGAATACGCTGTACTAAACGCAAACTATATGATGCGTCGCCTAGAGCCATTCTTCGACCTACCATATAACCGTCATTGTAAGCACGAATTCGTGTTATCAGGTCGTCGCCAAAAGAAGCTAGGCGTACGTACATTAGATATCGCCAAACGCCTGTTAGACTTTGGCTACCATCCACCAACAACGTACTTCCCATTAAACGTGGAAGAAGCGTTAATGATTGAGCCAACTGAAACAGAATCAAAAGAAACATTAGATGCCTTCTGCGACATCATGATCCAAATCGCAAAAGAAACAGAAGAAAACCCATCGATCGTACAGGAAGCACCACATACAACAGTCGTAACTCGTTTAGACGAAACACGTGCTGCTCGTACTCCTGTGCTTCGTTATCAAAAAGCATAATCAACAAAAAAACTGAAGTGTCCCCTAAAAGTTAGACACGGTTATTTCATTAGGCAACTTGTATAAAATGAGTTCGGTATTGCACCGGACTCATTTTTAATTTTGCCTTCATCCGTTTCGTATTGTAGTATTCGATATATTTTTCTAGTTCTTTTTTAAATGCTCTACACTATCAAAATCCTTCAAGTAGAGGAATTCAGACTTCATAATTCCAAAGAGATTCTCCATCACAGAGTTGTCGTAACAGTTTCCTTTACGAGACATACTCTGCGCAATTCCTCTTGATCGAAGTCTTTTACGATACTTCCCCATTTGATAGTGCCAGCCCTAGTCTGAATGCATGAGTAGCTGGTGCTCCTCTGGTAAGTATTCTAAAGCTTTTTCTAACATATCTGAAACAAGTGAATAGGTCGGCCTTGAACCAATTTTATACGTAATAATTTCACCATTAAATAAATCTAAAACAGGCGATAAATAAAGCTTCTCTCCGAATAATTTAAATTCTGTAATATCCGTTACCCATTTCTCATTTGGCGCTTCCGCTGTATAGTTGCGGTCTAAAATATTTGGCGCAATTTTACCAACTGAACCTTTATACGATTTATATTTTTTCATACTCACTAGGCACTTTAAACCGAGCTCTTTCAAAATGCGTTGAACCTTCTTTTTAGTAAAATAATACTTATTAATCATAATTAGAGAAAATCGATACTATATTATCATTTTAAACTTAGGTTTAATGGATTATCGAATGTCTTATGACCTAATGGAACTTGCTTTGAGGTCCATTTTTTATTAATAAACAATCATTACAATTATATTATCCTCTAAAAAATCAAAAAAGTTTAATTGTATTACCTTTATACATTTTGTATAAAAATAAATTGTAAATATTGACAATTAAATGGATTGTTGTATAGTTACTTTGTGATACAAAATGTTTTCAATTTAGTAAGATATTTTCTAAAGATTCTATGGTGATTATTGATTTGTAGAAAGTATGTAGTTTTATTACATACTAGATTCAATGAAATAAAAGATTTTTGTAGTTTTTTGTCCTAACTTACCGTTTTATTACTAATTAGTTTTAAAGTGGTTTAATGGGTACTGCATTCAGTTATTTATTTTGCTACTTACAAATGATTATGCTTATATAAATTTCTTTATCAAGGAGACTTGAAGATGAACTATTTTATTTTATCTTATCTTAGGATGAGCTGGAGGTGATTGATCGCCAAATTCCAGTATTAGATAAGCGTGAAAATGACTATAACGATTTTATAGAAAAGTCAATCCCGCTACTATCTGATTCGTTTAAACAATTAGTTGGAAAATATGAGCCGCGCTTACCGTTTAAATCGGTTGTGCTAATGGATTTACTCAAATTAAATAAAGTCCTATATTGGCTCACTATTCCACCAAAAGTAGGCTGCTTTTCAGTTCAAACAGAATTTCATCTGGACGGTACGCTGAAAAACCTTGTAATTAATGAAGCATTAGCTGCTCCTTATACGATTTTTAAAATTGACGTTATAAAAGAGGTTTATGTCATTGTTAATAGTGAGCTCGCAGAAAGTATAATGCGTCGTGCATTTCGAGGTATTCGATTGTTGAAAGTTCAGACTGAAGGAAAATGGTGGAAGTCTTTTGCTGGTAGATATAGTAAAAAAGGCTCGTCGCCATAACTTGGAGTTGATTTTCGTTCCGATTGGGCGCTTTAGGGGGCGTCCGATAAGCTGCTCCACTCCAATCAATAATCAAATGTCATCCCCGACTTTTGGTGATGAGCCTAAAAAAATCAAAGGGAGAGAAATAAATATGAAGAAAAGATGGATCTCGGTAATGTTCGCAGCGTTAGTACTTGCAGGCTGTGGATCAGAGAAAGAGGTAGAGGGTGAGAAAGAAGAGAACAAAGCTGGACAGGAATTAAACCAAAAACAATCGACTTTAAAAGAAAATGAGCAAGAGCTTCAACAAGATCTACAAAAAATTGACCTTAACCAGTCCTCTGTGAATATTGACGGTGAGGATATTCCAGTCATTGACCAAAGTGTATTGGAGGGGAAAATTACTTTAAGAATGCCAAAGTTATTTTCAATCATGTCACCTGAATTAGCAGCTATCAAGTACCCTTCAGAACAAAGACCGACTGTTATCTATACAGATGAATCGACAACCGTCAATCTAGCTTTCAACTTGACAACCACTGCTCTATTAGATAAAGGAGTTGCAGATTTTCAAGAAGCCATGATCGATGCTCTTGAGCAGGCCCAACCATCAGCAGAGTGGCTGGACACGGATGTAATCGAAATAAATGATAAAAAGATTGGTCTTCTCGAGGTGATTACACCCGCTGCGGATGGCAATATTTTTAATTTAATGTTCATTGCTTCTATCGATGGACAAGCCCTGATGGGTACGTTCAATTGTATGGAGAAAGATTTAGAAACTTGGCATCCAGTAGCGAGGGACATGATAGAAACACTTCAATTTGCTGCTAATTGAGAGTTATATCAAAGCTTCTCCTCAATTGTATTGTTGATATAGAGTTAATTGAACAATGTATAGTCTAAAGTAGTATCTTTTAAAAAGGATGCTACTTTTTTTAGTGTAAATACTAGAATATTCTATCAGTTGTTGTTTTTTTTGTTATGTTATGGTTTTCTTGTTGAGGGAATAATTGCTAGTGCGTGGGAAGTATTGCTATAATTAAGAATAGATACATAGTATGAGGAGAGATACATAGATGAATAAAGCAAAACTATTTTTAGTGGCAGCAGCCCCAGCGGCACTGATTGTTCCATTAGAAGTGCAGGCGGCCGATGGAAGTGTAGAAATTATAAGTAATAATGGCAATGAATTCACAGCTTCTGTAAAGTCAACAAAAAAAGTTGAGAGCTACCAATGGTTTACGGTAGAAAATGGTATAGAAATACCAATTCCTGAAGCGACATTGTCTACCTATTCTGCGCCTGCTGCTTCGACGAACATGCAATTGCTAGTAAAAGCAACATTAGAAGATAATAACGTACTTACGAGTCAGCCATTTAAAATTAATCTAGTAGCTATTGAAGGTGAATTACGTGTGAATAGCGCTATTTCTGCAAAAGTTAACATCAACCCAATTACGATGAAGAGCTTTCAATGGTACTACTTAGAAAATGGTGAAAAAACAGCTATTAGTAGTGCAACAGATGTTGAGTTCATTGTACCTGCGCACGCTGCTGGTAAACAGGTATTTGTAGAGGCTTTTTCAGAGCAGGGAGATCTATATGTAAGTGAAGCAGTTCAGATTGAGACATTAACAGTAAAAGCGGAAGGTATAAAAATTAAAGGCTACTCACCAAATCAGTATTTAGTGACTGGGGATGTTATAACTGCCTTTGATCCAACAATTAAGATTTATAGCAAAAAGGATGTTAATGGGAGTGTCACGGAAGTTGATTTGTTAAGTAGTACATTACCAACAACTACAATTAAGCGCTTGATGAATCAAGTAACCTATTCTTATCAATGGCTTTATCAAGTGGAAGATGGATCTTATGCTTTCATAGATGGAGCGAACACAGATATTTATACGGTTCCAGAAGATGCAGAGGAACGTAAAATTAATAAAATTGTTGTAAGAGTTATTGCAACTGTGGGTGAATCAGTATCGGAGGAACCAACGTATTCTCCGATATTAGAAATTGTTAATAGTTCAACATCATCGCCAGTGACACAGGTCGTGAGTAAAATAGATGGTCTAATAAATAAAGATGTCAACGGGATGTTAATCTATGAAGCATCAATGCCTGCTAAAGTGGAAGATGTATTGAAAGACTATAATAAACTAACAGCTGCTGCCAAAGCAAAAGTAACAAACTACGATGTGTTAAAGCGTGCGATTGACGACAAGGTACAAATGACTGCCTTTGCAGAAAAAGTTGAAAATGCTAAAACAGAAGCTGAGTTCAAGGCGTTACTGGTTGAATATGAGCAATTTGATTTATTAAAACGTAGTACAGCTGTCAAGGTTGACAATGATAAAGGTATTTTTGAATTTATTCAAGGGAAATTAGGTAATGGTAATGAACTAGAAAAATTAAAGAGTATTAATACAGATATTTTAGGATTACTCAAGAATTTAACAGCAGGAAATACAAGTTATGAGCTAGTAGAATATAATGATCTGGATATAGATTCTTTAAAAGTTAAAATTAAATCGATTGAAGATAGAATTTTAGAACTACCTAGCGATTACAAGGCGATTGTACAAAATCAGGATATTTTGAAGACAGCCAAGGCAGATATTAAGAAAGTCGAATCTTTCCTAGAAAAATTAAAAAAAATCGATTTAGGGGCAACTCCGAAAAAACAAGTTTCAGCAGCGAAGTCCGCACGTTCGGCTTACAACAAATTAACAATTAAACAATTGAGCATAGTGCCTAAGAGTGACATCGAGGATATTTTGCTAGTTGCAGAGAACGCTGAAAAAGAATTGGGTAAAGATGTACAAGATAGTATTCATGATTTGATTGATGAGACGACAAAAGAATATCTAAATCTTCCAACTGAAACTGATTGGAAAGAATATGTGAAAATGGTAGATAGTGCAGTGATTCAATATAAAGGTCTTTCTAAAGATACTGCGAAATACGTGACAGATTATACAGTGCTATTGCAGTTGCAAAAAGATTTAAAAACAGCGGAAAAGGTTATTAGTCAAATTGAAAAATATTTAGCGCTACTAGAAACAGGAAGCGTCAGCTATTCAAAGCAGCTATCTGCGTACAATAGTGCTTCTAAGGCTTTAATGAAACTGACAACCTTACAAAACTCCTTGGTATACAATAAAGATCCTTTACCAAAGCCAGTAGAAACACCTTCAGAGGACGATACTGAACTGAGTGAAGCAGATCAATTAGCAAAAGAGCAAGGAACCGCATTTATCCAAGATATCAAAACAGCTCTAGAATTTTCTACTGATGATTTTGAATTGTATGCTAAAGAAATTGATAAAGTTGTTCTAAGATATAAAAACGAACTTTCTTCGCCAGCGCGTAAATATGTTGAAAATTATGGAGAGTTGAAGGAAGCAGAAAAAGATGTAAAGGCTGTACGCTCATTTTTGAAAAAAGTAGAAGAGGCAGAAGTGGAAGCAGATTCAGCTAAAAAATACACGAAAATTTTAAGTGTTCAAAAGAATTATTTGAAACTACCTTATAATCAGCAAAAATTAGCGGGTACTGCATATCAGGCTTTAATAGATTTACTTCAAGGTGGGGATTTTGTGGATTTATCTGGATTAAATGAACGTATAGTAGGTATTTTCCCAAGTCCAAGCGATGTATATACGAACAAAGATCAATTGTATAAGGAAGGTATTACCATTGCTGACATTAAAGAATTAGATACGGATTATAGAAAGCTATCGAGTGCAGAGAAAAAACAAATTACAAACTATACTATTTTAAAAACAGCTCTAGCGGATGTAAAGAAAGTAGAATCCTTTGAAAAGAAATATACTGCGGCATCTAATAAAACAGCTATGATTAAGGCGTTTAATATGCTTACAGCAAGGCAGGCTTCACTCGTATCTGACGACATTAGAAATGCACTTGTGGGTTTAGAAAGTGACCAACGTGACAATAATGATCAAGCGATAGCACTAGTTGAAGAGATTAACGAACTGGAAAATAATGGGTTATATAGGGCGGATTTATTTGATAAGGTAAACGAAGTTCAGGGGAAATATGAGGCGCTATCATCAACACAAAAAAGTTTAGTGAAAAACTATGCAATGCTAACGAGAGCAAAAGCCGATTTAGCTAAGGTTAATGAAGTAAAAGCCATTTACGATGAAGTGGGAAAAATTGAGGTTGATTTAGTGGAACAAAATTCCGCATTAGCAAATGCTTCTGGTGATGCTGCTAAGCTTTTAATCGAAGAAAATATAGCGAAATTAGAAAAAGATAAAGCAAGTAAGGAAAAAGAATGGAGAAATGCATTTAGTAGGCTGTCAAATAAATTGGAAGATCTGTACAAACAAATGTATCCTTAAAAAACTAAATTTCACTTGATTGATTAGGAGCCGTCTCAATTTTGAGGCGGTTCCTTTTAGGTTCGCTCAGTACGGACGAAATCTATAGGGTATATAGGGTACCAAAGTACGAAGACAGAGATAGTGGTTAGCCGATCACAAGGGTGCCTGTGGAGCCATAGAATCCGGGGGAAGTAGAAGGTGAATTTCCAGTTTGAGGGATACGAACTTCATAGAAAGTATTGTCGGAGAAGAAAGGGGCGAGGTAAAACTATTTATAGAGGAAACAACGTCAATGGCATTTTTTGTGCTAATCGGCGTTAGAAATGGCTATTTCAACGCCTACAATTAATCTGGAAAATCAAACAATGGTACATAATACTTGCAAAAAGCTTCACTTTACTAAACAGTCAATTAGAAGACCTTTACGTAATGGGAACTTACTTCAAGCTGTAGATAAATTTATATGCATATCTACAGTTTTTTTGATTTTTTTAAGTTGCGTTAAATGATATAGAGTGAAAAATAACTCTTTTTATGTAGATTGTGTGAAACAAATAAAGTTCCACGGAATGTTACCGATATAACTCTATAGATGGACAGAAAGGGCTGAATAAATATTGAATAAAAAATTACTTTTCACAGTAGCGGCTATCCCAGTGGCCTTTGTTGTACCAGCAGTAGCGGGGGCAGAAGAATTATCATCAATTACGATTACAGGAGAAACGGTTGTAAACGAAACACTGACAGCATCCATTAAAGGCTTACCAGCAAATACAATTGTCAAGGGGTATCAGTGGTACTATCTTGAAACACCAGAAAATGGCGAGGGTGCAAGCACACCAAAGAAAACACCAATTTCGGGTGCAACTACCATGTCATTTAAAGTACCAGCGGAAGCGGCGGGTAAAACAGTTATGGTGGAAGCGACATCGACTGAAGGGACGGTATATAAAAGTGATTCACGTCGCATCAATCCCTTATCACTAGCAATTACGGAACCAATACTTGATGGTTATTCGACTTCAAACTTTGCAGCACCAGGTGAAACAGTAAGAGTAGCTGGAGCGACAGTCACAGATATTGGTGGTGCTAAGTTGGAAAGCAGCAAAATTACATATACGTATCAATGGTTTTATAAAGTCGATCAGTCATTTACCCCTATCAATGGTGCGACAGGGGAGACTTACACAATCCCAGCGGATGCTTTAGAAAAAGGCTTGATTAATATTGTTGCTAAGGTGACAGCAAAGGTAGGAGCATCCGTAATAGAATCGGGTCTTTCGAATATGCTGACGGTGTCTAAAGAGCCATCAAATACACTGATTACTGCTATTGAAACATTACGTATTAGCGACAGTAAATATAATGTAAAGAGCTTTGAAGCATTTAAAGCGGAAGTAGCGTCCATAGAAAGTCAATATCAAGCCTTAACATCCCCTGCACAGGCAAATGTGACAAATTATGCTGTACTTAAGCGAGCACTTGCAGATGTAGAAGCTATCAGTGCCTTAAATGAAAAAGTGAATAAAGTAGGTGAAGTTGATGCAAAAGATATGCCGAAATATTTAAAAGACATTGAAGAGGCCTATGACAAATTAGATGTATTACAGCGTAGCTTAGATATAGGGGATACTTTATATAATAGTATTAGGGCTATTGTGAAAGAACCAGCAGATATCGCAGAAATTGCTGAAGTGAGAAGGCTGAGTCAAGCGATTGTTGACTTATTAAACTATGATAATAATGTTATTAAATACGTGTCTACTAGTGTGGAGTCATTACAAGCGGCCGTTGAGAAGATTGAAGCCGACATTGCGAAGCTTTCAAAAAGCTACCAAACAACGGTACAAAATCAAGCAATTTTAAATGAAGCAAAGCAGGATATCAAAAAGATTGCACAGTTTACTAAACTTTTCGATAAATTATCTGGGAATATTGCACCAGACAAGCAAGTAACGACGGCAAAATCCATTCGTACTGCGTATGAAAAGCTAACTTACAAACAGCTGCAGTTAGTGCCAGATGCTTATGTAGAGAAATTATTAGAAGCAGAAAACGCAGAAGAGACTCGAATTTCTACTATAAATCAAGAGATAGATAGCTATATTGGAGAAGATATCTACCCAATAAATCCGACGGCGGAAACATGGCAGGATCATGTGAGCAATGTGAACAGAATTATCGCTGCTTATAAAAATTTAACGACAAATTCAGAGGCCAAAGTCATAGGTTATGCAGCCATCGCGACGCTACAAAAAGACTTAAAGACAGCTGAAAAAGTCATTAAGCAAATAGACGAATATAATTCGCTCACAGCCATAAATGGTGTGAAGGAAAGTAAATTACAATCGAGCTATAACAGTGCTTTAAAGGCATATAATAAGCTGACGAGTTTACAACAATCTCTTGTCTATAATGAAGATCTGTTATTGAATAATCCGCCGAATGTGACGGTTGATAATAACGGGAAAGAGCCTGCAGATAAAGCGGCAGCAGAGGCACTAAAAGCTGATATAGCCAAGTTTGCTGATCTAACAAAATATTCGTTCACACAACTAGAAACTGCTGTTAATACAGCAACAACTACTTACAAAAATCTTTCATCTGCTGCGCGTAAGTATGTCACGAATTATTATTTATTAACTGCAGCAAGTAAAGATGTTAAAGCAGTAGTATCTTTCCATAAAAAAGTGCAGGCCGCTCGTGAAGAAACGAATGTTGAGAAGCAAGCGAAAAAGATTGAATCCGTAGAAAAGGCTTATGCAAAATTGCCTGCAAATCAGCAGCATTTAGCAAAACCGCAATTTGATGCGCTACTAGATAATCGTCTTGTAGATGGCAATGCACCAGATATTAAAACGTTAAATAATGCCATCGGAAAAATCGTATCTAACGGTTTGTATACAGTGACTGTGGGAGAAATTAAAAATCTATCTGCTCAATATAAAAATCTTAGTACTAGCGATAAAAAACTTGTAACAAATTACTCTATTTTAAAAACAGCAGAAGCAGATGTGAAAAAGGTAGAGTCATTTATGAAGCAGTATGATAAATCGTTTGCTAGTAATCCAACAACAGTCATTAAATCTTTCGCTAAGCTTACAGCAAAGCAAATGAACTTAGTGAGTGAAGATGTTCGCCAAAAGATTATAGAAGCGGAACAAGGACAACAAGGGGCGAATGAAACGGCATTTGGCTTAGTGGAGTCCATCAATAAACTCCTTCAAAATGGTGTTTATAAGGCGGACTTGCAAGGCGATGTGAAGAGCATTCGAGCTGCATATGACAAGTTGAGTTCTTCTGAAAAAAGCGTGGTGAGAAACTATTCGAAGCTAACACAAGCTGAGGAGGACTTGAAAAAAGTAGAAGAGATTCATGCCTTATATGTAGCTATCCCTGCAGAAAACGGTGATACTGCTCGCAAAACATGGCAAACTGCCTTTGTCAAGCTGTCTAAAAAACAAGAGCTTCTTTATACAGATATGTATAAAGATGATAAATAAGAGTGTAATAAAAAAAGCTAGCATCCAGTAAAGATGCTAGCCATAGACTGTAGATAACCTCAATGAAAATGAGGTTATCTACAGTTTTTTTAGTTCTTACTTTTCACTTTATAAATAACAAACAGCATGATAAACCATACAGGCGTTAGTAGTAGTGCTGTACGTGTTGCCTCAGAAAAGAACATAATGATTAATAAAAATACAAAGAAGCCTAATACTACATAGTTAATGAATGGTGTTAGTGGTGCTTTAAAAATAGATGCTTCATGTAATGCACGGTTTCTACGTTTGTAAATGATATGTGAGATTAGGATAATGCTCCAAACCCATATGAAGCAGATAGCACTTATCGTTGTTACCACACTAAATGCATTCTCAGGCATCAACTTACTTAATAATGCACCGACTGACACGACAATTGATGACACGATCAGGGCGTTACGCGGTACGTTGTTTTTATTTAATTTAGCAAATGATGGGGAAGCTTGGTTATTGCTTCCTAGACTATATAGCATACGGCTTGTTGAGAATAATCCACTGTTCCCTGCCGAAGCGGCCGATGTCAGTACGACAAAGTTAATGATGCCGGCTGCGATTGGGATTCCTGCTAACGTAAATACCTGTACAAACGGACTGCTTTCAGCGGACATTTCATTCCAAGGGTTGATGCATAAAATAACGAATAATGCGCCTACGTAAAATAGTAAAATACGTAGTGGGATTTTATTAATGGCAGATGGGATATTTTTTTGTGGATTTGCTGTTTCAGCAGCAGTAACGCCGACTAATTCCACACCGACAAAGGCAAAGACTACCATTTGGAAGGCCATTAAAAAGCCAGTGACACCGTTCGGGAACAATCCTCCATGTGCCGATAGATTTCCGACTGACACAGTACCTGAGCTTGTTTGGAACCCTGTAACAAGCATAAATACACCAATGATAATCAGTGCAACAATCGTAATAATTTTTATAAGTGCAAACCAAAATTCAAGTTCGCCAAATAGTTTTACCGTTAATAAATTTAGCATTAATAATAATACTAAGCAGCCAATCGCTGGTACCCATTGTGGTATATCAAACCAATAATTTGTATAGACACCAACAGCAATAATATCAGCCATGGCAGTCATGATCCAACAGAACCAGTAGGTCCAACCCGTGACATAACCTGCCCACGGTCCAATATATTCTGTTGCAAAATCAGTGAATGATGTGTAGCCAGCATTCGATAATAACAATTCGCCTAGTGCGCGCATGACGAAAAATAGCGCCATGCCGACGATTAGGTAGGCTAGGATGATGGAAGGTCCTGCTAAAGCAATTGCTTTCCCTGAGCCTAGAAATAAGCCTGTACCGATCGTACCACCGATGGCTATTAATTGAACATGGCGATTTTTTAATTCACGTTTTAACTGTTGTTGCTCCAAGATGACCCCTCCAAGATGATGTAAGCATTGAAATTAACATAAGCAACAAATAAAAAAAGAGACTAGTAGCTACACTAGTCTCTTAAACGTCAGAATAACAAATACCATATGCATATCATAAATATTAGTTTTACTAAAAAATATTTATTGGAAAACATTCGATTGGTACAACTTTCTTTTTGTAATGAAAGTTTGTTTTTATTACTCCTCTGTCCTTTTGCCTGAGATAGTGAACCCTTCGGCGACGCGTTATGCGCTCTCTCCAGAAATTGCTCCTGCTATAGTTTTATCCATAGCATTCATTGCTTATTTTAGTTGATTTTAATCATATCAACACGAATTTGTATTATAGTAAGATACTATTTATCCTAACAGTGATCTCTATGTAATTCAAGATGCAATTATTGTCTATATTTTGAAAAAAGAAAAATAAAGTGATTACATATTACATCTTTACGATAATGAGCGAAATTAGACTTAATTTTTTTCATTATTTATTGATTTTCCTATACGCTTGATGGAAATAGCTAAAAAAGCTTTCGAAGATACTGCAAAGGTCAAGTCGGAGATTAATAGTAAAAGTGGTTTTATATGAAGATTGATTCACGTTTGATGGAAGGTATTAAATTGTACCCCGCTGTTATATAGTTTTTGTCAAACACATGATAAATTTTTATTTTAAAAAAATTAATGAGCTAATTATTAGACAATGACATTTATATAGTAGAAACTCATGTTTTTTTATAAGAAGAGCTAGCATCTAATGTAGATGCTAGCTCTTTTTATGTTATTTTTTTGTTTTTACTTTACCAGTCCAAGTGCGGAATCCACCGTCAAGCTGATAAATTTGGTTGTAGCCACGTTTTTTTAGAAATAATGCAGCACGAGCGCTACGGCCTGTATTTTGACAGTATAAATATACTGGTAAATCTGGGCGGATTTCTTTATGGCGTTGACGTAGTGTAGTAGAAGGAATATTACGAGCTCCAAGGATGTGACCAGCGTCGAATTCCTTTTGTTCGCGCACATCGATTAATTGTGCTTTGCGATAACCTTCAATAAACTGTTCTTGTGTTAAATTGGTTACGGCTTTTTTTAGACGCATCGCATTAATGCCGATATATGCTATCAAAACCAGTAAAATAACACCAATTGTAATAAGTATTTGCAAGATGTTCTTACCCCTTTCTATCTTCTTAACTATTATAAAAGATGCGGTGGCGATAGTCCAATGAGTTTGATAAAATTAACTACATTATGGTTTGAAATGACACATATAAGTGTAGGAGCTGACGAAATGACAACATGGTATTTTCTAAATTCAGGGAAATGTAGTCCTTCTTTCAATATGGCCTTAGATGAGGCACTGCTGGATTGGCATAGTGAAGGGCTGATTCCTCCAGTCATTCGTTTTTATGAATGGGAGCCAGCAACAGTATCCATTGGATATTTTCAACGGGCCGAAAAAGATATTAACATAGAGGCAGTTCGGGCGCAAGGGCTTGGTTTTGTACGTCGTCCAACAGGAGGGAGAGCTGTTTTACACGAACATGAGCTCACTTATAGCATCATTGTAACGGAAAGCTATCCAAATATGCCAGAGACAGTTACAGAAGCTTATCGTGTACTCAGTGAGGGCATTTTACAAGGTTTTCAAAACTTAGGGATGGATGCATATTTCAGTGTGCCAGCTACGGAAGAACAACTGGCAGACTTGAAAAAGCCAAAAAGTGCAGTGTGCTTCGATGCACCAAGCTGGTATGAACTTGTCGTTGAAGGTAAAAAAATAGCGGGTAGTGCGCAAACACGTCAAAAAGGTGTTATTTTACAACATGGTGCAATCTTACTTGATTTAGACGAAGAAAAATTATTGTCGGTGTTTAATTTTGATAGTGAAGAGGCTAAGGAACGGATGCGAAAGAAGCTACCTGACAAGGCAGTATCCATTAATAGTCTTGTCAAGGAACCGGTTTCAATCGAACAGTGTGTAGAAGCATTCCGAGATGGTTTTGCAAAAACATTGCAAATTGAGTTAAAACCATTTACACTTTCTGAGGGGCAATTAAAATATGTACAAGCACTCGAAGAAAAAAAATATGCCCATGATGATTGGAACTTTAAAAAGTAAAAAAATCGATGTTTTTAAAAATTTTTTTCAGCGTTCAAACCGTGTCATGACAAGTAGTTAACAAAGTGACACGAATTGCAAGAGTTGAATTAAAAAACTATATATAGTATCTTTGAAATTAGGTAATACACAATATGTAGTGTTTAATCGCACATGATATTGTGTATTTATTATTGTAAGGTATAGAAAAAGGGAGGCTAAATGATGGTAATCGCTAATCATCAACCCGAAGTAAACAAACAAATTGAACAATTAAACAAGGACATTGAACAATTCCCACAAGTTCATCCGGTAACACCAGACATGCACATCACACATAAAGGTGTATCGAGACTTGTCATGATTGATCGCTATTCTTTTAAAGATACGGAAAAGAAAACGCTAAAAGCTGGTGATTTCGTCGTATTAACGGTGAAGGCAGATCCGAAATTCCCTGCACGTGGTTTAGGGACAATCCAAAAAATTGATATGTCTGCGAAAACAGCAGATATTTTGATTGATGAAGATTATCGTAGCGTTTTAGATGATCCGATAGAGCAAGAAACGGGTGTGATTACGCGCTCAATAGAAGTGCTAGAGAAGCCTCTTGAAATTTTTTATGAGCAAATTGCTAAACGAAATGCAACAGGACTTGCTTCTGTAGAAAAAACAGCTGAGAAACGTCAAGAATGGTTTGAAAAATTTTATGAGCAATTAGTTTCATTAAAATTCATTCCAGCTGGCCGTGTTATTTACGGAGCGGGCTCTGAAACAGATGTAACATTCTTCAACTGTTACGTTATGCCATTTGTGGCGGATTCTCGCGAAGGCATTAGTGACCACCGCAAACAAGTTATGGAAATTATGAGCCGAGGTGGCGGTGTTGGGACAAACGGTTCTACACTTCGCCCGCGTAACACACTAGCTCGTGGTGTGAACGGTAAATCATCTGGTTCTGTATCGTGGCTTGATGATATTGCTAAGCTGACTCATCTTGTTGAGCAAGGTGGTTCAAGACGTGGAGCACAAATGATCATGCTAGCAGACTGGCATCCAGATATTGTGGAATTTATCATTTCAAAAATGCAAAATCCACGTATTTTACGTTACTTAATCGAAAATACGACGGACGAATCGATTATTCGATTAGCAAAAGAAAAATTAAACTTTAAGCCTCTATCACAGCAAGATGAAGCAATGTATCAAGGAATTGTGAACTATAAATCAATTCCAGGTTACGGTGGATTTGATGAGGCAATTATCCGTGAAGCAGAAAATAAATTACGTGACGGTGGTACTTACACGGTCCATAACTCAGAGTTTTTAACTGGGGCAAACATTTCTGTTACATTAACTAAAGACTTTATGGAAGCTGTTGAAAAGGACGAAGATTTCGAACTTCGTTTCCCAGCAGTTGAAGACTATACAAAAGAAGAAATGGCTATTTACAATAGCGAATGGCATAAAGTTGGTGACGTTCGTGAGTGGGAGAAGATGGGCTATAAAGTACGCACATACCGCACGATTAAAGCAAAAGAATTGTGGAATTTAATCAACATTTGTGCAACATACTCTGCAGAGCCAGGTATCTTCTTCATCGATAATGCCAACGAAAAGACTAACGCAAAAGCTTATGGGCAACAAGTAGTAGCAACAAACCCATGTGGGGAACAACCACTTGCACCATATTCTGTGTGTAACTTAGCAGCTGTGAACTTAGCACAGTTTGCGATTAAAGAAAACCAAACAGTCGATTATGAAGCATTACGTGAGACAGTACGTGTTGGTGTACGTATGCAAGATAACGTAATTGACGCAACGCCTTACTTCTTAGAAGAAAACCGTGTACAAGCTCTTGGTGAGCGTCGTGTAGGTTTAGGTGTCATGGGCTTAGCTGACTTACTTATTTATTGTGAAAAAGAGTACGGCTCAGAAGCTGGTAATGAACTAGTGGATGAAATCTTTAAGACAATTGCCGAAACAGCGTACGAGGCATCGACTGAACTTGCGAAAGAACGTGGAAGCTTCCCATTCTTAGTAGGGGCAACAGATGAAGAAACAGCTCGTCTACGTAAAGCATTTACAGAAACAGGCTTCATGCAAAATATGCCTGCACACGTTAAAGAGCAAATTTTAGCAACTGGTATTCGTAACTCACATCTTCTAACAGTAGCGCCAACAGGTTCTACAGGAACGATGGTTGGTGTAGCTACAGGGCTTGAGCCTTACTTCTCATTCACATATTACCGTTCAGGTCGCTTAGGTAAATTTATCGAAGTGAAAGCGGAAATTGTTCAAGAATATTTAGATCGTCATCCAGAAGCAAATGCAGACGAATTACCAGAGTGGTTTGTCACAGCGATGGGGTTAAAACCTGAAGCGCATGCGGATGTACAATGTATTATTCAAAAATGGATTGATTCTTCTATATCGAAAACAGTAAATGCACCAAAAGGCTACACAGTTGGACAAGTAGAAAAAGTATACGAGCGTCTTTATAAAGGTGGCGCTAAAGGTGGTACGGTTTACGTTGACGGAAGCCGTGATTCACAAGTGTTAACACTAAAAGCTGAGGAAAATGATATGGATCAACTTTCATTTGGCGAAGATTTAGTGGAAGAACAAACAAAGCGTCCAGTCGTATTAGTTGATACGATTCAAGCACTTACATCTACTTCAGTAATTGGTTCAGATGTAGGGAATACATGTCCTGTATGTCGTAAAGGAACAGTCGAAGAAATGGGCGGCTGTAACACATGTACAAACTGTGGTGCACAGTTAAAATGTGGACTATAAAATAATCAAAAAGTGTCTATCTCGTCAAATGTGACGGGTAGACACTTTTTTTTTCGAAGGAATTATTGGAATAAAGTAGAATATTTAAAGTATAAGGGGGATGGAAGATGTCTAATTTACCTATTATCGTTGCACCGATGTTTTTAGTATCAAATCCAACGATGGTGATAGAAGCGAGCAAGGCAGGTCTTATCGGTTCATTTCCATTATTAAACGCTAGGCCAGTAGAAACATGCGCCCAATGGTTAATAGAAATCAAAGCGGCGTTGCCAACAGAGCCATGGGCAGTGAATTTTATTTGTCATCCGGTAGCTAACCCACGCTTTGAGGAGGATTTACAGTTGATTGAAACGTATCAACCACCAATCGTTATTACCTCACTTGGCAATCCAAAGCGTGTTATTGAAATCGTGCACAGCTATGGTGGCAAAGTATATGCAGATGTTGCGAATGTGAAGCATGCCAGGAAATCCGCAGCGACAGGGGTGGATGGTCTTATTCTGGTTTGTGCTGGAGCAGGTGGACACGGTGGGCAACTCAGTCCATTTGGCTTTGTATCCGCTGTGAAAAAGTTTTTTAAAGGAACGATTATTTTGTCTGGTTCTATTTCAACGGGTGAAGAGGTGCTAGCTGCGCAAATTATTGGCGCTGATTATGCGTATATGGGGACGCGCTTCCTTGCATGCGATGAAGGAAATGCACCAGAAGCCTACAAAGATATGGTCATTGAAAGTACAACCGATGATATCCTGTATACAGATTCCTTTAGTGGTGTACATGTCAATGTGCTAATTCCTTCACTTATTAAGGAGGGAATAGACCCTGCGACGTTAAAACCGAGAGAGGACATTGATTTAACGCATCTAGTGAATGTCAAGGCATGGCGAGATATTTGGTCTGCCGGGCATGGCGTAACGAATATTGATAAAAAAGAATCTATAGCAGAAATAGTGGCTTCTTTACAGAAGGAATATGCGCTTGCTAAAGAAAAAGTAGCCTTAGTAAGATGACGTTTCATGGTCTAAAAGAAATTATTAATCGAAGGATGAAGTGGTTGGAAAGCTAAAATTTATTAATAATGTAGGTATTGAAAAGTAATATAAGATAATTGAATATAAATGTTATAAAAAAACAGCTTGTCTTTGCCGAGAAATCAGCAGAGACAAGCTGTTTGTAGTTAATTGTGATTTACGTTTCTTTTTAATTTTACTGCAAGGAATAGCATGATGATACTACCAATCATAATGACAGCGAATGCTGCATGGATTCCGGAGAGTTGAGCTTGCATGTTTGCATCGGGTAGATGTTGTACCTTGTCATAAGAGCGTGCACTTACTGTTGATAAAATAGTTGTTAGTAGCGCTGTTCCGATTGAACCAGCCAGCATGCGTGTCGTATTTGTCACCGCGGCGCCATGTCGGCTAAGTTCAAATGACAATTGGTTAACGCCATACGTAGTCATTGTCATCATCATGATCGATACGCCGAATAAGAATAATGTATAGATAATCGAAATGACAATCACGTTAGTTTCTAATGTAATTCGTGTATAGCCTAAAGCAGTCATGAAAACAACCGTTAAACCTACCAAAACAAGTGGTCTGATACCACGTTTGTCGAGTATAGAGCCAGCTATTGGTGACATAATACCCATAATAATGGCTCCAGGTAATAATAAAAGCCCTGTTTGAAGTGTAGACTTCTGCATTACTTGTTGTAGTAGCACGGGTGTTAGTAGCTCTACGCTATACATAGCTAATGCGATAAATGCACCGATGATTGTGGCGAATAAATACTGCTTCTGCGTAAATACACGAAGATTCAGCATTGGTTGCGCAGTTGTTAATTGACGCCAGATAAAGAGTGCGATAAATAGTAACCCGACACCAATAGTGACTAAAACGGTTGTGGAGCCAAATCCGTGTGTTCCGGCCATAGAAAAACCGTATAGTAATGAACCAAAGCCGATAGTAGATGTTAAAACACCAAAAATATCAAAGCGAGGAGATGTCGTCTCTGTTACATTCCTTAAAAAGAAATAGCTGACTACGATATTTAATAACGTAAATGGTAAAACGACGTAAAACAATGCACGCCATGAATAATGCTGTAGGAGCCAGCCTGATAATGTTGGTCCGAGGGCAGGGGCAAATGTCATTGCGATACCGATCATCCCCATTGCCTTGCCGCGTTCATTTGGCGGAAATAGACTGAAGATCACAATGTGTACTAAAGGCATCATTACGCCTCCAGCTATAGCTTGGATTAAACGCCCTGCCAGTAGCATATAGAAACCTGTCGCAAAGGCACTAACAAAAGTACCTGTCGCAAAGATAATCAGTGCACCAATGAATAGTTGTCTTGTTGTGAATTTACCAATTAAGTAGGCACTCATTGGAATGACAATCCCGTTTACTAAAAGAAAACCTGTAACTAACCACTGAGCAGTGCTAAGTTCAATATTGAAAATCTCGCTGAATTTTGGGATAGCAACATTCAGTAATGTTTGATTGAGTAGCGAAGTGAAGGAGCCAAGAACTAAGAGGATAAGCATAAGTGTTCGCTTCTTTGGCTCTAATTGAATTGTTTGTTGCATATTAAACCCGTCCTTTTCGTTGCGTCTGCAACTATTTTTGTTAATATCAATACAATAAACGAAATTAGTTGCAAACGCAACTAAAATATCTTATTCTTATTTTTGAAAGGAGTTAAAGGTATGTCAAACCAATTACCAGCATCAATCGGGCAATTAAACTCGATGTTATATCGATATGGAAATATTTACATGAACGAGCAACTAAAACCCTATCAGCTTAGTGCGGGGCAATATCAATTTTTACTTGTGTTATTTTATCGGGAAGGAATTTCGCAAGATGAAGCAGCCTCAATTCTTAAGATGGACAAAGGAACGACTGCACGGGCTATTGCCAAGTTGGAAGCAGAAGACTATGTAAGACGAGAAGTAGATATGATGGACAAGCGTGCGAAAAAGCTTTATTTGACAGAAAGGGCACGTCAATTTGAAAATGAACTGAGAACTATTTTAGATCAATGGAAAGCGATTTTAACAAGTGATCTGACAGAGGAAGAGCAAGAACAAGCCTTTGCATTACTTGAAAGGATTGCAAAAAATGCAGAGCGTTATATAGAGAGAGCAGAAGATTAAAGATTTATAAGGGGAGTAAGGAATGGTTTTTTCTTTTTTTAATAAAACTTCGCAAGAAACCACAATTATGCATGATGCTGGCGACTTGCAGCCAGTAACGGTATGTGTATCGAATATGTCCTTACACGGAGAAAATATCTACGATGAACTTCTAAATCGCGAAGACATTGAGTTAATCGAAGAAGGATGCACATCAAATTGCAGAATCTGTGATCGAAGTTTATTTGTCATTGTGAACGGCAAGCTTATTAAAGCGAGGAATGAAGTTTCGTTGCTCGAGAAAATGGACCAAGCACTTAATGGAAAATAAAAAATGTGAAAAAACTTGCGGAAAAATGTAATGTTCTTCAAATGGTGAAAACCAGCACTTTTGTTCGATTTTGAACAGAAGTGCTGGTTTTCTTTAGTATTTCTCTTATCTTTCATTATTTCATCGAATTGACAGACGGCTTTTTGGACTCGCATTGATAACAGTGCATATCTAAGAAAGATTTAACCGACATATCGTAGTTTGAACCTTCCACTAGGTTTACATCTGAGTTATCAAAAATTGATACTAGTAATAAATATTTGAACATCCAAATCGGTGAAATCGTATTACGTCCATTATTGAAATAATCTTTTGTTTTTTACTCCTCAAAAATAAAATAAAAACCAACGAATTCCTTGATTTGAAGAAGCATGTTCTCATTAAATCGTAAAGTGCCATATAAGGCTTAGCATGAATATTGCCTGTTTGGAAATCATGGACAGCACCACCTTGAATTAGTCCTTTCATTATAAAGGGGTAGAGTGAATCGAAAGAATGAAAAATTCAGAAAAACGATAAAACTAGTTGATTGGAGTGTAGGCGGCGACTCCTTGGGGACTAGCGAACAGCTTGAGACCCCGCAGGAGCGTTAGCGACGAGGAGGCTCAAGGTTCGCCCCCAGGAAGCTCTTGCTCTGCGCGAAAGCGAAGCGTCAGCGGCAAAGCGTCCGCCGGAACGGAAATCAACGGAATCGAAGTAAAAGCCATGGTGGAAACGATTAATCGTTTCCACCATGGCTAAAATTTATTCTATGGACTTTTTAAGTGCCCCGCAGCGTTTGCGAGCAGTTTTAATTAATCGTGATTTAATTCTAAAGCGATTTCTGGATTTTTTTCGACTTCGCGCAATTTATTGAAAGAATTGATTGCGACTTCGACTTGCGCGTCATTTGGTTCGCGTGTAGTTAATAATTGTAGCCATAAACCGGGATAGCCAAGGAAACGCAATACCGGAATGTTACGGCAAGCATTTGTTGCTTGTAGTACTTCAAATGAAATTCCAAGTACGACAGGAATCAATAAAATACGGTTAACGATACGTAACCATAATGGATCAGTTGGTACTAAGAAATATACGAACATTCCAACTATTACAGTGAATAATATGAAACTACTACCACAACGATAGTGTAAGCGTGATTGGGCTTGTACATTCTTAACTGTAACTTCAGAACCAGACTCATAGCAGTTAATAACTTTATGCTCTGCACCGTGGTATTGGAATACACGTTTAATAATTGGTGTTAACGAGATTAAATATAAATACGTCAATAATAAAATAAGCTTAAAGCCACTTTCTAGTAAAATCTGTCCAGTTTTACCAGTTACCCATTTTGAAAATAACTCTGCTAAAAAGACCGGTATTAACGTGAAGGCAAACTTACCAAATAAAAATGAAAGTACACCGACAAGGGCGACTCCTAATATCATTTGAAGCTTAGAGCCTTCCTCTACATGTTCTTCTTCCTCACCAGGAGTTACATCATAGCGATCTCCTGAAAACTGCATATGTCGAGATCCGATACCCGCAGATTCAATTAGTGCTACAACGCCACGAACAAAAGGAATTTTCTTTAGCTTTTGTAGGATAGGTTTTTGAACTTTTTTATAATGATAATAATCGATGGAATCATCGTTACGGCGAATGGCTGTAATCGTATGTTCCTTTCCTCCGAACATCACACCTTCTAATTGTGCTTGTCCCCCATATACTGGTGAATTGCTCAAAGCTGACACCACTCTCTATAATTATTTCAAATTCGCCTTGGCGTCACTGTACCCGCCATATTGCATTTAGTACAATAACATTTCTGCCTAAATTTTAAATCGTGCTCAAACGATTATGCATTTGAAAATTTGTGGCAGCGCCGGAGACTATTAATTTATTACCTGTATTATTGTACTAAATTTAGCGAAAAACCTCTAGAGGATTGCATAGTAAATTTTTTATGTGGCTACACTAGTTGTATTATTTTGTAGTTGGGAGTATCACATTTTATATTCGGACGAAACTACATTGCGCTTAGGTAACATGCCTAAGAAACTCAAATAGGGGGAGTAAAAATTGAAAGTTGCCAGTATTACAGCGATAGTAAGTGCGATCAGTTTAGCGATTTGTTTAAAGGGACTACATTACTTTCATTTAATTAAATGGAATCCAATTGGTTTTTATAAAAAATGGGAACTTTTTGAGGGAAGTTCAAAGTTGTTTCAATGGAGCACATTAACGCTTCTATTATTTATTTTTGCGCTCCTTCTATATGTTGTTTTACAATTTGTCCATATCATTCCTGCTGTTTTCACATCTCTTTTATTAGGTTTACTGTTCACTATTACGATTGAGTGGGTGGTTCTTGATTTGCCTTTACATCTGGAATCCTTTAAAAAATTATCGATTCCGTTTATTGTCGTTGTGGTTTGTTTATTAAGGTTTTTATTGGAGACAGCAAATTTTCACATGAAAGAGCACACTGCTCAAAAAGGAAATTAGTTGCCGCAGACATTCGATATGATAAAATAAAGTGCAAGTACATAGAAAGAGGCGAATGCGCTTGAAGTTATTATGTTTAAATGGACCTAACTTAAATAGACTTGGTAAAAGAGAGCCTGCAGTATACGGCTATGAAACGTTAGATGATGTGAAAAATAACGTACAAAATCTTGCACAAACGCTAGGTGCTACAGTGGAGTTTCGTCAATCCAATCATGAAGGAATTTTAGTAGATTGGGTACACGAGGCAGAAGATGAACAATATGATGGTATCATTTTTAACCCTGGTGCATATACCCATACAAGTATTGCTTTACATGATGCGATTGCGGGGGTAACGGTGCCAGTTATTGAGGTACACATCTCAAATATTCATAAACGTGAGGCATTCCGTCATCATTCATATCTTGCACCAGCTTGTATCGGGCAAATTTGTGGATTAGGCACAAAAGGTTATGAACTCGCACTCCGCACGTTCATCGAAAGGGGGAATTGATTTGCTAAAATTACAAAAGCTACGTACAGAACTGCAACATCAAAACATCGATGGTATTTTAATTACGAATGAGTATAATCGTAGGTATATGACTGATTTTACGGGAACGGCAGGCGTAGCCATTGTTTCTCAAAATGATGCGGTTTTTATTACAGATTTTCGTTATACAGAGCAAGCTGCTGCACAAATCAAAGACTTTCGCATTGTGAAGCACGAAGCGACAATAATTGAAGAAATCGCAAAACAAGTAAAAGAAATGGGTATCAAATCGTTGGGATTTGAGAAAGATACTGTAAGCTATGGCACATTTGAACTTTACAAAAGTGTAATCCATGCAGATTTAATACCGATTTCCGGTCTAATTGAAAAAATTCGCTTGATTAAGACGGAGCAAGAGATTAATATTATTAAGGTTGCGTGTGAAATTGCTGATCACGCATATACACATATTTTAAACTATATCAAGCCGGGTAGAACTGAGCTTGAAGTTTCGAATGAATTAGAATTTTTCATGCGTAAACAAGGGGCAACACAGTCTTCATTTGATACGATTGTAGCGTCAGGTCTTCGCTCTGCATTACCACATGGTGTGGCGACGAACAAAATCATTGAAAAAGGTGATTTTGTCACACTTGACTATGGTGCACTGTATAATGGATATATTTCTGATATAACACGTACAGTAGCAGTAGGTGAACCTTCTGAAAAATTAGTGGATATGTACAATGCTGTACTCGCTTCTCAGCTTTTAGCTGTTGAAAAAGTTGGTCCTGGTTTAAAAGGGATTGAGGCGGATGCGATTGCACGTGATTACTTAAAAGCAAGAGGTTATGGCGAGGCGTTCGGTCACTCATTAGGACATGGGATTGGCCTTGAAGTACATGAAGGTCCTGGTCTATCATTACGCTCAGAAACGGTCCTTGAGCCGGGAATGACTGTAACACTTGAGCCAGGCGTTTATTTACCAGGTATCGGTGGTGTGCGTATCGAGGACGATATACTAATCACGGAAACAGGAAATGAACTACTAACGCATTCAACTAAAGAACTTATTATTTTGTAATTAATGGAGGAAAACAAATGATTTCAGTAAACGATTTCCGTACAGGTCTAACAATTATTGTGGATGGCCAATTATACCGTGTTATGGAATTCCAACACGTAAAACCAGGTAAAGGTGCTGCATTCGTACGTTCGAAATTACGTAACTTACGTAATGGTAACGTACAAGAAAAAACTTTCCGCGCTGGTGAAAAAGTAGAAAAAGCACAAATCGACAACCGCAAAATGCAATATTTATATGCACAAGGTGACGAGCATGTATTTATGGATATGGAATCTTATGATCAAACAGAATTAGCTTCATCTGCAATCGAGTATGAGCTAAAATTCCTTAAAGAGAACATGGAAGTACACATCCAATCTTACCAAGGTGAAATGTTAGGTGTAGAGTTACCAAACACTGTTGAGCTAGAAGTAACAGAAACAGAACCTGGTATTAAAGGTGATACAGCTTCAGGTGGTACGAAACCTGCAACACTTCAAACTGGTCTTACGGTTCAAGTACCATTCTTCGTCAACCAAGGCGATATCTTAATTATCAATACAACAGATTCTTCTTACGTATCTCGTGCGTAATACAAATATGTTTTAATCATAAAAACCTATCCTTTAGAAAAAGGGTAGGTTTTTATGCTGTTTTTATACATATGATGGTTCACTTTCTTAAAATTGTGACATTAGGGTAGAAAATAGTCTATATTTTAGTAGAGTAGTAGATAAGATTGTATCCTCCGATAGATGGTCAGAAATAGGAGGAATGTATACAATTAAATGAAGAGGTGAGAGATATGTTACATAAATTTGAAATGAAATATCCAATTATTCAGGCACCAATGGCTGGGGTAACGTCTCCGAAGTTTGTGGCAGCTTGTGCAGAGGCAGGCATCCTAGGAGCTATCGGCGCTGGTTATTTAGACGGAAAGCAAACACAAACGTTTATTCAAGAGGTTAAGAAGCTAAGCGCAAAACCGTTTGCGGTGAATTTATTTGTACTAGAGGAGCCACGTATCGATATTGATGTATTACAAAAGGCGCGTATGGCCCTGCAGCCCTTCTATGATGAGCTTGGGCTTTCACCTGTGCAAAGCGTGATGTCGAAAGATGTATTTGAAGAACAGGTCCAAGCGGTAATAGATGAAGATGTAGCGATTTGTTCTTTTACATTTGGTATTCCGTCGGCGAGCACAATACAACGTCTTAAAGAAAAAAATACTTATCTAATTGGCACTGCTACAACCTTAGAAGAGGCTAAGCGTGTAGAAGCGGCTGGTCTAGATGCGATTGTGTTGCAAGGGAGTGAGGCTGGGGGGCATCGTGGCTCTTTCACGGAGCCGATGACACTTTACACACGTAATCAGCTACTACGACAAGTGGTAGGTGAAATAGACATCCCTGTGATTTCAGCGGGTGGAATAATCAGCAAGGAAGATGTCACTGAGGCACTAGCGAGCGGAGCTTTGGCAGTGCAAATTGGTACAGCTTTCTTAGTGGCGGATGAATGTGAGATTAATGCAACTTACAAAGCAGAAGTGCTGAATTCAAAACCGCAGCAAACAACGATTACACGTGCTTTTACAGGTAAGCCAGCACGTGGCCGTATCAATGATTTTACGGAACGTATGAAGGAAGCGGTGGTAGCACCATATCCGCTTCAAAATCATTTAACGACTACTATTCGTAAAGAGAGTATGAAGCAAGGGAATAAGGAATATTTATCTCTTTGGATGGGTGAGACTAGTTATTTAGCACAACCTGGTTCTGTGAAAGACATTGTAGCGAGATTAATATAAACTCTTAATGATCAAATTATCAAACAAATATTGCCGGTCTAATATAGTGGTAGTTACTTTCTGCTTCAGCTTTCGCTACTTGCTATAAAAGATACAGAATTTCATCTAAAGTTGTTGGCATTCTATTAAAGAACTCCTTTATAGTAGTGTGCTGGTTGATTGGAGTGGAGGCTGGGTGACTCCTGGGGGATTAGCGTCCCAGATGAGACCCTGGAGCGAGCTTGCGAGTGAAGCGGCTCATCGGACGCCCCCCGGAAAGCGCCCAGCCGGAACGGAAATCAACACCCATTCATGGTGATGAATCCCTGTTGAAGTGGATTGGGTATTTTTAGGTTGTTACTTTGCTTATACCGATTAACAAAGAAATGATCTCTATACTTTTGTATAGAGGTCTTTTTTTGTGCGCAACTTCATATATTGCTGTACACGAGGGGGCGTATGATGGAATTACAAGACGTGTTGAGAGTCGCTGGAGTGGGACTAGTTGTTGCGCTTCTTCATGTTTTCTTTGATCAAACAGGAAAGAAAGAATTTTCATTTTTTCTATTTTTCATTGCATATTTGTATATGACAGCAGAGCTACTACGGTTTTTACGGCTGTTTTTCCAAGAAATATTAACCTTCTTCCAGTGGTTGACCTCATCCGGGTAGTGTAGATGCAAATTGTCCTCGTAGCTGTTGTCATGCTGCTTTTATTATTGCTTATAAAAGAAGTTATACAGCCACTCCATGCGTTAATTAGTGTAATGTTTACGTTTTTCTTGTTTAGTCTGTTGTTCTCCACGTTACTGATGCCATTTGTAAAGCAGTTACATGAAATGCTGGCGTTCTTACCGTATGCAAAAGCGATTTTAGTGAGTGCCAGTCTTTTTTATGTGGGACAGTGGGTATCTCTCTTGCTTGTTGAGCATAGCTATAAAGTGCTCGGTGGTATTGTTTTAGATGCGGTGAAAATCGTTATATTGCTGTATTGGATAAAGGAATTTATGGCAGTATTGCAGGAGGTGTCGTCTATTTTACAAAGGTTAAACTAAGGAGCGAAGCCATTGCAGGCGCAAATACTATCGTTTTTAACAGACCCATTTTTTCTTTTGCTCAAGATGACACTTATTTTATGTGGCTATGTCATTATCATGCTCATTGTAAATATGATAGTACCAGAATTTGAAAAAGGGACAAGGCTATTATTTTTAATTATTGTTATAGCAACTATAGGACCAATAGTTGTCGATTCATTTCGTCTGATTGATGAAATTGCTAAAGGACTTTCGCATATATTCATGGCATTTTACCCAATACTAACATCCACTTTTTTACTATCAAGTAGCATAATGGCGATAGCATCTTGGCAACCTTTTATGCTCTTTTTTGTACAAGTATTGACGATTGTTAGCAGTAAGTGGCTTATACCGGGGATTTTACTGGCAGTTATTTTTGATGTGTGTAGCGTTATTGTGAAAGATATTTCTTTTACGAGAATTGCTGAGTTCATAAGATTTACGATTTTAAGCATCGTGTCGGCATCTGTTATATGTTACATCATTTTAATGTCTGCAGGTGGGGTAGCATCCTTTAGTGTCAATAGGGCAGTTGCGGAGCCAGTGAAAAAATTAATCGAAGAAAATATTCCGGTTGTTGGTTCATTTATTGTCGATAGTTTTTCAATGTTTCAGCATATGTCTCAATTTTCGACCTCAATTACAAGCATCACCGCGTTTGTTGCAGTGGTTACGGTTGCTTTTATACCGACAGTTCAGTTAATAGTCAGTGCATATTCATTAAAACTATTAGCAGCTATTTTAGAGCCGATAGCCTTTGATGATATTTGCAGGTTACTCGATCATGTTAGCAAATCTCTGTTTACCTTATGTGCAGTTTCATTTTTAATTGCTTTTTCATTTATGTTCACTTGTTTTTTCCTTATCGTTTTCGCACAGGTGATGGCTGGAGGGAAATAGATTGATACTTTTACTGGCGTTGCTTATTATTTGTCAGATATTCGTATTTTTAACGGATGACAAACAAATTATTTCTCTCACAAAACTAGTGATTACGTTAATTTTTTTGCAACTATTATTAAAGATTCCATTTATCAATTCATAGGAAGAAACAAGCGTACATACACTTGAAAAAGAGTGGATGAAGGGAGGCAATGTACAAGTGATGTGGAAAAGACACGCAAAAAAACACTACCATTAATGGTCTTAATGTTGATTGTCGCCTCCGTAGGAATTTTCATCATGCTTCCAACCAATCAAACGAATTCAAATGACAAGAAAGTTTCCTATTCAAATGAGGAGAAGCTTGAACAAACGCTAAAAGCGATGCAAGGTGTTGGGGAGATTAAGATTTATTTTTACTATGGACAGATGACGTCTGACATAGATGAAAATAACTTATTCAGTCAATATTTTAGAGGTACTGACCAAGGCGCGCAAAAAGATGTTACTGGCATGCTCATTGTCTCGCAGGGTGCCGATGATATTTTTGTGAAAAATGAAATTCGTGCTGTCGTTAGTCAAGTAATGCAATTGCCAATGCACAGGATTATTATTGTTCCAATGGAAAAATAAGGAGGAAGATGGATGCGCGTACGTAGAAGAACGGTTTGGTTTATGACATTATTAAGTCTAGTAGCTGTTATTTCAGTATATTATTTAGTTGATCCAGCAAAACAATTTGATGGTTTAACTATATTTAGTGATGATACATTACAAGAAACTGCGATCACGGGTGTAACAGATAACGATGGTGCAAAAGAAGGTGTGACTCAAGAAGTTTCATCACCAAGTCACTTATTTGAAGAAATGCGCATGCAAGTAAGTGATGAAAGAAGCCAGCTGCGTGAACAATTAACTCAAAAAATTGGTTCTGAGGAATTTTCAGCCGAAGAAAAGAGCCAAGCATATAATGATATTGATAACCTAATTAAACAAGAATCAGCTGAAGCAATGTTAGAAATGTTAGTAAAATCACTAGGTTATTCAGATGCCTTTGTTAAAGCAGAGGGAGAAAAAGTAACTGTAACAGTAATGGCAGAAGAGTTATCGACAGCCAAGGCTGATGAAATTGTTTATTTAGTAAGAACAGAGATGGAAGGCGCAAAAAATGTGGAAGTAAATTTCAAGCCTAACAGTTATTAAAAAATAATTAAAATAAGAATATTCAGCTTATTAAGATAGTTGTTGTTATATATCAGTATAATGAAAAGGCTTTCGTTTAGTATAAGAAAGCCTTTTGTTTTGTTTATATTTACTTAATTTTCATTTAACTATTTCAAATTATCAAAAAAGAATATAGAATAGTACTTGTAGTAGATTTTATTTAATAAGGAGAGTTAGAAATGTTCAAAATTCAAGAAATTCGTGAAATCATAAAATTAGTAGATTCTTCTTCAATCGACGAGTTCGTATACGAAGTAGAAGGCGCAAAAGTTAAATTGAAAAAGAACGGTGTAGTTGTGACTGAAGCAGTAGCACCTAAAAAAGATGTAGTAGCACCTGTTGTACAACAAGCAGCTCCTGTAGCGGCACCAGTAAAAGCTGAAGAACCAGCGGCAGTAGCAGCTCCAGCTAAAAACGACCCATCGTTACATAAAATTGTATCTCCTATGGTTGGTACTTTCTATGCAGCTTCAAATCCTGAATCACCAGCTTACGTTCAAGTTGGCGGAAAAGTGGGCGATGAAACAATCGTATGTATCGTAGAAGCTATGAAACTTTTCAATGAAATCGAAGCAGAAGTAAAAGGCGAAATCGTTGAAGTTCTTGTAAAAGACGGCGAGTTAGTAGAATACGGTCAACCATTATTCCTTGTAAAAGCTGAGTAAGGAGTGCATACACCCATGAAAAAAGTATTAATAGCAAATCGCGGCGAAATCGCTGTTCGTATCGTTCGTGCTTGTAAAGAGCTAGGCATCAAATCTGTTGCCGTATACTCTGAAGCAGACGCAGAAGCATTACACGTAAAATTAGCGGACGAAGCATATTGTATCGGCCCTAAGTTATCAAAAGATTCTTACCTTAGCTTCCCAGCATTACTTAGCGTAGCGCAAAAAACAGGTGCAGACGGAATCCACCCAGGTTACGGTTTTGTATCTGAAAATGCAGATTTCGCTGAAGCATGTGAAAATGCGGGCATTAAGTTCATCGGTCCTTCATCTGATTCTATTAAAATCATGGGGATTAAAGACGTTGCGCGTACAACAATGGAAGCAGCGGGCGTTCCTCTAGTTCCAGGTACTGGTATCGTACCGGATATCGAAACTGGTCGCGAGTGGGCTGCAAAAATCGGTTACCCAGTTATCATCAAAGCAACTGCTGGTGGTGGCGGTAAAGGGATTCGTGTAGCACGTACAGAAGAAGACCTTATTAAAGGTATTGAAATTACGCAAAAAGAGGCTGCTGCAGCATTCGGTAACCCAGGCGTATATTTAGAAAAATTCATTGAGTACTTCCGTCACTGTGAAATCCAAGTTTTAGCGGATGGTCATGGTAACGTTGTACATTTAGGCGAACGTGACTGTACAGTTCAACGTCGTATGCAGAAGTTAGTAGAGGAGGCTCCATCTCCTGCACTATCTCCTGAACGCCGTGCTGAAATGGGCGCAGCTGCCGTGAAAGCAGCAGAAGCATGTAACTATGAAGGTGCTGGTACAATCGAGTTCATCTATGATTACCAAGAGGACAAGTTCTACTTTATGGAGATGAACACGCGTATCCAAGTAGAGCATCCAGTAACAGAGATGATTTCTGGTGTCGATCTTGTACAACAACAATTAAAAATTGCATCTGGTGAGAAACTTCCATTCACACAAGATGATATTAAATTAAATGGTTGGGCAATTGAATGCCGTATTAACGCAGAAAACGCATACAAAAACTTCATGCCTTCTGCTGGTACTGTAGATACTTATATTACTCCAGGTGGTTACGGCGTACGTATTGACTCTGCTGTTTATGCAGGCTATACAATCCCTCCATACTACGATTCAATGGTAGCAAAACTAATCGTTCATGCAGATACGCGTGAAGAAGCAATTGCAAAAATGAATCGTGCGCTTGGTGAGTTTGAAGTGTCTGGACCAGGAATTCATACAACTATTCCTTTCCACGAAGCTCTAATGAACAACGACGTATTCAAATCTGCGAAATTCAATACGAAATTCCTAGAAGAAAACGACGTATTAGGCGTAACTAAATAACCTAGTCCATTCTCGATGGAATTGAATGTAGAATAAAATAAATAATAATTCACTTTCTTATTACCTTCTAACTTTTATAGGTTAGGAGGTTTTTTGTTGTCTAAAAAATAAGCGGTAAAGAAATAACAATTGATTATGCATTATTAATTGTTGAAGAACAGATGTAGCGAACCGAATAAATGGTTTTAAGATTTGTTAAACACACAATCAGTGAATGGTAAAATAATATTAATATAACTTATAATGGGATTTAATCTTAGTGAGATGACAGTTATTGTTGCTAAATATCCTAGCACATACAAGTTCACATTTAAATGAGAAAAAGGTATTTCACTCAATTAATATTATGGTAATATATAGATAGTTAATAGTGGAAGGTGAGGGTAATTAAAGAATAAGAGTATGGTGATCTTTACCAGATGTGATAGGGAAAATATCAAACATTTCAGAAGAAAGATCGAAAGAAAAAAGTTGAATTAGCATTCGAGAGCTAAATAGTTATCACTCGGAAATTTACTATGATGGGAATTTTATACACATGATTAAACGACATAATTTAGTAACAATGCAGCAAGAAAAAATAAAAAAAGTGTACAAAAGAGTCCTTGAAAATGTGCCTTTTTACAAAGAAATGTATAGTTTACATAACTTAAATCGAGATAGTTTGGAAGATTTCACAACGTTTAGTAAAGTTCCGTTTCTTGAAAAGAAACACTTCAAAGAAAATTATCCCATTGGTTTATTAGCTGTTCCTAAAGAAGATGTAGTCAGATACCATGCATCATCTGGGACAAGTGGACTTCCAACAATGGTTGCATATACGAAAAATGATATTGAACATTGGTCAACTATAATAGCGGATTCACTAAAGCAGTTAGGAATCACTAAAGATAGTATCGTTCAAAATGCTTATGGATATGGCATGTTTACAGGCGGATTAGGTTTTCATCATGGGATTGAAAAACTTGGGGCGACTGTAATTCCTGCATCAACTGGCAATACGGAAAAACAAGTGTTACTAATGAAAGATTTAGGGGCAAATGTTATCGCAGCTACACCATCTTATTTACTCCACATTTACGATTATTTAGTAAAGGAACAAATCCCTATTGAATCTTTATCACTTGAAAAAGCGATTGTTGGGGCAGAACCGTGGACTGAGGAAATGCGAAAAAAAATACAAGATAGTTTAAAAATAAAAGCCTACGATGTTTATGGAATGAGTGAAGCAATCGGCGGTGGGGTTGCTATAGAATGTGAATACCAAGATGGTCTTCACATCTATGAAGACGGTTTCTATGCAGAAATTATTGATCCAAAAACAGGTGAACTACTTCCTTTAGGAGAAGAAGGGGAGCTTGTATTAACTTCACTCGAAAAAGAGGCTTTACCAATTGTACGTTACCGAACAGGTGATATTACAAGTTTAATAGAAGAACCATGTAAATGCGGAAATCATTATATACGTATGAAGAAACCAACAGGTAGAGCAGACGACATGCTCATCATTAAAGGTGTAAATGTATTCCCATCTCAAATAGAAAGTGTGTTACTTGATAATGAAATTGCAAATCCCCATTATCAAATTATCGTAGAAAGAGTAAACAATCACGATATATTAACTATTCGTGTAGAGGTAGACGAGGAATATAGAAATACATCATCTATAGAAAGACTTAAATCTAAACTTTACAGTGTGCTAGGGATTAAGTTTAAGATAGAGCTTTTAACGCCGCTAACCCTAGAACGTACTGAAGGAAAAGCAAAACGTTTAATCGATTTAAGGAATAGAGGGTAACATTTATGGAATTATATAAGTTTATGCAATTGGACACAACTTATTTAGATAAAGCTGCACGATGTTTAAGTGAAACATTTGTAGGGGTACAAAATGGTGATTATGTCATTGAAGAACCCGTAGCCGTAGCAACAAAATTAACAATTGATGATTTTACAGAATTTTTCAGTATGTATTTTGAAAGTACTTATCAACAAGGATTTCATTTTATTGCAGTCGATAATGTGACGGATGAGGTAGTAGGGGTAATTGGGACAGATGTGTTTGATCCAGCGCATGAAGAAGAACCTCTCGATGGTAAGTTTGAAGTGATGAATCGTTTAACAGAAGCATTAGAACCTCTAGATGCTCTATTAGTAGAAAAATTTGAATATGTATTGCAGCGTAAAATTAAAAAAGGCGATTTACTGCACGGTTTTTTAATTGGGGTGCAAGCACCAAAAAATAAACGTTTTATTGCAAAGAAATTAGTCGATTTGGTCTTGGAAAAAGGAAAAGAAGAAGGAATGAAAGGATTTTTTGTTGAAGCAACAAATCCACGTTCTCAAGTATTAGTAAAACAAGAATTTGGCGCTTATCTCCCAACGGATGTAAAAGGGAAATCAATTTTGTTGGAATATAAAGACGATCCATTCTTTCATGTAATTCCGTCAGATGTTTCAGAAAATCTACAGATTTTGTATATTCCGATTGATCCATCAATCAATTTAAAATAAAGTTAAAAAGCTACGATGAATAATCGTAGCTTTTATCTATACTATTATCGAAATACACTTTCCGATTATCTACAGCCTCGGAGTACTGCTTCTAGTGTGTCGTGGAATAGAAATTTGTCTGCAAGTTCTTTATTTCCAGCGCGCATATTTTGACTTTTACTTATTGCAGAATCAAACATGACTGTTTTAAATGGTGTACTTAGATAGAGTGAAATAGTTTCTGCCAAAACTGCTTGTACATCTGCTGAGACTGTTTTTAGTTCTTTTGCGTTGATAATAAGGTGGTAATCTTTTGGGTTTGGAATGCTAGATAATTTGGCCTTGAAATCCTTCATATACTGATTTGCTTCAGCCATTTGAAAAAAGCCTGATAATATAATTAATACTGGTGTGTTGATTAACCACTACTATTAAAGCGGAAATCAACACACCTTGTTTTTTATTCGTACTATATTGGAGATTATCGTCCGACTGAATAAACTCAATGATTTAGAGATAAAATATAGTGGCTTTACCACGCCAAGTGAATCTTTTTATAGTATAATAAGCGTAATAACAGCATTTGAAGCTTGTAATGTGTATGGGAAAGGATGATTTGCATGGCAGAAAAAATAGGACAATCATTTGTGCAACCAGCACCATCTGGTAAAGAAGAATTAGGGAAAATTGAAGTAGCTGCGGAAGTAATTGAAATTGTAGCAGGTATTGCGGTTAGTGAAGTAGAAGGAATTTCTGCAACACGTGGTAATATTGCAACTGGAGTTGCAGAACGCTTTGGTAAAAAAGTACACAATAAAGGTATAAAATCAGGTGTCACAGAAACCGGTGAAATTTCAATTGATGTCTTTTGTTCAGTGAAATACGGTTTTGCCATCCCGAAAGTTGCAAAAGACGTACAATCACAAATTCGCCAAGCGATTTTAGATATGACTGCACTCGAAACAGCAGAAGTAAATGTCCATATTACTGGGATTCACTTCGAAAAAGAAGAAGTGGCTGTTCAAGAATAAGAAAAAACCGTTTATGACTAATAGTCGTAAACGGTTTTTTTGATAGTTAAATCTCAATATGTTTAGGCTTTTTCCAGAATAGAGCTAGGCCAACACCAACTGCTAATACAATTGTTGCAAAGTAGTATGGATAATTTAAGTTCACATCGAATAAAATACCACCTATGATCGGTCCAAATACATTCCCAAGACTTGTAAACATTGAGTTCATGCCTCCGACGAAGCCTTGTTCATTTCCTGCAATTTTCGATAGATAGGAAGTGATAGCTGGTCGGATTAAATCGAAACCTACAAAGAGGAAGAATGTAACAAATAAAATCGACAAATAACTACCGACAATTGTCATCACAAATGTCAAAATAGCTGACAACGCCAAGGAATAACGAATGAGATTAATCTCACCCATTTTTTGCGTGAGCCAATTAAACAGTACGAGCTGTGCGATTGCCCCAACAATACCACTACCTGTAATAATAATTGCAATATCCGTTGGTGTGAAGCCAAATTTATGATCGACGAATAAGCTAAACAGCGATTCAAAAGCAGCAAGGCCAAATGATAATACGAAGATTAATACAAATGCGATTAAATATAGTGGACTGAAGATACGTTTAAAGCTTCCGAGTATTGAGGGAGCTGCATCTGTATCATCTACAGCACGTGTTGGCTCTTTTAGTAGGAAAAGAGATAGGATTGCAGCAAATGCACCAAGAACGCCGGCTACGAAGAACGGCACACGTGTACCTATTTCTGCTAAAAAGCCGCCAATTCCTGGTCCGACGATAAAACCAGTACTGATGGCTGCACTCATATAGCCAAGCGCTTTTGGACGCTGTGCCATTGTCGTAATATCCGCAATAAATGCTGTAACTGCTGGCATGATAAAGGCAGCACTAACACCGCCAAGCATACGTGATACAAATAAGATTTCAACTGATTTACCTAAACCAAATAAAAATTCAGATAGTCCAAAAATAAATAGACCTGAGACAATCATTATTTTTCGGCCGAAACGGTCTACCATGCGTCCGGCAATAGGTGACACAATCAGTTGTGTAATGGCAAATGCTGCGACCATATAGCCGACAACGGTGCCGGTAATGCCTAGTTCATTCATTAAGGTCGGTAAAACCGGAATGACTAGACCGATGCCTAGAAAGGCGATGAAAAGATTTGAGAGTAAAATACTTAAGGTGACTTTTTGTGTTTTTGTCATGGTGTTCTCCTTCATTTCAAAACAGAGTTTCGCTTTTTCGCTTTTTTGAACATATTCTATAAAATAAACCCTATAGTAGCTATAGAGTCAATGAAATTATTTTAAGATTAAGAGAGTCTATGGCTTATGACCATCATTTGGGTTGATTTCCGTTCTGGCTGGTCGATTTTCGGGGGGTGTCCGATGAGCCAGCTTCAGGGCAACACGATGTTGGTCACAAAGGCGTGTGCTGCTGTCGCTTCGCTTTCGCGCACACAGGATGTGACGTTTTTAGTCTTTGTTCCTCTAAAAGCCTCGAAGGCGAATGCCGTCAGCTACACTCGACCAGCAGGAACGAAGATCAACAAGCATTCTAAAATCAATAGCTTCTTTAAACAAATGTCACCCCTGACTTTTGATGATGAATAGAGTGAATTTCAGATTTGTTGTTTTTTCCTGATTTTTAGCTCCACTATGAATTCCTTTTCCTGAGAGGTTGCTAATGTAGTAGGCATATACAGTTCAAAAACTTTCTTTTCTACTGGGAAGTCATGGGATTCTACATAATGTTTTAATTTTTCGTAATAAGAAAAATACGTTTTAGGATTATAAATGAACGCAATACAATAGTATGTTCCAGCAGGTACAATTGTTTGTTTGACATCTGCGGACAATTTTGAAAATGTGCGGTCTGTTAAAAGTGGGGTGAAGACAGCATCATAAATAATATCATCGACATGGTTGTAATCCGCAAGTTGATAAATACAGCCATAGCGACTATTGAGCACACTGCCTTCTTTTTCTAGAATTTTCGTCAGTGTACTATAGTAGGCATTAGGGATATAGGTTGGGGTAAGTTCTGTTGTTTGTACCTGTAATATTGGCATTTCTTCTTCATTCCGCGAGTACACTTCTCCAAATACCGGAATGTCAATTTGTTCCTGAGTTTGCTTCTTTGTTTTTAATAGTGTGAACTTCACCTCATTTAAACGATTGATTTTTTCTTCGATGCGTTGTTCTTGTTGTTCTAAAAAAACGAGAAGTTCTTCTGGTGTTAGAAGTAGTGCTTTTTTTATGTCCTCAAGGGAGATGCCGATATATTTTAATGATTTAATAATGTCTAAATAAAATAACTGTTCGTCTTTGTAATAGCGATAATTACTCGAAGTATCAGTATAAGCAGGTTTGAATAAATTAATTTGATCGTAGTAGCGAAGTGTTTGCACGGACAGGTTTGCTAATTTCGCAACTTCGCCTATTGTATAATGATTTTCTTTCATCAAAAGCCTCCAGTTAAGTAATAACTATAAAACGAATTGTAAAAAAAATACAATTTTTTGCGGGTCATTGCTAAAACATGTACTTGACTTAAAATAAACCCCACTTTATGTAAGCACATGGAACGGAGGGCGGCGACCCCTAGCGGCTCAAGGCTCGCCCCCTGGAAGCTCTTGCTCTGCGCGAAAGCGAAGCGTCCGCCTGTAGTGGAATGTGCTGTCAAGTACAGACTTTGGTGTTGAGCCTTCTTACATTTCATCATACATAAGAAACACCTCTACATAATAGAGTTTGATATTTTTCAGTATAACATTCATAAGATTTTAAAAATAATGGTCGTTCTATTGTTTTTAGTCATGAAAACTATCACTAAGTTGCTTGGGAAAGGTTTCAGATTATTGAAAACTTGCGTTAAACCATGTTTCTTGCATGAATTTATGCTATTATAAACCTTAATGCCACTTATGAAGGAGAGCTTTACATGAAACGACATGAAGCACGCGAAAAAGCGTTGCAAGTTTTGTTTCAGCTAGACAATACGGATCTGACAGTCGAAGAAGCAATGGAGCACATTAAAGGCCAACCAACAAATGCTTTCTACGAAAAGATTGTAAAAGGAACAGCTGAACATTTGGAGGAAATCGATGCGGCAATAGAGCAACATTTAGAGAAGTGGTCACTTGCCCGTCTACCAAAAATCGAGAGAACTGTTTTACGTCTAGCTGTATACGAACTGCTATATATGCAAGAAACACCAAACCGAGTAATACTTAACGAAGCAATCGAATTATGCAAAACATTTGGCGACGATGGGTCGTCTAAATTTGTTAATGGCGTACTTTCTAAATTTACAGAACAATAATCCCTTTAATCAGTATTCTGATTAAAGTTTACACTCTGGCGTATGTTGCAAATGTTCTTACGCGAAAGCGAAGTGACAGTTGTAACATACGCCAGAGATGTTTGAGAGTTGAAAATTGGAAGGAGTAACTAAAGTTTATGTCGAGTGCAATTATTAATGGTAAAGAAATTGGTCAAGAGATTCGGAATTCAGTAGCCGGTCGCGTTGCTAGTTTGAAAGAGAAAGGTTTAACACCAGGTCTAGCAGTAGTGCTAGTCGGTGACAACCAAGCTTCTGCTACATACGTAAGAAATAAGCAAAAATCTTGTGAAGCAATTGGTGTGTTTTCGGAGCTAGTACAGCTTTCAGAGGAAACAACACAAGAAGCTCTACTAGAGCAAATTGAAATATTAAATAAGCGTGAAGATATTCACGGTATTTTAGTACAATTACCACTTCCAAAACATATTGATGAGGACACAGTTATTGCTACCATCTCTGTTGAAAAAGACGTTGATGGATTCTCGCCAGTAAGTGTTGGGAAAATGATGCTTGGCCAAGAAACTTTTTTACCATGTACGCCGTTTGGGGTGATGAAGCTTCTTGAATATTCAGGAATTGAAATCGCAGGAAAACATGCGGTCATCGTTGGTCGTAGTCATATCGTTGGCAAGCCAATGGGACAACTTCTTTTACAAAAAGATGCAACGGTTACATACACGCATTCAAAAACACCGGATTTACCTTCATTCACAAAACAGGCGGATATTTTAATTGCAGCCGTAGGTCGTGCGAACTTCATTACGAAGGAGCATGTTAAAGAAGGCGCAGTTGTGATCGATGTCGGTATTAACCGAGATGAGAACAACAAGCTGTGCGGCGACGTAAACTTTGCAGATGTAGACGGCATTGCTTCTCATATTACACCGGTACCAGGTGGCGTAGGACCAATGACGATTACAATGTTACTATTCAATACAGTGCAAGCTGCTGAAAACAAACTTGCAAATCAATAAAAATGTCTGTAATTTATTAAGAAAAGGGTGTCTCAATTTACTTTTGGGACACCCTTTTTCTGAGCGAACTTTTTAATTTCAAATGCGTCTAAAGAAAAGCTTTTTAGTTAAAACTGGTTTATCACCAAAAGCCGGGTATGAAATTTGGTTTAAAAGTATAACAATATTAAAATGCTCGTTGATTGAAGTGGAGGCTGGGGCGACTCCTGGGGGATCAGCGGCTCATCAGACGCCCCCCGTAAAGCGCCCAGTCGGAACGGAAATCAACCCCAAGTTATGGGGGGACTTTAAAACTTACAGTGGAGGTTTTTATGGAGAACTTTGATTTAATACTTATACTGAAATATATAATTATTGGACTTGTACAAGGTTTCACAGAGCCGATTCCTGTTTCTTCAAGTGGACATGTGATGATTGCTAGTGAAATTCTTGGGATGGGGGAACAAGGGTTTACCTTTGCCATCTTAACAAATACTGCATCCTTATTTGCAGTTGTTTATATTTACCGGGAGGATATCCTTCGTTTAATATCTCATTCGATTAAGTATATAACGACGAAGCAAAGACGTTATAGAGCCGATTTTCGCTTTGTATTATTCATTGTGATTGGTTCAATTCCAGCAGGTGTGCTTGGCGTGCTATTGAGTGATGTCATTGCGGAAAATATCAGTATGACAACTATCGCGATTATGCTTTTTGTAACGGGGATTGCACTATTTCTTATTCGAAATATGCGTGGTACAAAACGTGATGAAGATTTAACGGCAAAAGATGCGATTCTTGTTGGGTTAGGGCAAGCTGTTGCGTTGACGCCTGGGATTAGCCGCTCTGGTGCAACCATTATTTCAGCAATTGCGGTTGGGATGAAGCGAGAAACAGCACTACGCTTTTCATTCATGCTTTATATTCCAGTCAGCCTTGGTGGTGTTGTGCTAGGAGTTTCAGATTTTTTAGGTGAACCGAATAAAGGGGCACTTGCTGTTCCATATGCTGCTGCATTTATTGCGACTTTATTCATGACATACTTTGCAATGCGTTGGTTTATGGGCATTATGAAGAGTGGTAAGCTAATCTACTTTACTTATTATTGTTTTATTGTAGGAACTTTATTGCTGATATTTTTTTAAGATATAAGCCTCTTGACGTTACTTTCGTTAGGAGGCTTTAGATGTTAAGTCTATTTTTTTAGATAGTCATTACTGTATAATCGATATTAATGGTGTTACAGAGGTAGTGCAGTTGTGTGTAATAAAATAATCAGGCAAGAATGTTTTTATCTTCTGTAAATCAACATTTTCACACGTCATATTCGGCAAAAAATGTTATGATAAGTATAGTTTTGATGAAAACTTGATATAAGAAAAGGAGCCGGAAAATATGTCGTCAGCTTCTTATTTAACTGTAAAAGCGTTAACGAAATATATAAAGCGAAAATTTGATGCCGACCCGCATTTACGAGATGTGTATGTTAAAGGTGAACTGTCGAATGTAAAACTTCATCAGTCTGGGCATATATACTTTACGTTAAAAGATGACGGGGCACGTATTGCTGCGACGATGTTTAAAACAGCGGCTACAAAGCTAGCGTTTGAACCTAAGGAAGGTATGCAAGTATTTATCCGCGGGGATGTAAACGTATACGAAGGCTATGGTACCTATCAATTGTATGCACAAGAAATGCAACCAGATGGTGTCGGAAGCTTATTTGTCGCGTTTAATCAGCTAAAAGAGCAGTTGCAAAAAGAAGGTCTTTTTAAACCGGAATGGAAGCAACCGATTCCAAAGTATCCTGAAAAAATTGGTGTATTAACGTCAACAACAGGTGCAGCGATTCGCGATATTTGTACAACTTTAAAGCGTCGATATCCACTTGCTGAAATTTTAATTTATCCAACATTGGTGCAAGGTGCACAAGCTACACCAAACATTGTACAAAACATTGAGAATGCCAATCGAGATGCCAAGTGTGATGTATTAATCGTCGGGCGTGGTGGTGGTTCGATAGAAGATTTATGGGCGTTTAACGAGGAAGCAGTGGCTCGAGCGATTTTTGGGAGCCGTATTCCGATTATAAGTGCGGTAGGTCACGAAACCGATACAACAATTGCGGATTTTGTCGCTGATTTACGTGCGCCTACACCAACGGCAGCAGCGGAGATGGCGGTACCAGATCAACAAGAATTGTTTCAACGTGTGCTGACACAAAAATCACAACTCCATCAAATCGTGCGAATGCAACTTACAACAGAACGTAGGCGTCTAAGTAAACTACAACAGTCCTATCCATTATCCATGCCGGAAAGATTGTACCGTCCGTTTACAGAAAAATTAGCCCAGCTGGATACAGGGCTTCAAAAAGCGATGCAAGTAGATTTGATGAAAAAATCATCCCAACTACAAAAGCTACATGGCACAATACAACAGCATTCTCCCAAAAAGGCATTAGCTTTTCATCGGAGAGAACTTGAAGTGAGTACACTGCAATTAACGCGTGCTGCTGAGCAGTTTGTTGCAAAGCAAAAACAACAATTCGGAGCATCAGTAAGAACCCTTGAAGCACTTAACCCACTTGCAATATTAACAAGAGGGTTTACAGTAGCTTATAAAGAGGATAAAGTGCTAAAATCATCCGCGGATTTAGAGCCAAACGATACCGTGACACTTTCTTTTTATGACGGCAAGGTGACAGCTGAAGTAAAAGAAGTCAACCTGAACAGTGAGGGGGAATAAAAGTGACAAAACAACAACAGACATTTGCAGAGGCAATGACAGCATTAGAGGAAATTGTTCGTCAGTTAGAACAGGGCGATGTACCTCTAGAAAATGCGATTGATTTATATAAACAAGGCATGGAATTATCTCAATTTTGTCATAGCAAATTACAGAATGCCGAAGAGCAACTTATTTCAATTGTCCAAGAGACTGGAGAAACGAAAGATTTTGATCCGTTAAAGGGAGAGAACTAATTCATGAATGAACAGTTAAAGCATTTTATTGAAGTGAATACACCACAAGTAGAAGCAGAGATGTATGCACTTGTTGAAAAAATTGAGGCACCTACTGATTTAAAAAAATCTATGCTTTATTCACTTGAAGCAGGCGGGAAACGTATTCGTCCACTATTTGTACTTGCGGTCTTAGATGTTTATGGGAAAGATAAACAGGATGCTTTAATAGTTGGTGCAGTGATTGAAATGATTCATACATATTCACTCATTCACGATGATCTGCCAAGTATGGATAATGACGATTTTCGTCGTGGTAAATTAACAAACCATAAGGTATTTGGTGATGCACTTGCAATACTTGCTGGAGACGCATTAAATACGCTTGCTTTTGGTGTGTTAGCACGCATGAACCTCTCCGCGGAAAAACGTATTGAGCTTGTCAATCTACTAAGCGTGGCTGCTGGGGCTGAGGGCATGGTAGGCGGTCAAGTTTTAGATATTGAAGGTGAAAAACGTCAATTGAACTTATCAGAACTTGAACATGTACATGTCAATAAAACAGGTGCACTACTTCGCTTTAGTATCGAATCGGGGGCTGTATTAGCAGATGCAACCCCTGAAGAACGTGCAATACTAGTAGAATATGCGCATCATATCGGGCTAGCGTTCCAAATTCAAGATGATATTTTAGATATTGAAGGTACATCCGAAGAACTAGGGAAAACAGCGGGTAAAGATGAGGCAAGCGATAAAAGCACATATCCAGCACTTCTTACACTAGATGGTGCAAAAGAAAAGCTCTCTGAGCATTACAATTATGCCATTGCAGCACTTGAAAAATTAGATGTAGATACAAGTTTACTACGTGAATTTGCGGCTTATATTGTTCATCGTAAAAACTAAGAGAAAAACAAGGCTTTTTAAGCTGAGGTTATGCTAGAATAGGTGAGGGAAAGTTTGCGAAAGTTGCAAACAAAAGTGTTCGTACTTTTAGCATAACGATAACACTGTTATAATAGTGGAAACACGAATGCGGTGAATAATTTATTGAAAAGGTGTGTGAGAAAGGTGGATTTAAATAAGATTTCTAGTCCATCCTTTTTAAAAAACTTAAATAAGAGACAGTTAGAACAGCTTGCAAAAGAGATTCGTTCTTTCTTAATCGAAAAATGTTCTGTCACAGGTGGTCATATTGGGCCTAACCTAGGCGTTGTGGAGCTTACAATTATGCTTCATAAGATGTTTGACAGTCCAAAAGATAAGTTTTTATGGGATGTCGGCCACCAAGCTTACGTGCATAAAATTTTGACAGGTCGTGCAAATCAATTTGATACTTTACGTCAGTTCAAAGGGCTTTGTGGTTTTCCAAAGCTTGTGGAGAGTGAACATGACGAATGGGAAACTGGTCATAGTTCGACGTCCTTGTCGGCTGCCATGGGGATGGCAGCAGCACGTGATATAAAAAAAGAAAAAAATTACGTTGTACCAATTATCGGTGATGGTGCTCTTACTGGTGGAATGGCGCTTGAGGCGTTGAATCACATCGGACATGAAAAAACAAATATGATTGTTATTTTAAACGATAACGAAATGTCGATTGCACCAAACGTTGGAGCATTACACAGTGTTTTAGGTCGTTTGCGTACAGCGAAAGAATATTCAAAAGCTAAAGAAGAACTAGAATCACTCATCAACAAAATTCCTGTACTCGGTGGTAAGCTTGCTTCAACAGCAGAGCGTGTAAAAGATAGCTTAAAATATTTAGTGGTCTCAGGTGTGTTCTTTGAAGAACTGGGCTTTAAATACTTAGGACCGATTGATGGACATGATTTTGAAGCACTTGAAACAACATTATTGCATGCGAAAAAAGTTAAGGGTCCCGTGCTCGTACATGTAATTACGAAAAAAGGTAAGGGCTATAAACCAGCTGAAGATGATACAATCGGAAACTGGCATGGTACTGGTCCTTATAAAATGGAAACAGGTGCATTTGTCAAATCAGACACTAAAGGACCAGCTTGGAGTAGCTTGATTGCTGAAACAGTACGTAAGGTCTCACATGAAGATGAACGCGTCGTGACGATTACACCGGCAATGCCTGTTGGTTCTAAGTTACAGGGCATTCAACAAGATTTCCCGCATCGTTTCTTTGATGTCGGCATTGCAGAGCAACATGCCGCAACTATGGCAGCAGGGCTTGCGACACAAAAAATGAAACCTTTCCTTGCGATTTACTCAACGTTCTTGCAACGTGCGTATGACCAGGTATTACATGATATTGCGCGTCCAAACTTAAATGTTTTCATCGGGATTGACCGTGCTGGCCTAGTTGGGGCAGACGGTGAGACACATCAAGGCGTGTTCGATATTGCCTTTTTACGTCATATGCCGAATATGACGATCATGATGCCAAAAGATGAAAATGAAGGTCAGCATATGGTTAAGACGGCTATCGAGTATGATGGTGGTCCGATTGCACTTCGCTATCCTCGTGGCAACGGCTTAGGTGTGCCAATGGATGACGAGTTAAAGGTATTGCCAATCGGTAGCTGGGAAGTACTTCGTGAAGGGAAAGATGCATCGATTTTAACATTCGGTACAACGATCCCAATGGCGATGGAAGCGGCAGAAGCTTTAGCACTACAAGGGGTAGAGGTTGAAGTAGTTAATGCTCGCTTTATTAAGCCAATGGATGAAGAAATGTTACATCGTATTCTAACAAACCGTAAGCCGATTTTAACTATTGAAGAAGCAGTTCTTCAAGGTGGCTTTGGCAGTGGTGTGTTAGAATTTGCACATGATCATGGTTATCAAAATAGCTTGATTGATCGTATGGGTATTCCAGACCAATTTATTGAGCATGGAAATGTCGATCAATTACTTGAAGAAATTCATGTGACAGCAGAAGAAACAGTAGCGCGTATTCACGCACTATTGCAACATAAACAGCAAGTAGGTTCGAAATTACAATGACAAAACAACCGAAAGAACGAGTAGATATTTTACTTGTAGAACGCGGTTTATGTGAAACTCGTGAAAAGGCGAAGCGCTCCATTATGGCAGGGCTCGTCTTTTCCAATGAGATTCGTATTGACAAAGCAGGCGAAAAAATTGCGATTGACGCGCCACTACAAGTTAAAGGATCGGATTTAAAATATGTAAGTCGTGGCGGCTTGAAATTAGAAAAAGCGCTACAAATTTTTGATATGTCTGTAGACGGCAAGCTCATGCTTGATATTGGTTCATCCACAGGAGGCTTCACGGATTGTGCGCTACAAAACGGCGCAAGACATTGCTATGCCTTGGATGTAGGCTCCAATCAACTTGCTTGGAAGATTCGTTCAGATGAGCGTGTAACAGTGATGGAAAAAACTAATTTCCGCTATACAACAGCAGCTGATTTAACGGAGGGTTTACCTGAATTTGCGACAATTGATGTGAGTTTTATCTCGCTATCTCTTATTTTACCTGTATTAAAAACAGTGTTAATGCCTGGCGGAGATGTCATGGCCTTAGTGAAGCCTCAATTTGAAGCAGGTAAAGAAAATGTCGGTAAAAAAGGGATTGTTCGCGATAAAAAAGTACATCTAGAGGTTCTTGAAAAAACAGCTAAGATGGCAACAGAAGTCGGTTTTGTTGTCAAAGATGCATCGTATTCTCCAATAACAGGTGGGGAAGGAAATATTGAATTTTTATTCCATTTAGTGAACCCTGTAGACGGAGAAGAAATCCCTGCATATACAGCTTTTAATACACTCGTTGAAGAAGCACATAGCACTCTAAAATAGCACGTGCTCGGGCATCCGAGCCGTGTTTTTTCTTGTGCTTTTGCGTCTGAAATGGTAGTGTAAATATACAAATATTTAACTATTTATAAGAGGTGACCTAAATGAATAAAAGCCAACGACATATTCGAATTCGAGATATTATTGCTAATCATGAAATAGAAACACAAGACGATTTAGTCGATTTCTTAAAAGAAGCTGGATACAACGTAACGCAAGCAACAGTGTCACGAGATATAAAAGAATTACATTTAGTGAAAGTACCATTACAAGATGGTCGTTATAAGTATAGCTTACCTGCAGATCAACGTTTTAATCCCGTACAAAAATTACATCGTGCACTTGCAGATGCTTTTATAAGCATCGATGGCGCATCTCACTTCCTTGTTATGAAGGCTTTACCTGGGAATGCGAATGCTATTGCATCATTACTTGATCATTTGGATTGGCCAGAAATTTTAGGAACAATTTCTGGGGATGATACGATTTTAATTATTTGTCGTGATGAAAACGAACGAGAGAATACAAAAAATCGATTATTGGAAATGTTGTAAACGAGATGTATAGCAAGGTGAATTTGATACAGAGGTGACAATTTGTGTTAAGAGAACTTAGTATTCGAAACTTTGCCATCATCGAAGATTTAACGGTGAGCTTTTCTGATGGTTTAACAGTTTTAACAGGTGAAACAGGTGCTGGAAAATCCATCATTATAGATGCAGTGCATTTACTAGCGGGTGGTCGAGGAAATTCAGAATTCATCCGCCATGGAGCGAAAAAAGCTGAAATTGGTGGGTTATTTCAAATTTCTTCTGATGAGCATCCAATTTATAAAAAGTTGGATGAAGCAGGCATTGAAGTGGAAGAAGACACGATTATTTTACGCCGTGATTTAAATGATTCTGGGAAGAGTGTATGCCGTGTTAATGGCAAGCTTGTCCCGCTTTCAGTCTTACGTGATATTGGTTCAAGTCTTATTGATATTCATGGACAGCATGAAAATCAAGAGTTGATGGACGAAAAGCAGCATATTAATTTACTCAATCAATATGCGGCAGAGCAATTAGCACCAATTCAAGAAAAATATAGTGAAAATTTTGAGGCGTACCGTGCACTGCGAAAGGAACTGGCTTCAATTTCAATTGATGAGCAGTTAATGGCGCAACGCATTGATTTATATCAATTTCAAATAAAAGAGCTTGATGATGCGAATATTAGTATTAGTGAGGAAGATGATTTACTGGATGAACGTCGTCGTCTCATGAATTTTAACAAAATTTTCGAGCGCTCAAGTACAGCTTATGAAGCGATTCAAGGTGACTCTAGGGGCTTAGACTGTATTGGTAATGCCATGGGTGCATTAGATGATGCAGCAGCTATTGATGAGCACTTTAAAGAATCATCTGAAGCGGTGACAAGTGCATTTTACGCACTACAAGATGCAGCGTATCAAATTAAAAATATTCTCGATGAATTAGAATTCGATCCAGCTCGTTTAAATGAAGTTGAGCAGCGTCTGGCATTATTACAAAATTTAAAGCGTAAATATGGTTCTACAGTTAAGGATATTTTGGCCTATCATGAAAAAATTAAAACAGATTTAAATGAATTATTAAATCGTGATGAAATTTTACAGGTAAAAGAGCGCAAGGTAGTTGAGATGGAAGCAGTCTTAACGGATTTAGCAGAACAGTTATCAGAAGTACGTAAAAAGGCTGCAATCGAGCTTAGTGAAGCGATTATGGCAGAGCTACGTGAATTACATATGGAAAAAGCCAAGTTTATCGTGAATTTTGATTCGTTACCGACCTTTGATGTAAATGGTAAAGACCAAATTGTTTTCTATATTTCAACAAATGTCGGCGAACCACCAAAATCTTTGCCGAAAATTGCATCCGGTGGTGAATTATCACGTATGATGCTTGCCTTGAAAACAATTTTTTCATCTTCAAATGGTGTGACATCGATTATTTTTGATGAAGTGGATACAGGCGTGAGTGGTCGAGTGGCACAAGCGATTGCAGAAAAAATTGCGGCAATCTCCATAAATTCGCAAGTTTTATGTATTTCACATTTACCTCAAGTTGCGGCAATGGCAGATCATCATTACTTTATAAAAAAAGAAGTCGAACACGATCGCACGTTTACGTCACTTGCAGAAATAGATACAAAAGCTCGCATTGAAGAAGTTAGTCGCATGATGTCTGGAGCTGAAATCACCGAATTAACCTTACAACATGCAACCGAGCTTTTAAATATGGCAAATGAGAGAAAAAGTAAAATGCGTTAATAAGAAGAAGTCTAGAAACAGGATGAAGTGTTTCTAGGCTTTTTTCATTTTACGCAAATATTTACCGCTTATAAGAATGAGACAACAACACATAGTAACAAGACAATATTGAAAAGGAGGTGTCATATGAATCGTCATTGGCGTCAATTTGTCACACTGCCCATGCTCATTGTTTTGTTATTTATGCCTATTCAAGCACTAGCAGCAAAAAAACTTATTCCAATGGGTGAAGCCATCGGAATACAGCTTCAATTATCACATGTATTCGTAGCACATGACATACTATTATCATCCAATAAATGGATGAAAGGAGGAGCTGTCGTTGAAAAAATAAATGGTGTTTCCGTTAAAACGTTAGCAGATGCACAACAGGCCACACAGAAAAATGGTCAGCAGCAGTGGACTATTCAAAGTGAAGGTAAACAGCAAATATTAGAAATACAAGAGAATGAGGCAGATAATGTAATTTCCTTCTTGAAAGATGAAACAGATGGTGTAGGCACACTGACATATATTGATCCAGAGACACAAAATTACGGCGCACTTGGACATCAAATTGTAGACTCAACCTTGCAAAAGGCCCCAATTTTTCATGATGGCTCAATTTTTTTAGCTTCCATTCATCAAATACGAAAAAGTACACCAGGACAACCAGGTTATAAAATTTCGTCCATTGAGAAACAACAAGCCCGATTAGGAAGTATTGATAAAAATACAGTCTACGGCATTTATGGCCGATGGGAAGTTGGATATCAAAAAAGATTGCCAAAAGCAATTGAAATTATGCATGAGAAGGATATAAAAATCGGGAAAGCAGAAATTTATACGGCAATCGAGGGTAGCAAAGTAGAGTCGTTTACCATAGAAATTACAAAGGTTGAAAATGAACGACTTGAATTCGTTGTATCTGACGAGAAGCTTATTGAGAAAACCGGGGGAATTTTACAAGGTATGAGCGGTAGCCCGATTATTCAAGAGGGGCGTTTTGTAGGTGCTGTTACACATATGTTTGTAGAAGAACCAAAAAAAGGTGCGGCTATTACAGTGGAAGAAATGCTGGAAAAATCATCTTAGAGAACGGATGTAGCAAAAAAGTTTCATGTATTGCGAATAGCTATGTAAAATAGAGGGATGTGTTAAAAGTGGAGTATCCATTTTTAACACATCCACTATTGCTTTCTACAAAATATTATCTCTCTCATTAGGTATTTCATACATATTTAAGCAAAGATTATCGATTCTTTGAGAAATAGAGTAGTTTTATCAAGCAATATTCTCTACAATAAGGGTAATGATTATTCGACAAGTTGTAGTAAATTACAGTTAATTGTCGATTTACAAAGAATATCTCAGACTACGTACTCATTTTTGGAAACGAAAAAGGAATTTGATCAAAAATGTCGAAAATTCCATAATGTGTCTAAAAAGCATAAAAGGGAGAAATGGTTCGATGCTTTGACTGAAGTTTCAAAGCAAAATCCAAAAGGAGGAATTGGAATGTCAAAAGTAAAAGTGGCAATCGCAGATGATAATCGTGAATTATTGAAAACTATGGAGTTGTATTTTCAAAATCACCCTGAAATAGAAGTAATCGCAACAGCTTCGAACGGGAAAGTTTGTATTCAAATGCTTGAAGAGTATTCTCCAGATGTTTTATTACTAGATATTATTATGCCACATCTTGATGGCTTAGCTGTGTTAGAAGCTATGTATCAAAATGAAAAAATGTCATCAGTACAAGTGATCATGTTAACGGCATTTGGTCAGGAAGATGTAATGAAACAAGCTGTCGATTTAGGCGCTTCGTATTTTATGTTGAAGCCTTTTGAATTCGAGCAACTTGTCCAAAAGATTTTACATTGCGCAGGCCAAAAAGCAGCGTTACCGAAAAAGGCAAGTATTCTACAACCTGCTGCGCCTCAGAAATTAAATCAACATCAGTTAGACAGTACAATCACTGCAATTATTAAAGAAATTGGTGTTCCTGCACATATTAAAGGCTACTCGTATTTACGTGAAGCAATTCAAATGGTGTATGAGGATATCGAGTTATTAGGCTCAGTGACAAAAATCTTATATCCAGAAATCGCGAAAAAATTCAATACGACACCATCTCGTGTAGAACGTGCGATTCGTCATGCCATTGAAGTTGCGTGGAATCGTGGTAATTACGAATCAATTTCGTCGATGTTCGGCTATACTGTGCATCACTTAAAGTCGAAGCCGACAAATTCAGAGTTCATCGCCATGATCGCAGACAAGATTCGTATTGATATGATGGCGAGCTAAGCTCTGTACAGATAAGAATTATGAGCATTTTGCCAGTGGAGAATGCTCTTTAAAGATTTTGTTGATAACAAAATTATATTACGCCTTTTTGGACAGTTAATGACGACTATTTAAAAGGCGTCTTTTTTATGCCATTAATCCTACTTCACTAAATACGTAAAATAATTTTTAGTTTAAATATTACTAAAGAAAGATTTATATTTAATATGCATTAACTCTCGCTTCAGACTCTCTAACACGGAGATAGTTTTAAATTCCTTATAATTTATGTAAAGATGTGTAATACATTTGATATTGAATTAAAAGGTAATTGTTGAATTTTTATGAAAAACCTTCTGTGAGTCTAGTCATATTCATGCTATAATTGCATTTATATGTATTGAAAAAATAGTAAGGGAGAGGCAGTACTAGGCAATTATCAGTTCATCATAGGGGAGGGCAATAACATCTAATAAGATGTATGACATGTATGAAAAATTTGAAAGAAATTTTAACAAAGGTTAATAGGATTGATATGTTCTCACCATACTTCTTTTTACCTTTTATATTAGTGCTTTATTTTTTTACAAGTTTATTTGATTGGCATAAATTTGAAATGTTTAATATCCGAGTGTCGATTTGGCCAGTTTTAATTTTAGCGCTTGTATGCTATTACATAGGTGTGTATATTATTGATAAACTGGAGTGGACGATACCATCATTTGGACTATCGTTCTTAGGTAAATACGTGATTCATTTTATAATATTCCTAACAATTCTCGGATTAGGCTCTTATTTAATGATGATTTTTGGTGGAGGCTTAGGGATTTCTGATGAGGAAAACCGTCGTAACCTGGATCCGAAGTTAAACTTTTTTAGCCAATTACTATGGTTTGGAGTTTTGCTGTTACTTTCTTACAAAATGATTTTAGAGAAGAAAATGACATGGAAAAAGGCTTTTGTTTATGGTTCGATTTTCGCTGTTGTGATGTTCTTATTTTTATTAATGGGTTATCGTACACCGTTAATTATTATGTTGTTTACTGGTATTATTATTTTCCACTTCGTTGTAAAGCGTGTGAAATTGACTTGGTTCCTTTCCGCATTATTCGTGATTGCTGTAGCATTTTCGATGTTTGGCTTTATACGTGTTCTAACAGAAGATACAACAAAGGATTTTAATAACCGTGATCAACCAGATGTAGAATTGACAGTAGAAGAAAGAGAAAGATTGTTAACCGCTGAACAAAAGGTAAACTTAACACCAAAATGGATGCTTGCATTAAATGAGGTAAGTGTAACAGGTCATATCGTATTAAGTAAAATTATAGAATATACACAAAAAGAAGATACCTTAAATGGTGAGATACATCGTGGTATATTCAACACAATTTTACCAGGTGAGCAAATTTCGCCCCGAATGAAGGTAACAGAGGTTGTGAACTCGTTAAGTGTAGAGGGAGGTAAATTTATCACACGAGAATCAAGAACGACAACGCCAACGTTTATTGGTCAACTATTCCTTGATGGTGGCTATTTATTAGTAGCGATAGGGTTCTTGTTGTATGGTGTTCTAATCTCATTAATCTATAATAAAGTAAAGCAAGTTGGCATTCGTAGCTTCCATTCTGTAGCTTATGCTTTTGTAATTACAGTATTTACTGTGTCGATGCATACAGGTTTACTCGACTTGATCTTTATTTTAATGCTCGGCTTTGTCATTATAGCGTCATCTGTTATTAAAACTGATAGGAACAGGCTTCAATATTAAATACCATGGGGCTGTCCTAAAAATAGGATGGTCCTTTTTTAGCTATTTCCATGTACTTATTAGCAAGTAGATATTCACTTTATTAACCAATGAAAATAGTCATACATGAGAAGACATTTTTTATAATTTACTCATCATGAGTAAATTAGTAAGCATTCTTTAGAAATATCTCATTAGTTGTAGTATGCCTTTTGATTGGAGTGGAGGCTGGGCGACGCCCAGCCGGAACGGAAAGCCCCATTTTCTTGATGAAGAATCCCTTGCAAAATAGCTTAGGTATTCTTAGGGGGTAATTTTCCTCATATCGAATAGTTTACAAAAAATATAAACTAGTGTTAGTCGGTAATCTGTATAATAAAAGTGAGAGACATTATAAACATAATTATAGAGAAAACTGTAAGAACATAAATTAAATATGATAATCTATATATAAATAGGAGTATTTTCCTTGTCGGCAGGGACAAATGTCTCTAAACAAATGTAAGTAGATTGTATATACTTATTACATATAGAGGGAAGGAGGAGATAACGTGATTTTAGTTCGAAATGATAATTTTGAAATATCTGAAGATAATGGAAAAGTTTTTATGGTTACATTTAGTGCCGGCTTTCCTTTAAAAGATTTCGATGGAATTTTACGAAGTCATCCCCGATTAAAATTATCCAATTTTTCTGTATTAAAAAACGTATTAGCGACAGAGAGCGTAAGCCCAATAGAGATAGGGCGATGGCTTCCAAATGTAGAAGCTGAGATTGCACGAGACAAAATGTCTGCCTCTGTATTTATATATGAAACAATGGATTATATTCAAAAAAACAAGGACCAGCTGAAACAGCAAATCCTGGATGCACTGGCTGACAATAATATTGTTGAAGGCATATTAGATTTTGATATTTCAACAATAGAACCAGGAAAGGCATTTTTAATTGCACAAGGCACACAGCCTGTAGCAGGAATAGATGCACAGATTACATACTTACCAAAGCCTGAGAGAAAACCTGTCATTCGAGATGATGGAAAAGCAGATTATTTTGATATGAATTTCATTTCAGAAATCTCTGAAGGATCTTGGCTCGGCGAGAAAATTCCTGCTACAGCAGGTGTAGCAGGAAAAAACATATTGGGTGAAAGTATTCCGGCAGCACCAGGTAGAGATTTTCCAATTCGTTATGATAAAAAATCTGCCTATGAAGTTGAAGAAGAAGGTAAAATTGTTATTCGTTCGAAGATTGCCGGTGTTTTAGATGATGTGAAGGGCATGATTGGTGTAAACCGACATTTACCTATTCACGGTGATGTGGGTGTAGAAACTGGAAATCTAGAGTTTAATGGCTCTTTAAGTATTCGAGGTACTGTAACTGCAGGTTATACGGTCATTGCAACGGGAGACATTTCAATTGAAGGAGCTGAAGGTGTAAGTGGCGCTAAGCTCATTAAGTCAATTGAAGGGGATGTCTTTATTCGAGGTGGCATTTTTGGTCTGGGTTCGACGCTAGTAGAGGCTGGTGGAAATATTTTTGTGAAGCATGTGAATGAAGCCAATTTAATTGCAACTGAAAGTATTCACATTGGCTTCTATGCATTAGGCTCTCAGTTAGAAGCACATTCGATTTTTGTGGATGAACGAAAAGGGAAGATCATCGGTGGTCGTGCAATAGCAAAAAGCTCAATTGTCACAGCTATTTCTGGAAATCGTCTAGAACGTAGAACAGATTTAATTATTGAAAGTGTTAATAAACAAGAGAGCTATGCAAAAATGCAAGAAAAGGCCGTGCAGTTAAAGACTTTACAGACAGAAATCACAGGCTACGAAGATAAGATAAAAAGCCTATTACCAATGATTAAGCAAATGAATACACAGCAAGTGGCAGCGTTTGAAGAAACAAAGCAAGCTTTGTCTAAATTGAAGGCAGAAGCGGTTACTGTGGATCGTGATATAAAGCTAATGATGGATGAATTACGTCATGCAGGGAAAGAAGAGATTACGGTGACGAAAGAGGCATATCCAGGCACTTATATTCAAATTGGTAAAAAATCATCTTTACTAAGCAAAATGACTAACGGTAAATTTTTACTAGAGTTTGGCGAATTAAATGTGTAGTGCTGACTACGTACCTGTTTTTGCGCATCGAGGGGCTTCGGCTCATGCTCTTGAGAATAGTTTCAAAGCTTTTGAAAAAGCTTGGGAACTAGGTGCAGATGGTATTGAATTAGATATCCAACTATCTAAGGAAGGGATACCAGTTGTGTATCATGATCCACAGCTATCACGATTAGCAGGCAGTAATAAGCTTGTGAATGAATGTAATATAGAGCAATTGCAACGCTTTAAATTGGGTAAACCGTGGAGACGACTTTTTTCCACATACAAAATTTCAACTTTTGAAGAGGTTTTAGTATGGGCAAATCAGCGTCAAATGCCGCTGAATATTGAGCTGAAATCAACGATATTAGAAAATACAGATGCACTTCTTCATATGCTAAAAGGCTTGCAATTACCAGAGGGTAGTCATTTCTCTTCTTTTCATTATGAGTTGTTGAAAATAGTGAAGCAGTATACGCCACAATTTGAAACAGCCTTAATTGCAACAAAAAAGTTGAACTGGGATTTGTTACGTGATTATCAAGCAATTGATAGTGTGCATGCACATAAAAAATATTATAAGCCTCGCTATTTGGAGGCATGTGTTGCAAATGAAAAGAAATGTCGTTTTTATGCAATCGATAGTAGTGAAAAATTTATCACTAATCCACATCCTAGTGTTATTGGTTGGATTACAGATTTTCCTGATAAAGTTATCAAAGAACAAAAACGCACTAATTCCATTAATTAATATTTATTTTAGTAATAATAAAATAGCTATCTACTAAGACAGTTCAAGCTTAGTAGATAGCTATTTTTATTTTTTCTGGAAGCGCGGAGCCACTTTTCCTTTTTTTCGATCGCGATGTAATAAGAAGCCTGCGAAAAAGCCAAAGCCGACAACGAAGAAAATGATGCCAACGACAAATTGTAGCCATAAAAATGGGAAAGGTGAGATGAGCGTCCCGAATAATGTATCACGCATAAATTTAATGCCACCCGCAGCCATAAGACCGGGAATTAGCATTACGATGAATGCAGCAAAACGAGCCATGCATGTCCCTCCTCATATCTATTTCTAATTGTACCTGTGGATGAAGGAATGTCAAGAAACGGTACACTAAACGATGGGCGGTAAATTTGTAAAAAAGAGAATAAATTAATAGAAATATACACTGAATTTTTAGAAAATTCCAACTTAATAGAGAAAGAGTAATAAATGTTGCGAAATTGTGAAATTGTCAGTATTGTAAAATTAAATGGAGGTTAATTATCCATTTCATAGATTTTTTTACAAATTTTCTTCACAATAAAAAGATTGGTATTGTTCGATAAACTTTCTGAAGCAAAGGGGCGAGTTTTTATGGAAATCTTCAAGTATATGGAAAAGTATGATTATGAACAAGTGGTGTTCTGTCAAGATGCAGCATCAGGGTTAAAGGCGATTATCGCTATCCATGACACTACGCTTGGTCCGGCACTAGGTGGTGCGCGTATGTGGACATATGCTACAGAGGAAAATGCAATCGAAGATGCACTACGTTTAGCACGAGGCATGACGTATAAAAACGCAGCAGCTGGCTTAAATCTTGGTGGGGGGAAAACAGTCATAATAGGTGATCCATTTACAGATAAAAATGAAGAAATGTTTCGAGCATTAGGGCGATTTATTCAAGGTTTGAACGGGCGCTATATTACAGCAGAAGACGTAGGTACAACTGTAACAGATATGGATTTAATCCACGAGGAAACAAATTATGTCACAGGCATTTCACCAGCATTTGGTTCATCGGGTAATCCATCTCCTGTAACGGCTTTCGGTGTATATCGTGGTATGAAGGCAGCCGCAAAAGAAGCATTTGGTACAGATATATTAGATGGGCGTACAGTATCCGTTCAAGGGCTCGGAAATGTTGCATATAAACTTTGCGAGTATTTACATAAGGAAGGCGCAAAGCTTATTGTTACAGATATTAACCAAGCAGTGATTGACCGTGTAGTTAACGATTTCGGAGCCATAGCTGTCGCACCTAATGAAATTTATGCGCAAGATGTTGATATTTTTTCACCATGTGCACTGGGCGCAATATTAAATGATGACACAATACCTCAATTAAAAGCAAAAGTTATTGCAGGTTCTGCCAATAACCAATTACAAGAATCTCGTCATGGCGATCAATTGCATGAATTGGGCATCGTGTATGCACCTGATTATGTAATTAATGCAGGAGGCGTTATTAATGTGGCGGATGAGCTGTATGGCTATAACCAAGAACGCGCGATGAAGCGTGTTGAAGGCATCTATGATAGCATCGAAAAAATCTTTGCTATTTCAAGACGTGACAACATCCCGACATATATTGCAGCAAATCGATTAGCAGAAGATCGTATTGCGCGAGTAGCAAAATCTCGTAGTCAGTTTTTACGAAATGAAAAAAATATCTTACACGGTCGCTAATGTAAGTAATTAAATCATGAGAAGTCGTTTGATCGACCTCTCCTCTATAGAGATAGAAGGAGGAATTGGAAATGGCTCAAAATTATGATGTGGTGATTATTGGTGGCGGTACAGGTGGTTATGTGGCAGCTATCCGAGCATCTCAATTAGGTCTTAAGACAGCAATCGTCGAAAATGAGAAGCTTGGCGGTACATGTTTACACAAAGGCTGTATTCCTAGTAAAGCGCTTTTACGAAGTGCCGAGGTATATAGAATGGCCAATAAAACAGCGATTGAATTCGGTGTAGAAATAGAAGGGGTAACATTACAATTTGATAAAGTACAGGCAAGAAAACAAGCAATTGTTGAACAGCTTAGTCAAGGTGTGAATACCTTAATGAAAAAAGGAAAAATTGACGTATATGAAGGATATGGACGTATTTTAGGTCCTTCCATTTTTTCGCCAATGCCAGGCACTGTTTCTGTAGAGCTTCGTAATGGTGAAGAAAATGAAATGTTATTACCAATGAATGTAGTTATAGCTACAGGCTCGAAGCCAAGAGGAATTGAAGGGCTACAGGTTGATGGTAACTATGTGATGAATTCAGACCATGCATTGATGATGGCTACATTGCCTAAGTCTCTACTAATTGTTGGTGGCGGTGTGATTGGAATTGAGTGGGCTTCAATGCTTTGTGATTTTGGTGTTAACGTAACGGTTGTGGAGTTTGGTCCAACGATATTACCGGCTGAAGATGCTGATGTTGTGAAAGAATTAACGAGGCAGCTTGAAACAAGAGGCGTACGTATTATGACAAATGCAAAGTTAAAAGTTGATACCTTCGAAATAAAAAATGATAGCGTTTTCATTTCTGCTCAAGTTAAAGAGAATGAAGTACAGTTCGAGGCAGATAAGTTACTGCTTTGTGTAGGTCGGGAAGCAAATACTAAAGGTATTGGTTTAGAGAATACAGATATTGAAGTGGAAAATGGTTACATTAAAGTGCGTGACACATATCAAACGAAAGAGTCCCATATGTATGCGATTGGTGACGTTATTGGTGGGTTACAGCTTGCACATGTTGCGTCACATGAAGGATTGTCGGCAATTGAACATATAGCGACAGGGAAAATAGATATGTTAGATCCGTTGAAAGTCCCAAAATGTGTTTATTCATATCCTGAAGTGGCGAGTATCGGTTTAACTGAAAAGGATGCTAACGAGCAAGGATACGCATTAAAAATCGGGAAATTCCCATTCAAAGCGATAGGTAAGGCGTTAGTCAATGGTGAAACAGAGGGTTTTGTGAAAATTATAGCGGATGTTCAAACAAATGATATTTTAGGTATTCATATGGTAGGACCACATGTGACAGATTTAATTGGGGAGGCATCGCTTGCAAAGCTTCTAGATGCTACACCATGGGAAATCAGTCAAGCAATTCATCCGCATCCGTCTTTAAATGAGATTTTAGTAGAAGCAGCGTTAGCAGTAGATAATAGAGCCATTCATTTTTAACAGGACAAAGTAGTTTTCTAACACTAAATCGATTGTGGTCCTCGTGCAGATGTGTAAATGATTGGTTAACAATACGAAAGGGGTGTTCGTATGCAAGAAGTTCAAATTCGACACGAAGAGTTGGGATTAACAAATGAGCATGTACTTGAAATGTTTGAAACAATGTTAATGGCAAGACGCCTAGATGAGCGTATGTGGCTATTAAATCGTTCCGGTAAAATTCCATTTGTAATTTCCTGTCAAGGGCAGGAAGCTGCTCAAGTGGGTGCCGCATTTGCATTAGATAAAAATAAAGACTATATTGCACCGTATTATCGGGATATGGGTGTTGTTTTACATTTCGGTATGACGCCTAGAGATTTAATGTTATCGGCTTTTGCAAAGGCAGAGGACCCAAACTCAGGAGGTCGTCAAATGCCTGGTCATTTCGGGCAAAAGAGAAATCGTATTTTGACAGGTTCATCGCCAGTAACAACGCAAGTACCGCATGCAGTAGGTGTTGCGTTAGCGGGACGTCTGCAAAAAGAGGATTTCATCACATTTGTGACGCTCGGCGAGGGATCGTCTAACCAAGGTGATTTCCATGAAGGTGCTAACTTTGCAGGTGTGCATAAATTACCGGTTATTATAATGGTCGAAAATAATCAGTATGCAATTTCTGTCCCAGTAGAGCGACAGTTAGGGTGTGCTAAAGTATCAGACCGTGCAATCGGATATGGAATGCCAGGTATTACTGTAGATGGGAAATGCCCTCTACAAGTATATAAAGTTGTGAAGGAAGCGGCGGAGCGTGCACGTAATGGTGGAGGCCCAAGCTTAATTGAAACAGTGACATTCCGTTTAACAGCACATTCGTCAGATGATGATGATCGCCAGTATCGAACTGCAGAAGATATCGCAGAAGGAAAAGCAAAAGATCCAATTATTTTATTCGAAAAATATTTGAGAGAAACAGGCATTATGAATGATACGCTTCGTGCTGAAATAGAAGAGCGTGTAATGGCTGAGGTGAATGCGTCGACAGAATATGCGGAAGCAGCACCATATGCAAAGCCAGAAGATACTTTGAAGTATGTGTATGCAACAACAGGCGGAGGTGACGCGTAATGGCGGTAATGTCTTATATTGATGCAATTACGTTAGCGATGAAGGAAGAAATGGAACGTGATGAGCGTGTTTTCATCCTTGGGGAGGACGTTGGTCGGAAGGGCGGCGTTTTTAAAGCAACTACAGGACTTTATGAACAATTTGGAGAGTATCGTGTTTTAGATACACCGCTAGCAGAAAGTGCTATTGCTGGTGTTGGAATTGGAGCTGCAATGTACGGTATGCGTCCAATAGCAGAAATGCAATTTGCAGATTTCATTATGCCAGCGGTCAATCAAATTGTATCGGAGGCAGCCAAAATTCGGTATCGTTCTAATAATGATTGGTCTTGTCCGCTTGTAATACGTGCACCATTTGGCGGTGGCATCCACGGGGCATTATATCATTCACAATCGGTAGAAGCGCTCTTTGCAGGTACACCGGGTTTAAAGATTGTCATCCCATCAACACCGTATGATGCAAAAGGCTTATTAAAAGCCGCTATTCGCGATGAAGATCCAGTTTTGTTTTTTGAACATAAACGTGCATATCGCCTAATCAAAGGGGAAGTACCAACTGATGATTATACATTGCCGATTGGTAAAGCCGATGTTAAACGTGAAGGAGAAGATATCACAGTTATTACTTACGGATTAGCGGTTCATTTTGCCTTACAAGCAGCGGAGCGACTAGCAGCAGATGGTATTTCTGCGCATGTACTAGACCTTCGTACTGTTTACCCATTGGATAAAGAAGCGATAATAGAAGCAGCAAGTAAAACTGGTAAAGTACTACTAGTCACTGAGGATAATAAAGAAGGAAGTATTATGAGCGAAGTTTCGGCCATTATTGCTGAACATTGTTTATTTGAACTAGATGCACCGATTAAGCGTTTAGCAGGTCCAGATGTACCAGCTATGCCATATGCACCAACAATGGAAAAGTTTTTCATGATCAATCCTGAAAAAGTAGAACGTGCGATGCGTGAGTTAGCTGCATTTTAACTTTATTCAGTAAAAGTTTTTCCCACCTTTATAGGTGGTGAGGTGAATATTAATTTGTAGTGTATTTTCAGTGGACGATGTGACTCTTACTGAATAAAATTAAAGCCTCCGGCGGATGTCACAGATTTTGAAGGGTAGATAAGGATGTTAGCCTAAGTACGTCGCATCCATGCTACAACGGCTAACTGACCTGCATCACGCAGGCCTGGGCACAATTCAAAATCTGGACTCAATTACGTCGAGGCGTAATTGATAGGAGGAATAGATGATGGCGATTCAAAATATTACAATGCCGCAGCTTGGAGAGAGTGTAACTGAAGGCACGATTGAAAAGTGGCTCGTACAACCGGGAGATACGGTAAAAAAATATGACCCATTAGCGGAAGTTAACACTGATAAAGTAAATGCAGAAATTCCATCTTCTTTTGAGGGAGTTATTACAGAACTTCTAGCAGAAGAGGGGCAAACGCTACCAGTAGGTTCAGTCGTTTGTTCTATTGAAATTGCGGGTGACAGTGAATTATCACCGCCACCACCACCGAAAAAATCAGCGGTGAGCTCAGCTATTTTAAATGCGGGTGTCCAGAAAAAACAAGAATCACCAAAACCAGTAACAGTACTTGTACAGGCAGAGAAAACAGTGCGTTCAGATAAGGTGCGCTATTCGCCGGCAGTGCTACGTCTTGCACAAGAGCACGATATTGCACTTGATCAGGTTACAGGAACAGGGGAGGATGGCCGTATTACGCGTAAGGATATACAACAGCTTATTGATGCAGGTGGTGGTCCGACGAATATCGCACCTCCAGCTGTTTCAATTCAAACGCATGTTGATACTATATCGCCAGTGCCACCTTCAATCCAACAGGAAAAATCAGTTACGTCACAACCATCAGCACAAGGGCGTGATATTGAAATTCCAATAACAAAGGTGCGTCGTGCCATCGCGAATAATATGGTGCGAAGTACACAAGAAGTACCACATGCATGGATGATGATGGAAGTAGACGTTACAGAATTAGTTACCTACCGTGATAGTATAAAATCTGAGTTCAAACAAAAAGAAGGCTATAATATTACCTATTTTGCGTTCTTTGTGAAAGCCGTGGCGCAAGCCTTAAAAGAATTCCCGATGTTGAATTCCATTTGGGCAGAAGACAAAATAATTCAAAAGCATGACATTAATATTTCAATTGCTGTGGCATCGGATGATGCATTATTCGTGCCTGTTATAAAACACGCAGACGAAAAATCGATAAAAGGTATTGCCAGAGAAATTCATGAGCTTGCGGAAAAAGCTCGAGTTGGAAAACTGACGATGAATGAAATCCAGGGTGGTACGTTTACGGTAAATAATACTGGCGCATTTGGCTCCATGCAGTCGATGGGCATCATTAATTATCCACAAGCAGCTATACTTCAAGTGGAAAGTATTGTTAAAAAACCGGTAATATTACAAGGTGGAATGATTGCCGCTAGGGATATCGTAAATTTATGTTTATCGTTAGACCATCGTATATTAGATGGATTGATTTGCGGTAAATTTCTAAATAGAGTGAAAAATATACTCGAAAACACGAACAAATCTTCAACATTAGTCTACTGATGAGTATGTGGAAACCTGTTATATAACGGTTTCCGCATTTTTTTGTGCTTTTCGACACGCACTTTGTCATGTAGAATAGCAAATAGAAACTACTAAGGGGGGAAGCTATTAGCGTCCGCATGTCAAACAACATGAAAAATATTGAATTTGAAAAGCCGTCCTATACAGAATGGCAAGATGCAGCAATAAAAGCTTTAAAAGGGAAACCATTCGAGTCTCTTTTAACAAAAACAAGTGAAGGTATTACACTTGAACCACTGTACACACAAGAAAGTTTAGTAGCAAAACTGGGTGAAGATCTTGAAAAACAAGTAGCCACAATCCGTTCCCTACAAAATACTTCTGTATTTAGTGTGGCTCAGCAAGTTTATGCAGGTTCAAGTGAAGCATTCTTTGCGCAGCTTGATGATAGTTTAGTTCGTGGCAATGAAGTTGTTACAATTGATAGTCGTGTAAACTTTGCGTGGACTGAAGAAATAATCGCAAAATTGGCTCCTTATTTATCGGAATATTCATTCAAAATCACGGTGGAAAATGCTAATGACCCATTATTGGCGGTATTCGATAAAATTGAAGTTAGTAAGCGAGATTCCGTAAAAGGCTATATCGTTTCGCAAGAGCCAGTTGTCCTTGCAGATTTCTCAAATGTTCGAACTAATGGTGCGGATACAATCGTTTATCACAATCAAGGTGCAAATGCTGTTCAAGAATTAGCTTATGCGCTGGCAATAGCAGCTAAATACGCCGAAGAGACAGAAAATTTCGAAGCGTTTGCTCATAAATTTTACGTTTCATTTGCTGTGGACACGCAATTCTTTACAGAAGTTGCGAAACTTCGTGCTTTTAAAGTACTTTGGAAAGCGTTCTCATCAGCGTATGGTGTTACAGGAAATGTGAAAGTACCTACATTAGCTGAAACTTCACTTCGCGGTTTCTCTAAATTGGATGTATATGTAAACTTACTACGTGCTGGAAATGAAGCGCTTTCTGGTTTAATTGGCGGTGCGGATGTCTTTACAGTTCACCCACATGATGCGTTAACGAAACCTACAGAGCAATCTGTTCGTATTGCACGCAACGTATCTTTAGTATTAAGAGAAGAAACAAATGTCTTAAAAACAACTGATCCAGCAGGTGGCTCTTACTTTGTAGAATCTTTAACTGCAGACTTTGTGAAAGAAGCATGGGCTTTATTCTTAGAGATTGAAGCGGCTGGTGGTATTGATGCTTACTCAGCATCTGGTAAATTAGCGGAAGAGTTAGAGGCTTCTTACCAAGCGCGTGTAAAAGCAGTACAAACGCGTAAACAATCATTAATCGGTACGAATATTTATGCAAACCCTGCGGACGTTCTTGAAAACACAACTAATCCACTATTTGCAGATATTAAGCGTATTGCAATACCTTTCGAGCAATTACGTGCTGAAATGACTGCGGCTGATGTGAAAACTGGTATTTTAACATTAGGTTCACTAAAAAGATCGAAGCCACGTGCAGATTTCGTCTCTGGGTTCTTAAATACTGTCGGACTAGTGCCAGAAAAAAGCGGTCAAATTTCAACGGCGGAAGAAGCAGTAGCTTGGTTAAATGCGACAGAAGCGAAATATGTTGTGATTGCGGCAAATGACGACAATACAAAAGAATTATTACCAGCAATTTTAGCGGGTAAACCAGAGGGTGTAATAGTAGACGTAGCTGGTAAATTTAAAGATGAAGAAGAAGCTTGGTTAGCAAATGGCTTAAATGGCTTTATTTTTGCAGGACAAAACATCATTGAAAAATTAAACTCTGTGTCTGCTAGCATGAAGGAGGTCCAACGATGAGCAAGCCAAATTTTAGTACAGTTGAAATCGAAAAAGTATTGACAGAAATAGCACCAGAGGCGTCAACAGAAATGTTCATGACGAATGAAGGAATTGAAATAAAAGATATCTATACAAAAGAAGATATCGCAGATGCAAAGCACTTGAATGATGTGGCTGGACTTGCGCCAAACACTCGTGGTCCATACCCTACTATGTATGTGGCACGTCCTTGGACAGTACGCCAATATGCAGGTTTCTCGACAGCGGAAGAATCAAATGCATTCTATAAACGAAACCTTGCAATGGGTCAAAAAGGTCTTTCAGTTGCCTTTGACTTAGCAACACACCGTGGTTATGACTCTGACCATTCACGTGTAACAGGTGACGTAGGTAAAGCTGGGGTAGCTATTGACTCTGTAGAAGATATGAAAATTCTATTTGATCAAATCCCACTAGACCAAATGTCAGTTTCGATGACAATGAATGGTGCGGTATTACCAATCCTTGCATTCTATATCGTAGCTGCTGAAGAACAAGGGGTTACTCCTGATTTATTAGCAGGGACAATCCAAAATGATATTTTAAAAGAGTACATGGTACGTAATACTTATATCTATCCGCCAGCAATGTCGATGAAAATTATCGCAGACATTTTCGAATTCACAGCGAAATTTATGCCGAAATTCAACTCGATTTCTATTTCTGGTTATCATATTCAAGAAGCAGGTGCGACAAACGACATCGAGCTTGCGTATACACTAGCTGATGGTCTTGAATACGTCCGTACCGGTCTTAAAGCTGGTATTGATATCGATGCCTTTGCACCACGCTTATCATTCTTCTGGGCAATCGGCATGAATTATTACATGGAAGTAGCAAAAATGCGTGCAGCACGCCGAATTTGGGCACAAATGATGTCTACGTTTAACCCGAAAAACCCAAAAACATTAGCTTTACGTACGCACTCACAAACATCTGGTTGGTCTTTAACAGAGCAAGATCCATTCAATAATGTGACACGTACATTAATCGAAGCAAATGCTGCGGCAATGGGGCATACACAATCATTGCACACGAACGCACTGGATGAAGCGATTGCACTTCCGACAGACTTCTCTGCACGTATCGCTCGTAATACACAGTTATTCTTACAGGAAGAAACAGGTATGACGAAAGTAATCGATCCATGGGGTGGTTCATATTACGTTGAGAAATTAACAGATGAAATCACAAAATCTGCATGGGCATTAATCGAAGAAATCGAAGAGCTTGGTGGGATGGCTAAAGCTATCGAAACAGGTCTTCCGAAGATGAAAGTTGAAGAAGCAGCGGCAAAACGCCAAGCGAAAATCGACTCTAAATCAGAAACAATTGTCGGTGTTAACAAATACCGCCTAGATAAAGAAGAACCAATCGATATTCTTGATATCGACAACACACTTGTACGTCAAAAACAAATCGAGCGCTTAGATGCTATGAAAGCAGCTCGTGATGAAGCAGAAGTACAAAAACATTTAGCACGCCTTACAAAAGCGGCACAAGATGGCGAAGAAAACTTACTAGCTGTAGCAGTAGATGCAGCGCGTGCGCGTGCTTCTCTTGGAGAAATCTCTGATGCTATCGAATCGGTTTCTGGTCGTCATAAAGCAATTATCCGTTCAATTTCAGGTGTATATTCTGCAAACTTCTCTGATGAAGAGCAAATTACAGAAGTACAACAAATGACGGAAGAATTCAAAGAAAATGAGGGTCGTCGCCCGCGTATTTTAGTCGCAAAAATGGGACAAGATGGCCATGACCGTGGCGCAAAAGTTATTGCAACGGGCTATGCTGACTTAGGGTTTGATGTAGATATTTCGCCATTATTCATGACGCCTGAAGAAACAGCGCAAATGGCAGTTGAAAATGACGTGCATTGTATTGGTGTATCTTCATTAGCAGCAGGTCATAAAACGTTAGTGCCAGCATTAGTTTCTGAACTAGAAAAATTAGGACGCGAAGATATTATTATTATCGTTGGCGGCGTTATTCCAGCTCAAGACTACGAATTCCTTTATGAGGCTGGCGCAGTAGCAATCTTTGGACCAGGTACAGTAATTCCCGTATCTGCACAAAAGATCATCGAAGAAATCTACAAACGTTTAGGTTATGAGGAAGTGTCTGAATAATGGACAAAAACAAAGGGATAGAAGAAAGTGCGCTTTTTGTAATGGACGGCGTCGAGGCAACTCACGACGGTATGCAATACGGTACACCGAAAAAATTCCGAAAGAAAAAAGCCGAAAAAATTGATGTTAATGAGCTTGCACGTGAAGTACGTGCAGGCTCACGTATGCAACTATCGAAAGCTATCACACTCATTGAAAGCTCAAATGCTAGTCATAAAGTACTTGCACAAGAGCTTTTACAAGAGCTTCTAGCGCATACAGGCAACAGTGTCCGTATTGGGATTACTGGCGTACCAGGTGCAGGGAAAAGCTCGTTCATTGAAGCATTTGGAACGATGCTATGTGAAATGGGAAAAAAAGTAGCGGTCCTTGCAATTGATCCTAGTTCTTCATTATCGGGCGGCAGTATTTTAGGTGATAAAACACGAATGGAAGAGCTCGTGAAAAAACCAAATGCATTTGTTCGTCCTTCACCGTCTGCAGGTACCCTTGGGGGTGTCCATAAAAAGACGCGTGAAACGATGCTTCTCTGCGAGGCAGCAGGCTATGATGTGATTTTAATAGAAACGGTCGGAGTAGGGCAAAGTGAAACGTACGTCCGTGGTATGGTCGACTTTTTCTTACTTCTTGTTTTAACAGGTGCAGGAGACGAGCTACAAGGTATGAAGAAAGGCATCATGGAATTAGCAGATGCGATTGTTGTGCATAAAGCGGATGGTGATAATGTACGCCTTGCCAAAAAGACCGTTTCAGAGTACAAACAAATCCTTCACTTCTTACAGCCTGCAACACCGGGCTGGATGTCTACTGCATTGCCAGTAAGCTCATGGGAGAAACGTGGTCTGGACAAAGTTTGGGACACTATTGGAGAGTTCAAAGAAACGGTCGACGCGAATAATTACTGGTCAATTCGACGTCAAAATCAAACTAAAGAATGGTTCCAATCGATGATTACCGACCATTTAATTGATGCTTTTTATGGTGATCCAGCACGTAAGACACAAGTACAGCTTCTTGAGCGTCAAATCCTTGATGGCCAAATGACCGTTACACAAGGTGTAGATAGTTTGTTCCGCGACGACAATACACAGAAATAATGCATTCTTTTATGAGCAAGTAGGTGCACAAAATCGTAACTTACTGCTATGATAAGAGGGGTATCAATTCGACAAAACATTTGTTGAATAATAGCGGATCGAAGGTAACCTAAAAAGCAATGTTTACGGATACCTTTGTTGCCAAATTTGGCTCAAACTTGAAAGGAGCGTTTCACTTATGAACATGGATTATGATTTATTTATGCAAGAAATTTTAAAAACTGCGCGCGGAGAAATGGAGGCTGCTGGTTACGAACAACTTCGTACACCGGAAGCTGTAGAAGAGGCTTTCGCACGCCCTGGAACAACTTTAGTAATGGTGAACTCAGTATGTGGTTGCGCAGGCGGTATTGCACGTCCAGCTGCAGCAAATTGTGTACACTATGATAAACGTCCTGATCATCTTGTGACTGTATTTGCAGGCCAAGATAAAGAAGCAACAGCAGCAGCTCGTTATCACTTCGGTGAAGACCACCTGCCATCTTCTCCATCATTTGTTCTATTAAAAGATGGACAAGTAGTTGCTGAAGTCGGTCGTTATGAAATCGAAGGTCATGATCCAATGTCAGTTGTAACAAATCTGCAAGCAAACTTCGAAGAGTACTGCGAAGAGCTATAAGTGAAATTTTGCTAAAGCGCTGAAGGCGCTTTAGCCTTATTCTCTTTAGAGTTTTTGCAATATTGGCTCATATTTATAAGTCGGAGGATTGAGGGGTAAGCTAATCTTGTATGGATGTAAGTTTCTTATAAACCTTGCATAGATGGGAGGCAGTCGACCCTGAAAAAATTTTCAATCGGCTATCGTACAATTAAAACGGCGATTGGTACGGCCATTGCGATAGCTATTGCACAGTATTTCAACCTAGAATTTTATACTTCAGCTGGCGTTTTGACAATTTTATGTGTACAACCAACAAAAAAGAAATCTCTCGAATCCGCTTATACACGCCTTGTATCAGCTATTATTGGCATGATTTATGCATTTTTATGTTTTGAGCTAATTGGTTATCATCCATTTGCATTAGCAGTGATGCTCTTGCTCTATATCCCGACCATCGTATCGCTTAAAGTGGTTGACGGCTTTGTATCAAGTGCAGTTATTATTTTGCATGTATACACAGTTGAAAGCTTTTCAATGGGGCTAGTTTATAATGAGCTCGCATTAATGGCTATTGGTTTCACTACAGGCTTAGTGATTAATATGTATATGGAAGACATAGGGAAAGAGTTAGACTATTACCGTAATAGAGTGGAAGAATTATTCTCTGTAATTTTCAAAGAAGTTGCTGTCTACTTAAGAGAGGGCGACACGATTTGGGATGGTCGAGAAATAATAGAGGCAATAGAAACATTGAATATTGCCAAGTCTCTAGCGTATAAAGATGTTGAAAATCATTTAACGAGACGTGAAAATAACTTATATGTTTATTTCGATATGCGTGAGAAACAGCTTGAAATTATTGAACGTGTATTACCGAAAGTGACGGAGCTTCCTGTTATAGTACAAGAGGCGGCGCTCGTAGCAGACTTTATGGAAGATATAGCAGAGCATATCCATCCAGGAGATATTGCGGGTCATTTTAGGGAAAAATTAGAGCTTGTGAAGGTGGAATTTGAAAAGTTACCACTTCCAAAAGATCATCAGGAATTTTTAGCTCAAGCAGCACTCTACCAGTTTATTGAAGAAATGGACCGTTATTTAGAGATTAAGCTGTCTTTTGAAGGGTTAAACGTGGAAAAAACGCGTCCACAGTAATGTGGACGCGCCCCCTTTTCTTATACTAGCATTGATAAACCGAATGCTAATGATGATAATACCATAATAATAATCATTGTATATACAACGACTTTTTGGAATTTTTTATTGCTCATATGCTCGTTCGCTCCTTCTTTTCTTATAAATAGTTTAGCAAATCTGAAAAAATTCTCAAGTAGTAGAGTTTTGTCGAAAAAGTCTGTAAAATAGATATGTACCATAACAGAAGGAGATGTCATCATGGAGAAAGTAGACCATATCGGGATTGCGGTTCGCGATCTTGATGAACGCATTACATATTATACAGAAACTTTAGGATTAAAGTTACTTAAAGTGGAAGAAGTTGAATCTCAACAGGTTCGTGTTGCGTTTATCGACGCTGGGAACGTGAAAATTGAATTACTAGAACCAATGAGTGAAAAAAGTGCGATACACGGATTCATCGAAAAACGTGGAGAAGGCATTCACCACATAGCATTCGGTGTAACAGGAATTCGTGAGCGCATGATTGAGCTTCGTGAAAAAGGCGTACGTCTTTTGTCAGACGAACCAGGGCCGGGTGCAGGTGGTGCTGAGGTTGCTTTCATGCATCCAAAATCATCTTTCGGTGTGTTGTATGAATTATGCGATAAAAGTGGAAAAGGGGATAAGTGATCAATATGGATATGTTCGACAAAATTAATGACTTGTATGACCGTAAGACGGTAATTGAACTTGGTGGTGGCTATGAGCGCATCGAGAAGCAACATGAAAAAGGGAAATTAACAGCTCGTGAGCGTATTGAATTATTACTAGATGAAGGTACTTTTTTCGAAATTAACCCATTCATTACACACCGTACAGTAGACTTTGGTATGGAAAAATTAGAAGGTCCTGGTGATGGTGTTGTAACTGGTTTCGGTAAAATTAACGGACGTCCAGTATACTTATTCTCTCAAGATTTCACTGTATTCGGCGGTGCACTTGGTGAAATGCATGCGAAAAAAATGGCTACAGTAATGGATCTTGCAGCGAAAAATGGTACGCCATTTATCGGCATCAACGATTCAGGCGGCGCGCGTATCCAAGAAGGCGTACTTTCTCTTGATGGTTACGGTCACATTTTCTATCGTAACGCAATTTATTCTGGTGTAATTCCACAAATCTCAGTTATCATGGGACCTTGTGCGGGTGGTGCAGTTTATTCACCAGCGATTACTGACTTTATCCTAATGGTGGATAAAACATCTCAAATGTTCATTACTGGACCTAAAGTAATTGAAACTGTTACAGGTGAAAAAATCTCTGCTGAAGACCTTGGTGGATCTAAAGTAAATAATGCAATTAGTGGTAATGCTCACTTCCGTGCTCCTTCTGAAGAAGCAGCGGTTGATCAAATCAAACAATTGCTTAGCTACTTACCACAAAACAATAAAGAAAAAGCACCTCGTCAAGCGAAGCCAGAGGGTGACGATTACCGTCCAGAAATCGTGGATGTTGTGCCAATCGAAACAACTCGTCCATATGATGTACGTAAAGTTGTTGAACAAGTAGTGGACGAGGGTTCGTTCATGGAAGTTCACTCTGAATTTGCTAAAAATGTAGTAGTTGGCTTTGCTCGTATTGCTGGTGAATCAGTAGGTCTTGTATGTAACCAACCAAAAGTATTAGCTGGTGGTCTTGATATTGACTCTTCAGATAAAGCAGCTCGTTTCATCCGTACTTGTGATGCGTACAATGTGCCAATCATCACTTTTGAAGACGTTTCTGGTTTCTTCCCAGGCGTTAAACAAGAGCACGGTGGTATCATCCGTCACGGCGCGAAAATCCTTTATGCATACTCAGAGGCGACTGTACCAAAAATTACAGTAATCCTTCGTAAAGCATACGGCGGTGCTTATGTAGCCCTAAACTCTAAATCTATCGGCGCTGACCTAGTATTTGCTTGGCCAAATGCTGAAATCGCAGTTATGGGTGCAGCTGGTGCAGCAAACATCATCTTCGCACGTGAAATCGCGAAATCAGAAGATCCTGAAGCAACGCGTGCAGCAAAAATCGAAGAATACAAAGAGAAATTCGCAAATCCATACGTTGCGGCATCTCGCGGGATGGTAGACGATGTTATTGATCCACGCGATACTCGTATCAAGTTAATCCAAGCATTAGACATGCTTTCAAACAAACAAGAATCACGTCCAGAGAAAAAACACGGAAACATTCCGCTATAAGATTTGGATGGACAAGCCCAGTAACCTTTTTGGTTACTGGGTTTTTTAATAGAGTATGAATTTAATAATGTAATTTTGTATGTAAAATTTGTTTAATAATGACTGAAAATTGAAACATTCTGTCCGTTCATACGTATATATTGAAAAGGGAGATGAATCGGATGGAATGGAGACAACTACAAAAAGAACAGGAAGTAATTCACACCCAAATTCGAAATTATGAAAGGTTCTGTGAGCAAAAATCTCTGATTGAAGGGCAAATCGAGCATGCAAGGCAGGATATTGCTTATAACACAGCGGTACTCAATAAAATCCGCCAGAAACTCGATAAGTTAGAAGGCTTTTCATTTATGAATCTAATTCGTACTTGGACGGGACAACAAGATGAACTTCGTGCTGAAAAAATAGATAAAGCGGCAGTACTCGAATTAAAAATTAATGAAGCAAAAAAGATAAATCAAGATTTACTAAAAGACCTTGAACAAGTAACCCAAAAATTAACACCAATTAATCATTCCCAGTTAAAAGAAGAGTTAACCCGCCTGAAGGCGAAAAAGAAAGAGTACCTACAACTACATAATCCTGCAAAAGCACATAAACTTGAGCACCTAGTAGATGAGGAAATTCTGACAAAGCAATTGATGAAAGAAATTAATGAAGCAGATGAAGCGGGTGAAGTTGCCTTATCAGCTCTTGGAAAAGCAGCAGCATCACTACATTCTGCAGGTAGTTATTCGACGTGGGATACGTTTTTTGGTGGTGGATTACTGGCGACACATTTAAAACACGATTCACTTGATAAATCAGAGAGCTATTTACACAATGCACAAATAGCTTTGCAACGCTTCCAAAATGAGCTACTTGATGTCCAAAATATGTCTACGGAATCATTACATGTGGAAACGGATGGTTTTGTAAAATTTGCGGACTACTTTTTTGATGACATTTTTTCTGCATGGTCGGTACATTCTAAAATATCAACTGCTAGAGAACAAGTATCACGTGTGCAAGATGATGTCCATAATACCCTTAGGCGTTTGCATGAAAAGCAAAATAAAGCAAAAGAATACTTAGTGGAACTCAAGCAGGAGCAGACTGTGTTATTAGAATTTTAATAGAATCTGTGGGAAACGTTTACACGTTTTTCTCACAGATTTTTTCTTTTACTAATTTACAATGAGCAAATTTCAAAACAATTATTTCCGTTCTATTGACGTATAGGAGCTTTCCGCTCTGGCACTCGCTTTCCACGGGCTTGGCTTCAGTCTCCTCCTTCGCTACGCTACGTGCGGGGCCTTCCGCTCAAGCTTTTCCCATAGGAAAGTTTACTTTGCGACGAAAGCGAAGCGGATTTTTACCATATAGAAAGGTAGTTGTTCTGCTAAAAGAAACTTATTGGACGTCTCCATGAATGCGGTTTTAGCACTTTTTCAGTGAGCGTTCAGACCTTGGCTGAATGATGATAAAGCCTAAGAGGGGTGTTACAGATATTTTGTGTGCGAAAGCGAAGCGATAGTTACAGCAACAATTACGCCTCGCGTAATTGATTTCAACCGATCGTCCGTTATGATAAAATATAGGAGATACTATAGCGTGGAAAAACACGTAAACTAAGGGAGTCCTACAATATGACAAGTCGTTTAGTAGAAGAGTTTTTTGAGCTCGTACAAATTGATTCAGAAACAAAGTATGAACATGAGATTGCTCCAGTATTAATTGATAAATTAACAGCGCTTGGATTTGCAGTAGAGCAAGATGATGCACATACACGCAATGGCCACGGTGCAGGAAATATAATCGCTACTTTAAAAGGTACTTTAGATGTGGAGCCTATCTATTTCACTTCTCATATGGATACAGTTGTTCCGGGTAAAGGCATTAAGCCATCGATCCGTGAAGACGGCTATATCGTGTCAGATGGCACTACGATTTTAGGTGCTGATGATAAGGCGGGTCTTGCGGCATTATTTGAAATGGTGAAACGCTTAAAAGAACAAAACATCACACATGGTGATATTGAATTCATCATTACAGCAGGTGAAGAGAGTGGACTAGTTGGCGCGAAGGAATTAGATGCTTCTAAAATTAAAGCAAAATATGGCTTTGCAGTGGATAGTGATGGTAAAGTTGGAGGAATCGTGACAGCAGCTCCTTATCAAGCCAAAATTTTCACTAAAATTATCGGTAAAACGGCACATGCTGGTGTTGCTCCAGAAAAAGGTATATCGGCAATTACTGTTGCATCGAAATGTATTGCAAAAATGAAGCTTGGTAGATTAGATGAAGAAACAACTGCGAATATCGGTCGTTTCGAAGGCGGTCAAGCTACAAATATCGTTTGCGATGAGGTAACGATTTTAGCAGAGGCACGTTCGATTGACAAAGCAAAGTTAGATGCCCAAACAAAACATATGCAGGATACATTTGAGCAGGTATCAGCATCATTTGGCGCGCGTGCTGAGGTGGAAGTAACGTTAATGTACCCAGGCTTCCGTGTGACAGAGCAAGATAAGGTAGTGCAAGTAGCGATGGCAGCTGCACGAAATATTGACCGCACACCACAGCTGGGTATTTCAGGAGGCGGCTCTGATGCAAATGTAATCGCAGGCTTCGGAATTCCAACTGTTAACCTCTCTGTAGGTTACGAAGATATTCACACAACTAACGAAAAAATGCCAGTGGAAGAACTCGAAAAATTAGCAGATTTACTTGTAGAAATCGTGAAGGAATCTACAAAGCATTAATATCAGATTGAAGGAAGTGACCGCATGGAAAGTGTAAAAACAGTTGTTTTTGCTTGTGGGACTGAAGAATATGCAGTGCCTGTAGAGCAAGCGATATCGATTGAAAAGTTAGAGCATGTCACACCGATTCCGCACTTGCCAAATTATTTATTAGGCTTTACGAGAATTCGTGGGGAACTCATACCAGTACTTGATTTTGAACGTATTTTGTATAATCGTTCTACAACGACACCGACATCTCGAATCATTGTATTAAATACGGATGTCGTAAATTATGGCTTGCTAGTAACTGACGCAAGAGAAATTCTTGATTTTGACGAGTCTGTTTTAAAGCAGGTGGGCCTTGTGAATTATTCGAAGACGCGTTATTTCACAGCTGTTGCAAATCTAGAAAATCGTATGATCACGTACGTAGATCCAAAAGTATTGGTGAACTCACTTGAGGGTATTCGTGAAATTATTAATTACCTACACAAAATGCTAGAAAATGAAAAAAACGTAGAGGCTTAAGAGCTCTACGTTTTTTTATGATCATTGTAAGTTTTGGTCATTACTTTTAAATGAATTATGAAAGTCTACCACTATAGTCTTCAAACTTAAATTCACGAATGACTTTGATGCCTTCTTCGTCGTTGTAAGAAACAATTGCAGGAAGATTCACACCATTAAACATGTGGTTTTTCACCATTGAGTAATGAGCCATATCTGTAAAAATAAGTTTGTCGCCTGTTTTTAATGGTTGTTCAAATGAATAGTCCCCGATAACATCCCCTGCAAGGCATGTAAGGCCCCCAAGACGATATGTGTGTGCTAGCTCATTCGGTTGTCCAGCACCGATAATAACAGGACGGTAGGGCATTTCAAGTACATCTGGCATATGGCATGTTGCAGATGTATCTAAAATAGCAAGGTCCATACCGTTCTTTTGCACATCTAGTACTGTAGCAACTAGATAGCCAGTGTTTAATGCCACTGCTTCACCTGGCTCTAAATACACCTGTAGGTCATATTTTTCCTGGATGTAGTTAATGATACCAACAAGCTTTTCTACATCATAATCTTCACGTGTAATATGGTGTCCACCACCGAAGTTTAACCACTTCATTTGATGAAGGACTTCGCCGAATTTTTCCTCAACAACAGCAATTGTCCGTTCAAGCGTGTCAGAGTTTTGCTCACACATCGTATGGAAGTGTAAACCATCAATGCCATCTAGCTCGTCATGCTTAAAGTTTGCAAGCGTTGTGCCAAGGCGTGAGTTTGTGAAGCAAGGGTCGTAAAGGGCTGTTTCAATTTCTGAGTACTCAGGATTCACGCGAATACCGCACTCAATTGTTTTACCAGCTGCCTTCACTTTATCTTTGTACTGTGCCCACTGGTTAAATGAGTTAAAGACGATATGATCGACATAGCCTAGTAGTTCGTCCATTTCATGTTCTACATAAGCCGGTGCATAGACATGGACTTCTTTGCCCATTTTTTCATAGCCTAGTCGCGCTTCAAATAGCGAGCTAGACGTAATGCCAGTTAAGTATTTACCGACTAAAGGGAATGTCGAATGCATCGAAAATCCTTTGAGTGCAAGCAAAATACGGCAGCCAGTACGATCTTGAATTGATTTTAACAGCTCTAGGTTTCTCGTTAATAGTCTTTCATCCACCACATAGGCGGGGGATGGGACTTTCGTGAAGTCAATGAATTTCATCTGCTTAGTTCCTTAGCTTTTACATCAAGATCTAGTAGTTCAGGGTTATGACTTTCTTGCCATGGGAGACCCCATTTATTTAACGCATCCATGAATGGATCTGGGTCGAATTCTTCTACGTTGTAAACGCCAGGCTTTTGCCATGTGCCGTTCATCACAAGCATTGCCCCGATCATAGCTGGTACCCCGGTTGTATATGAAATTGCTTGTGAACCAACTTCGTTATAACATTCTTCATGATCACACACGTTATATACGTAGTATGTTTTTTCCTTACCATCTTTGAGTCCACGAACGATACAGCCGATGTTTGTTTTACCTTTTGTACGTGGCCCAAGTGAAGCAGGGTCTGGTAATACTTTCGATAAGAAATGAATAGGCTGAATCATTTTGCCTTCATATTCGATAGGCTCAATAGATGTCATGCCAACATTCTCTAATACTTTTAAGTGTGTAAGATATTTCTCAGAGAATGTCATCCAGAAGCGGATTTGTTTTAAACCTTTAATATTTTTAGAGATTGACTCTAGTTCTTCATGATACAGAAGGTAGATATCTTTTGGACCGATTTCTGGTAAGTTATACACTTCTTTTTTCTCAAGTGGTGCTGTTTCAATCCATTCGCCCTCTCTCCAATAACGACCATTCGCTGTAATTTCGCGGATGTTGATTTCTGGATTAAAGTTTGTTGCGAAGTGATAGCCGTGATCACCAGCATTTGCATCGACGATATCGATATAGTGAATTTCATCGAATTCATGTTTTTGTGCATGAGCAGTGAAAACTCCTGTTACGCCAGGGTCAAAGCCACTACCGAGTAGGGCAGTTAAACCGGCTTTTTCAAACTTTTCTTTATAAGCCCATTGCCATTTATATTCAAATTTTGCCGTTTCAGGTGGCTCGTAGTTTGCAGTATCCACATAGTGCACACCTGTAGCTAAGCAAGCATCCATAATCGTTAAATCTTGATAAGGCAGTGCTACGTTAATGACAACATCAGGTCCGAAGCTCTTAATAAGCTCGATCACCTCGTCAGTATTGTCGGCATCTACCTGTGCGGTGTGAATCTTTGTCTTCCCGCCGTCTAGTTTTTCTTTTAGAGCGTCACATTTTGAAACAGTTCTACTTGCGATACAGATTTCCTCAAATACGTCCGAATTTTGAACACACTTGTGTACCACAACGCTGGCAACTCCGCCAGCTCCTATAATCAATGCTTTACCCAATTGTCTACCCCCAGGTTCATATAAATGTATTTTTCAAACAAGCTGATTATACAGAAAATTGCCTCAAGTCACAATGATTGTTTTGAAATTTTCTACAAAAAAATCCACTTTTCAACAAAAACATCCATTTTTTAAGAGGAATCATTAGGAAAAAGAAGTGTTTTGTGACAAAAGAAGCCCCACTGTATCTAATAACAGGGGGATAGGATAATTATAGGAATTTCATGGAATTGAGTAGACAATTTTATTGGTTATTTACCACAAATTATGGTCGATAAAAACATGTGTAAAATCACTAATAAAACAAATGGAATACTGATAATATTATGCAATCCTAAAGTAATCCATTAGTAAAAAAACTGATCCTACCTTTGCCAAACATATCACTTCTCATGCAAACGGATCATTCATATACAAAACATTTTTGAAACCATTGTTTTAATGAAAAGACGGTTAATTTCAACCCTAATTAATGGTATCTAGACTATTTACTCTTAGTTATATTTTATTTTGAAATTGATTTGTCATGGGTCCTTTTTTATCGCTCCAAACATAGAAAACTGTGATCAAGAGAGTACTAAAGAGCCCCATCACTAATCCATACGTGCTAAGCTCGATTTCAGTTTGACTTTGAGTAGCATAAACAAAAATTGCCCCTAAAGTTAAAAAATTACCAAAGACAAGTGATAAAAAGTTAGTGAATTTGCTCATAATTAATACCCCCCTTAAAAATAATATTTTAGTAATAGAAAATTGATTTTCTTATCATTATCTCATAATTCAGATAATTCCGAAAGTTTTATTTTCATTAAAATTCAAAAAAGAATAAAAGATTCTTTTTAAATACATCTTTTTGTAGTATGATGGTAGAAAATTATGAGGTTACATAGATTTTTACAAGAAAGGGGAGCGTATGAATTGTGAAGTTAAAAAATTCGTTAACGTTTCAACTCGGAACAATTATTGCAGGTATTCTTGTTGTTATGCTTGGCATTACTTCGTTCGCTACATACATAACCGCCTATAATAAATTGTATGATGCTGCAGGCGTAGAGGCATATGGGTGTGCCAATATTACAACAGGTTTAATTCAACCTGCGGATATAGATAAAGCCCTTACTGGAGATCGCGCAGCAATAGACAAAATCAGCAGTGAGCTTAATTGGACAATCAACCATAAGGAAATATTCCAAACACAGTATATTTTAAAACTTGACGGAACATTACTGGCACTTGATGATCAACTTGCATCAAGTGGCTTTGCATCAGGTGATTCATTTCAGATAGATAAAGAAGCCATTACAATGTTACTAGAAAAGAAACATCCAACCTATTCTGAGCCCTATACGTTTGGGGGAATGGACCGATTATCGGGGTATGCACCAATCTTTAAAGATCATGATGCAAGCAAAGAAATTATTGCTATAAGTGTAATTGATTTCGATGCGAACATTGTTAAAGAACGAACGTGGGATGTCGTGCGTAACGGCATTTTACTTAGTATTTTCCCTATGCTTTTAGCTTCGATTGTAACGGGGTTCTTAATTCGTCGAAAAGTGAAACCTATTAGCCAGCTTATTGAACAGGCAAAACAAATTGCAGACGGCAATCTAGCTGTGGCTGCATCGGAAGTAAAGAGCCATGATGAAGTGGGTGATCTAGGTAACACGTTAAATCGTATGACCGTTAATTTGCAAAACATATTATTGACAATGCGCTCTACTTCCCATCAATTGACAGGTAATGCCAATCAAACTACTAATACGCTTAGTGAAATGACGGATACAGTGCAAGGTGTGGCCAATAATATTGGAGAAGTAACAGCGGCTGTAACCGATGGCATGCATCATGCGGTAAACGCGACAGAAGTGCTAGAGTCTCTGGCTGAAGACATGCAAAGTATGAAAGCAAAAGCAGATAATACCGTTGTAAATTCAAATCAAACAATGAAAATCGCAGCCGAGGGAGAGCGTCGTGCAAAGGATATTAATCATGATATGGAATTAATTCGAAGTGGTTCTGATGAAGTACGACATACAATTCAAAATTTAGTCGCATCAACAACGAAAATTCATGACATTACTACCACTATTGCAGGTATCGCTACACAAACAAACTTGTTGGCACTAAATGCTTCTATTGAGGCGGCTCGAGCTGGTGAACAAGGCAAAGGCTTTGCGGTAGTTGCTGAGGAAGTACGAAAGCTTGCGGAACAATCTAATCGAGAAGTATTAGAAGTAGACAAAGTCGTACAAGAGATTATGGAACATATACAACATGTGAATTCTTCTACAACAAACAATACGCAATATATTGAAAAAGGCACGGAGACAGTTCGTTTAACAGCGCAATCACTTAGTGATATTTCAACGGCAGTAGCAGAAACAGTGCAGGAAATTACGGTGATTTCCGATTTGATGACGGCTGAAACGGAAAAATCAAATTATGTTGTGCAAATGATTCAACAATTAACGGATACCATTCAAGAAATAGAGAAAACGATGAATAACATTTCTGTAGCTGCCCAGCAAACTACCGATAGCATTGATGAAGTGGCACAAAGCTCAAATGAAACAACACAAATGGCACATGAACTTGAAAAATATGTTAAAACTTTTAAATTGAAAGAAAATAGCTAATTTTCTTGCTAAAGATGGTAAACTTGTAGAAAGGCTTTTTTAAAAGTGAAGGCGAGGATTTTATAGTGATTAAACAGTTTGACGAGCGAGTGCAAAATATCAATGAATTATTTGTAAGTGGGCAAGTAAAGGAAAGTTATAAAGTCGCAAAAGCGCTACTTGCTGATCCATCGTTTGCATCGGATGAGTCATTTGAAGTGGTGCAGCAACATGTTGAATTGTTACAAGCAAATGGCTATGACAATATGCCGAAACCGACTGTGGATAAACTAAAGCAAAGTGTTGAACGTGCGGACGAATCGTATCCAGAGCGTGATGTATTAGCTGCATATTTGGGTAGTCAGGATGCAGAGCTGTTCGGCAAGGTTGTGGATGAATTATTGGTAGGACCGGTGGAAGCACAGGCAAATGCCTATTATACGATGGCAGAGTATTTTTGGTTGGCAAAAGAAAATGATAAGGCGATAGCACAGTATGCAGAAGCAGTTAAATTACAGCCAAATAAAGCACTATACTGGGGTGCTTTTGCACAATTTATCAATCGGATAGAGGGAAGCCCATATTTAGCACTTCGTTTGATTGAAGAGGCAATTCAGTTAGATGGTATGAACCCACGCTGGTACTTCGTGCAGGGGAATATTCTGTTACAACTTGTGGCTTCTACGAAAAATTTAAGCTATTTACCTGCACTTGAAGAGTCTTGGAATAAGGCGGAAAAACGTTGCAGTGCCAAGCAAGTCGCATTAAAAGTGGAGCTGTCGAAGTCAAAAGATGTCCTCGTACAGTGGAAGAAACAAATGTTATAAAAAGACGAAGCTTCTCTCATTAAATAGGAGAAGCTTCGTTTTTTATTCACTAATAATATCACCAGTCCAAGAGCTCATGCCTTGTTTGACGTTGAGTACTTGGAAGCCTGCTTTGGTAAGTTGTTCACTTGCTTTTTGAGAGCGGTTGCCACTTTGACAAATAATGATGTAGTTCTGGTCTTGCTTAAGTAAACCGTAGTTACCTTCTGAGATTGCAGTGAGTGGAACGTTTAGTGCATCTGGAATATGTCCTGCGTTATATTCCTCTATTTCACGAACATCGACAATTTGCCAGCCATCAGTGACTTTGTTTTCAATAGTAGTAATATCAATCGTTTCATAGGATTCTTGGCTAGTAGAGCATCCAACAAGTAATAATATTGCTACAAGCGATAGAAGTATTTTTTGCATGGAATATCCCCCAACATTTGTTTAATACGTACTAGGGTATAGTACGTTGGGAAATCGGAAAAGTCAATATGCCTCCTTTTTGTATATTTATTTATTTATATGTATTTTAATGTATGTTTATGCTATAGTTATAGTATAAACGGACGTATGAAGCTTATTTCAATGCATGAAAGAAGTGTTTTTTGTGAGTTTGTATTTAGCGTATGTGATGGTAGGGCTTGCAATCGCCATGCCAGTTGGAGCTATCACCGTAGAAATGACAAAGCAAGGTTTGAAAAATGGCTTTATACATGGCTGGGCAGTAGGGCTAGGTGGCATGACAATCGATATAATTTTAATTCTTGCTTTGTATCTGGGACTTGCCTCCTTTTTAGCAATGCCAATTATTCAAATCCCGATGTGGCTTATTGGAGCAGGGTTTCTACTGTTTTTAGGTTATGACTCCATCAAAAATGCAGATCAGGGCATTACATTGTCAGGGGAAAAGGTTAAGAAATCCTTTTTTAGTTCTTACAGGAATGGTTTACTTGTTGCAGTTTCACCAGGAAATCTCGTTTTTTGGGTTAACGTTTTTGGTGTTGTACTTGCAAAGTCCTATGATCAAGGTGAACCGACAAATTTTCTTATCGTAGCAGCAGGTGTTTTAAGTGGTATTTTACTACATGATGTAGGCTTGTTGGCGATTATTTCAGTGACACGGAAAGCGATGAATCGCACCATGATTAAAAGGTTAACGATTGCAGCAGGAGTGTTATTACTGGGCTTTGCAGGTTATTTCATTTACGAATTCATAGTAGCGATTCAAGTATATATTTAAAAAGTGCGAGGATTTGTTTTACTAAAAGTTATGAAAATAAATCAGATAAAATAGAGTGAGAACGATGGTTTGGTTCTAAATCATATAAATTTGCATATCAAACAGGCTTTCTAATTGTATAATAGAAATAGAGCATTTCTCCAAGTTGTTAATGTGTGTAGTAACTCACATTATACAGGATTTTGGGAAGTGCTCTATTTTCTTGTCTTTTTAAGCTTAGAGCCGTAAAGACTCCAAATTATGAAATTAACTAGAGTAAAAAAATAATTCATTAACAAGCATTTCTTTTTAGACTTTTAACAATTGGGCGATGATTAATGCAATTTGGATGTTCAGTCGATTATTAGGATTAGATAAATCGACACTTAAAATTTCCTCTATACGATTTAGGCGATATCTGAGTGTGTTGTAGTGTACATGTAATTGTTCGGCAGAAATTTGTATGACGGATTCGTTATCTAAATAGGTTTGTAACGTTCTGATTAAGTCCGATTTGTTTTTTTGGTCATAATCAATGATTGGCTGAAGGTATTTCTCCATGAAGACTTTCATGCTTTCGGGATTTTCGGTATTAAACAATACGCCTACTATTCCTAAATCATCATAGTGAACGATGGGAGAGTCCTTTTGAAAGGCGCTTGCAAATTCAGCAGCCTTTTTTGCTTCTTCAAAGCCTTTTATATAATCCTTTGGCATTTTTACGGTATTGCTGATGCCTATTGTTGCATTAGTGAAAGAAGAATTCTCTTTTGCATATTTCAAAACAAAGTTGGAAGTGCTTTTTACTTTATCTTCAGGAACTATTAATATTAACTTCTCACCATGGGACATACTCAAGGGTAAAATAGAGATACCTAAAATATATCTAAACTTTTCTAGCATTTGTACTAATTGATTGTCAATGATTTGTTCGTTCATTTGTGGATGACTGTTGGGGGAAAGAACAATGACTTTATGCTTTTTGTCGAAAGAGATATTTAAATATCTCGCTCTGCGAACTAGATTTTTTTCAGATTCAAGCCCAAAAATTAAATCATATAAGTAATCATGACGTAAATGATTTTCCACTTCGATGCTTGTTCGTTCTTGATTGATTTGTAAAGCTAAGACGTTTTTTGTTTGTTCAATAGCGACGATGCTTAAATGATCATAGCGATGCAACTGCTTAGGAAGAACTAAGTAAGCGACCGTTCGATTGTGGAATGTAATCATAAAGACAGAATAGTAAGCTTCATCTACGAAAATTTCAAATGAATGCACTTGCTCACTCTTGGTCAATATTTCTTTGAATATTATGGAATGATCATAGCGAAATTCAGAATCAATATGATCTAATGGATGTGCCTGGTGAATCAAGTTGCCGAACTCATCGAGCAATAAAATTGGTTCATTGATAAAATGAGCAAGTTTTTGGATAATACCTTCATTTCCACCTTTGTTTAGTGCTGCTTCAAAAAGCTCGGAATGCAGTGTGCTAATTCTAATTTCATTAGAGTACAGCTTGTTGTTATAAATAGCGATGGCGGTCTGATAACAATAGTTTTCTAACATTTGTAACAAGAAACTTTTAGAGTCAATGATAGTATTTGTTGCTACAAATACTATACCTTGTAATTCTTGATGTGCAATAAGTGGAGAAGCTACTAAGGAGGCGATATTTTCAGTTTTGATTAATAATTTTACAAGTGGATCTGCTGCAAACTTGCTCTTCTTTATTTCTGAAACAATAAAAGGTTGGTGACTACTAGTAGCAAGCTTTGCAATTCCGTCATCTATGGACTGTTCAAAATGTAATAGTTCTTCTTCATTTGAACCAGAAACTGCTTCTATTCGTAGAACATTCTTATCCTTATCTAACATGGCTATTAAAATAACTTTGGCCTTTGATACGCCTTTTAGTCGATTGGCACTGAGTTTGAGAATCTCAGTAATAGGAGCTAAAGATGCAATTTCCAAATTAATTTGATGAAGAATTTCTAATATTTTTGTAGAAAATCTAAAAAGATTCTCTTTTTGTTTGAGCAATTGAATTGCATTAATATGTCTTTCCATTAATTTGTAGGAAGGGTTGTTATTCAATGCCCTCCTTGCATCTTCCCATTCACTTTCATCATACCGATTTTTATCTATTAACCTAGCAATTTGGTGCATTACCTCATTGACCTCATTGTCCTCCAATGAATAAACAGTCATTCACTCACCTGCTTTCAGAATATTTAGTATATATTGTACAACAAAATAGAAGATTGTTGTGCATTGTTGACATTGTTGTGCTTTTTATTTCACGGTAGTATAAATTAAATAGTTTAATAATTTAGAATCATCAAAAACCTGAGGGTCCTATGCAATTTGAAAACAAAGTAACAATCGTAAAGGGAATCTGGCTATGAAAAAAGATGAACATGTACCTCAACTAGGAGAGCATAATCAATTGTTCAAATAGACAGTAAGTTTACAATAATTTATTTAAAAGAAAGGGGAAAATTAAATGATGAGATTTTTGGAGAATAAAGTAGCGATTGTGACAGGTTCAGGAAGAGGAGTGGGGAGAGAAACGGCATTATTATTTGCTGAAAACGGGGCAAAAGTAGTGATTACAGATATTGATGAAGGGCCAGCGAAGGAAGTACAGGACGAAATAGTGAATAATGGTGGAGAAGCAATCATTGTTTGCGGTGATGTCACATTGGCGGAGTTTCCAAAAAGAGTGATCACAGAAACAATTTTTCATTACGGAAAACTGGATATTTTGGTGAATAATGCAGGTTTTACAATGGATGCCCTCATTCATAAAATGACAGATGATCAATTCCAAAAGGTTATGAATATCCATTTGTTGACGCCATTCCGTTTAATTCGTGAAGCGGCTCCGTATATGCGAGAGTGCGGAAAAGAAGAAATAGCACAAGGTGTAGTGAATCATCGGAAAATCATTAATGTTTCCTCAGTTGCTGGTCTGCGAGGAAATATTGGACAGGCGAATTATGCATCAGCAAAAGCGGGTGTAGTTGGACTTACAAAAGTAGTTGCACAAGAATGGGGCAGATTTAATATTAATACCAATGCTGTTGCATTTGGATTTATTGAAACGAGAATGACTCAAACAAAGGAACTTAGTGAAGAAGTAGATGGTGAAAAAATGGGGATTCCGGAAAAAGTGCGCCAATTGTTTATCGACAAAATTCCGCAGAAGCGAACAGGACAGGCACGTGAAGCTGCAGAAGGCATTTTGTATCTTGCATCACCATTATCTAATTATGTAAATGGACAAGTGCTACAGATTAATGGCGGCTCTTACACGTAAGCTTAATTTGGTTGAAAGTCGAGAAAAATAATCAGCGTAGCTATGGGCGTCTACTTGTTGTTACATGCAATTTAACAAAATGCTGATAGAAAAATACGCTTATTCCATTTTCAATTATTGATGAGAGGTGTGATTGTTTTTGCAAAGGGACTTGAAAAAGTTTATTGGGCATGAGTTTGAAACATTTGATTATACAATTGAACGGTCCAAAGTAAATGAGTTGGTAGCTGTTTTAAACCCAAGCTCGAATTTAGATTTTGGCAGTGATTATATCCCAATAACTTTTCCGACGGTTATAGAATTTTGGGGATCCACATTTTCGATTGCCAAGGAGCTTCATTTAAATTTAGAAAAAGTACTTCATGGAGAACAGGAATATGAATATATTAAGGAATTCGCCGTAGGAGATGAAATTACTGTAGCGATAGCGATCGAAGACGTCTATGAGAAGGCTTCTATGAACATCATTGTTATCAATAAAAAATTTATCAATCAAAAAGATGAGTTAGTTGCGATTGGAAAAACAACGATCATTGAGAAGTTTTAAAGGAGGGAACCAAATGGGGAATTCTAAAGAATTAGAAGTGATTCAGTTTCCAGAGATCACGCATATACAATTGGTTAAGTACGCTGGTGCTTCTGGTGATTTTAATCCAATTCATACAGTTGAGCCTTTCGCTGTTCAAGCTGGCTTAGGTGGAGTAATCGCACATGGGATGCTAGTAATGGGGTTTATAGGAGAATCCATTCCGAAATGGTTTGAGAACTATGCAATAAAAAAGTTTTCAGGAAGATTTAAAGGTATGACGAAGCCAGGAGAAAAAATAGTCATTTCAGGTCATATCATAGAAGAGAGAGCAGGTAGACTATTCTGCATTGCGCGAGCTACTAATGTAAATGGTGATGTAAAAATAATTGCGAAATTCGAAGTGGAAAAGGAACTGTAGAAAGCCGCTAAATGCTCTCTTGTGAATGAACGGTGTCGACCTTCAGAATGTCGGCAGCATGGAAGAAAGCAACCCACCCACCCACGTGGTATCATTGTGGACGTTAAAATCCTGCTGTTAATAAAGTAATTTAGAGCGATGAGTGAAAAATAGAATTGTATATTACCTACAAATGAATCAGGATTATTTGTTTGGATTTGCTATAGAATAACAAGCATTCAAACACTAATATTAAATATAATATTCTGATTATTGAAAATATCGACATTTGGATATTAGGAGGGAATTAAGTGGTGGATTTTCGAATTTCTGAAGAAATCAAGGAAGTTGTTTCTGCACTTGATAAGTTTATCGATGTTGAAGTAGAGCCATTAAGAGAAAAATTTAAAAAAGAGCTTGAGGATGAAAGATATCTTTATGATGAAAATGGTGTCTACGTAAAAGAGATTCAGGAAGCAATGAAGCAGATTAGGGTAAAATCAGCTGATGCAGGTTTTTATAATATGTTTGGAGACCCAAGGTTAGGAGGAAATGGAGACGAATATGGACCTGTTTCCGTAGCCGTAATCTTTGAGGGTATATCCAAAAAATATGGTGTAGATCTTTTTACTACAGAAATTTTTCCAAGAGGTCTTTTTTCAGGTGGACTAACACCAGTTCTTTTAGGGATGAACAAAGAAGTGATGGAGGAAGTTCTCCCAGAAATATCGAGTGGAGAAACGGTTTTATGCTTCGGATTGAGTGAACCAGATGCTGGATCAGATGTATGGAATATGCGAACGAAAGCTGAAAAGGATGGAGAACACTGGGTGATTAATGGGACGAAGCAATGGATTACAAATGCTCATTATGCAAAATATATGATGACATTTGCCATTACAGATCAGGCGTTAGTTGATCAGCGAAAAGGAGGAATTAGCTGTTTTTTAGTCCCTATCGATGGTAAGACTTGTACAGCTACTTCGACTATTCAACTATTAGGTCATTTAGGATCTGCTACAGCAATTGTCTCTCTTGAAAATGCAAGAGTGCATGAAAGATATTTAATTGGAGATTTACATCAAGGGTTTGGCAAAGCATTGCATGGCGTGGATATTGGAAGAGTCGTAATGGCTTCGCAATGTGTTGGCGTAGCGAAATGGGCTTTGAAAATTGCGGTCAATTACGCAAATGAGCGAAAAACTTTTGGTACGACAATCGGGAATCATCAAGCGATTCAAATGATGTTAGCGGAATGTGCATTAGATATCTATGCAGGTAAAAACATGTTGTTAAATTGTGCTTGGAAGTTAGAACATCAATCTGAATTGCCTATAAAAGAAATTTCGATGATCAAGGCCTTTTGTACGGAAATGTCGCAGCGAGTAGTAGATAAATGTATGCAAATACATGGAGGAATGGGACTAACCAATGAATTGAAGTTAGAGAAGGCTTGGCGATGGGCAAGAGTAACAAGGGTACCAGATGGAACGACTGAAATCCAAAAACGAACAATTGCTAGGAGATTATTACAAGGGGATATGGATTTATGAAACCATTATGAAAGCGTTTACGTAAAGGCCTCGATAGTTTTAGTGTAAAAAGTTTGTATGCTTGGAGTTTCAGATCCTATAGAGAGAAATGGCCAAAGAACGAACATTTATTATGGTAATCATAAACTTTTGGGGGGAAACAGATGAAGAAAAAATTTATACTATCTGTACTGTTTGGCTTGCTACTTCTTGTTATAGCTGCTTGCGGAAGTACAAAAGCGGGCGAGTCAGAAAAAAGCAAAGAAACGATTACGCTAAAGCTTGCTATCTATCAACCTACGACGCATCCATTTGTTACAGAAACTATTATGCCATTTATGGAGAAAGTTACGGAAGAGACGGATGGACAAGTACAATTTGATTTTTATCCAGCTGAGCAACTTGGGAAAGCAGCAGATCTACTAGATTTGACTAGTAATGGTGTAGCAGATATCTCTGTATATTTAGCGACCTATCATCCGACTCAAATGCCTGTTGGGAATCCATTATTAGGAATACCGGGTTTATACTTAAAGGCCTATGAGGGTTCAATGGCATATCATGAACTCAATAAAACAAGCCCTGTATTAGAATCAGATTTTTTATCCAATGGGGTTAGGCCAATCATTAGTTTTGCGCTTCCAGCATCTGAAATCTTCACCAATGGCAAAGAAATTAAAGTTCCAATGGATTTGAAAGGCTTAAAAGTTAGGGTGTCGCAAGAAATTCAAAATGATGTCGTGGCCGCTCTTAATGCGACACCGATGAATCTGACTGTATCCGATATATATGAAGGGTTTGAAAGGAATGTCTATGACACAATCGTTGCGAATCCGTCATCAATTGGTGACTACGGTTTAGATGAATTAGCTAAATATGGGACGATTGGCGCTCATTTTGGCGGGCTAGGAACTGGTCTGATTATTAACGAAAAAGTATACCAATATTTGCCTGTAAATGTACAAGAAATACTTACCCGAGTAGGTGATGAGTTAACAGCAAGTAATGCTAAATTTTATGATGAACGTACGGAAAACATCATTCAAGGATATGAAGAGAACGGAATCAAGATGCACGAGTTATCCGCGGACGAAGCGGCACAGTGGCAAAAATTTTATGATGAAGTTGAAAAAAACTGGTTAAAAGAAAAAGCTAATCCCGATTTAAAAGAAGCGATTGAAACTTTTAGGAAAGAAGTTGAAAAATATCAATGAGTTAGATTGTTTTTGATGTGAAAATGCTTTCACTTTTACAAAGTTTGTTATAAGAACTATCACTCTTATATTTCCATTCATATCATAAAAAAGTATGTGAAGGAATCATTTCCTACCCTGTTTTGGCAAAAAAGAATAGGAGGTTAGATTGTGACATTCTTAGGGAAAATATTAGCGGAAACGGATAGATTTATTACAAATATATCAGCAGTGACAATATTCATAATGATGGTGTGGATTGTAGTAGATGTTTTGCTAAGATCAATTTTTAATGCACCTATTGCTGGTACGATTGAAGTTACGGGTGAATACTTACTTGTCATCATTGTCTATCTATCTATTAGTTACACCTATAAAGAAGGTGGTCATGTGTCGGTTGAGTTATTCCAAAATAAGTTTTCTTTAGGTGTAAAAAAAGGAGTGAAATTAGTTACAAATATATTTGCGATTGCTGCGTTCTTCCTGTTGGGTGTTGCGAATTTCAAAAAAAGCGTGGAATATTTTGAGGCTGATATTCGAACAACTAGCTTACTGAACTATCCTTTAGCACCTGCTTTGATGATCATTACTCTAGGAGTCTTTTTACTCGTTATCAACCTAACCTTAGAATCTATCTCTATAGTACGAGGGAAGAAAGATTATTGAAACTGACTGAACTATCACCATGTTGATGAGGTTAATTGGGGGGGAGAGGTGTTGAATTGGTGATTGGGGTTTTAATGTTCGCAATGATTGTTCTACTTTTACTTGGAATGCCAATTGGTTTTGTATTGCTGACGATTGGTTCGTTAGGGATCGCTTTAATGCAAGGCATTGATACATTACAGGGGATTTTAGCAACAACTGCTTACCGTAGCGTTAATAGTTTCACATTTAGCGCCATTCCGCTGTTTGTTTTAATGGCACATTTTATTTCAAAAAGTAAGATTGCTGATGAATTATTTGATAGTGTCATTAAATGGATTGGACATCTCCCTGGAGGCGCAGGTGTAGCAACTGTAATAGCAAGTGCAGGTTTTGGCACATTATCTGGATCTAGTATTGCTGCAACAGGGGCAATGTCTCAAATTGCAGTTCCTCAAATGGTAAAAGCAAATTACTCGGATACATTTTCTTCTGGATTAGTTGCGACAGCAACGGGGGTCTTGGCAGCGATGATACCTCCGAGTATACCGCTGATTTTATACGGTATTCAAACAGAAACCTCGATTGCAAAATTATTAATTGCTGGTGTTATACCGGGATTGTTAATCGCTTTTCTACTATGTCTGTATATAGTACTTACATCTTTTAAAAATGAAACTAAAACAGTGAAAGTTTCTTGGAAAGAAAGATGGATCTCCTTAAAAAATATTTGGCCGGTGGTCATATTGGTTGCCATCATTATGACAGTTATTTATATGGGAATTGGGACAACTACAGAAGCAGCTGCATTCGGTGCATTTGGCGCATTGGTAATTGGCGTACTGATGAGAAGATTGAGTTTTAAAACTATCTATGAGTCATTACTGATAACAACGAAGCAAACAGCAATGATTTTCACGATTGTTATTGGGGCACATGTTTTTGCTTATTTTGTCGCGTTAACAAGAGTTGGAAACGACATTATAAACGCGATTGAAGCGAGTGGGCTTCCAGCAGCGGCAATCTTATTTTTGCTTGTCATCATGTATCTCATTATGGGCATGTTCATGGATTTAATTGGAACGATGCTGTTAACGCTTCCATTAGTGTTCCCCCTAATTATTGGCCTTGGCTACGATCCAATTTGGTTTGGGATTGTACTTGTGCTGTTACTAGAAATTGGCCTTATCACACCACCAGTTGGTATAAATTTATTTATTGTCAGCGAGAATTCAGGAATCCCATCTAATAAAGTAATGGTTGGTTCAGTCCCTTTCCTCGGTGTTTTATTGGTAGCATTACTTTTGATTATTTTATTCCCACAAATCGTATTGTTCTTACCGTCCCTTATGTAAGTGGAGGAACTTGCGGTTACGTTTGTTAAGTAAAGAGAACCTATTCATGAAGTAAAGGATGGATGAGACATGTTGAAAGGTATACGTATCATTGATTTTTCTCAATATTTGCCAGGTCCATATGCAACATTACGATTAGCGGATTTGGGTGCTGAAATTATTAAGGTAGAGTCGCCAATCGGAGATCCTGCACGCTTTCCACCAGAAAAAGATGGTGGGGAAAAGTATATTTTCCGTGCACAAAATAGAGATAAAAAAAGCATTATACTAAATTTGAAAGAACGTTCTGAACAACTGATTGCGATGGACTTAATTAAACAAGCAGATGTCGTTATTGAGAGTTTTCGTCCAGGGGTTACAAAGCGTTTAGGTATTAGTTATGAAGAAGTACTAATAGAGAAGCCTGATATTGTGTACTGCTCATTATCCGGTTACGGGCAAGAGGGTGTGATGAGTCATTTAGGAAGCCATGATCTAAATTATATGGCGTTAAGTGGAGTACTTTCCCAGCTTAAAGATGATGATGAAAAGCCTGTTCATCCGAGCACGACAATAGCAGATTTGGTTGGTGGATTAGCTGCCAGCGAATCCATTGTTGCAGCGCTTTTAAAAAAGGAAAGGACCGGGGAAGGGTCTTATCTTGATATTGCACTTGCAGATGTTATGGTCACACTTATGACAAATCATGTCCTAATTGAATCAGCTACTGGCAGACAAAAAGGACTTGAAAAGGTACACAAAGAAGTCATTTGTTATAGCCTTTATGAAACCAAAGACGGTCGATTTGTAAGCTTGGGTGCACTTGAACCAAAGTTTTGGGGAAATTTCTGTTTAGCAGTAAATAAAGATGAATGGTTATCCGAGCATTTTTCAGCACCAGTGGAGACAAATTCAGTTTACATGGAAATGAAAAAGTTGTTTAAAAGTCGAACTTTGAAAGAGTGGACCTCTTTCTCTGTAGAAGTAGACTGTTGCATGGCTCCGGTTTTGGAAACTAACGAAGTAGCAAATCATCCCTATTATAAAGCTAGAAATATGATTCAACAGAAATGGGGACATAATTATGTTGCAACCCGTTATACGGAGGGTTGTTCATTGCTAACTAACTCAACTTTCCCCCCAAAACATGGTGAACATACAGAAGAATTACTTGCAAAAGTGGAAAGTTAAATTCCTAATACAGACGAGATAATCAGACAAGGAAGGGGAAAATGATAAATATGCAAAATATTTTAGATTTAAACGGAAAAGTAGGACTTGTAACAGGGGCGGGGCAAGGCGTAGGGCGCCAAATTGCTCTTCATCTCGGAGCGCATAATGCGGGTGGCGTGATTGTTAATGACTTTTACCTTGAACGCGCGGAAGCGGTTGCTGCGGAAATTGTACAAGCAGGTGGAAAAGCAATTCCATTGCAAGGGGATGTTTCTAATTTTGAAAGTGTAGAGCATATGGTCAACGTAGGGAATCAACATTTTGGGAAGATTGATATTATTGTTAACAATGCGGGTAATTCGGGTGCAAATCCCGAGTCTGTGGTGCGTGGAGTTCCATTTTGGGAGACGGATCCAAAGTCATGGGATCCATGGTTGGATGTAAACCTACTAGGTGTGCTCAATTGTTGCCGGGCAACGATTCCAGGGATGGTCGAGCGAAAGGAAGGCCGGATCATTACCATTATGTCTGATGCTGGACGAGTTGGTGAGCAAGGGCTTGAGGTGTATTCAGCAGCAAAAGCTGGTGCAGCTGGTCTAATGCGAGCGTTAGCCCGTTCACTTGGAAGATATATGATTACCGCTAATACAGTTTCAATTGCAGCAACCAATACACCGGCACTTGCATCACGGTTAGAGGATGAAGAATTGATGCGTAAAATGTTGAATAACTATGTGATTCGTCGAATCGGAGAGCCAAGTGATATAGCCAATATGGCTTTGTTTTTAGCTTCGGATGCTTCAGGTTGGATTACTGGTCAGACATATCCGGTTAACGGAGGATTTTCTTTTAATCTTTAATAGACAAATGGAGGCGTTTTGAATGGATGTACGTGATGATCTTATTTTAACTGAGACAAGGGGCCGACTTTTCATCGTTACGATTAATCGACCTGAAGCGAAAAATGCCTTTGACTTTGCAACGGCATCTCAAATGAATGCGGCGATGGATACGTTCGAGAATGATCCTGAATTGTCGGTCGCAATTATTACTGGTGCAGGGGGAATCTTTTCAGCGGGCGCCGATTTGAAAGCACTAGCTCGTGGAGAAAAGTCGAGTGCCTCGTTACTAAGTCGCGGCGGGTTCGGTATTATGCGTAAGCCACCTAATAAGCCAATTATTGCAGCGATTGAAGGGCATGCAGTTGCAGGTGGGATGGAATTGGCATTATCTTGTGACCTAATCGTAGCCGCGAAAGGTTCTAAAATGGGTCTACCTGAGGCAAAGCACAATTTAGTAGCTATAGGTGGGGGGTTATTTCGGTTACCAAAACGAATGCCTTATCATTTAGTGATGGAGCTCGCGCTTACTGCAGATATGTGGCCAGTCGAAAAGCTACTTCGCTACGGAGTAGTTAATCGAATAACTGAGCCAGGGGAGTCGTTAAAAACAGCTATCGAACTTGCTGAACGCCTACTTGAAAATGGACCAACTGCACTTATAGCCAGTAAAGAAATTATTAGTCAATCCTATGAATGGACTGAGGAAGAGGCTTGGGAAAAGCAAATGCCAATTGCCAAGCAGGCAATGGAGTCAGAAGATCGTGATGAAGGATTACGCGCATTTGCTGAAAAGAGAAAACCTGTATGGACGGGGCGTTAAGAAACATTTCATAGACAAGGTGAAGAAATGGAAAAATAAAAAATAGATAGGGGTACAAACAATGACAAACACTACCGTTGTAGAAACAAAAAATAAAAATCGTTCTTACTTTACTGAACAACATATTATGTTTCGAGATTCACTGCGTAGATTTTTAGACAAGGAAGCAAAGCCTTATTTCGATCAATGGGAAGAAGATCGTCTCATCCCAAAAAGTTTTTGGAGAAAACTGGGTGAACAAGGTTTTCTCTGTCCGTGGGTAGATGAAAAATATGGCGGCATGGGTGCAGATTTTATTTTCTCAGTAATTTTAAGTGAGGAGTTAAGGAAAGTTGGGGGAGGGTTAGGTGGAATTGGAGTTCACAGTAGTATTGTTGGCCCTTATATCAAAAACTTTGGAACTGAAGAGCAGAAGAAAAAGTATTTTCCTGGTTTAATGAGTGGCGATACGATTATTGCTGTAGCTATGACAGAACCGGGTGCAGGATCTGATTTGGCAGCGATTAGTACAACGGCGATTAAAGATGGAGACAGTTACATTATAAACGGCCAAAAAACATTCATTTCGAATGGTATTCTATCAGATTTGATTGTTGTTGTGTGTAAAACAGATCCAAAGGCGGATCCAGCTCATAAAGGAATTAGCTTAATATTAGTAGAAAGTGACACACCAGGATTTTCTCGTGGTAGAAAACTAGATAAAGTGGGGCTACACAGTCAAGATACGTCAGAGTTAGTTTTTGAAGATGTAAGGGTGCCAGCTTCTAATTTACTTGGCGTGGAAGGAAAAGGATTTTATCATTTGATGAAAGAGTTACAGCAAGAAAGAATTATCGCTGCTACTGGTTCTCAAATTGCGGCGGAAGATATGCTTAGTATGACGATTGAATATGTAAAAGAGCGGAAGGCATTTGGACAGTCCATTAGCGATTTTCAGAATACTCAGTTTAAACTTGCTGAAATGGCGACGCATGTTCAACTTGGCAGAACAATGCTGGATAGCATCATTGTAAAACATATGGAAGGTCAAGCCATTAATTCTGAAGTGGCAATGGCGAAATGGTGGATTTCAGATAATGCAAGAAAAATGGCACCTGAATGTATGCAGCTTCACGGAGGATATGGCTATATGGAAGAGTATAAGATTGCACGTAATTATCGTGATATTGCTGTTGCACCGATTTTTGCGGGCTCAAATGAAATTATGAAAGTCATTATTGCAAAAGGGCTTGGTCTGTAAAGAATAGTTGGAAAATAAAGAATGTTTAAGGTAGACAAGAAGGAGGGAAATAATGTGAGTAAACCCTGGCACCGTTTTTATCCAGCAAATGTTCCTTATGAAATTGAGCTATCTAACTTATCCATTTACGATCTTTTTGAACGATCTGTTGAAGAACATCCTAATAATAAGGCAATCATTAATGGAGATGAGGCGCTTACGTATGCTCAGTTGAAAGATCAATCTGATTGTTTAGCAGCTGCACTCTATCATCGGGGGTTTCAAAAAGGGGAACGAATCTGTGTCATGTTACCAAATTGTAAGGAGTATGCCATTGTCACGTATGCCATCCATCGGTTGGGTGGTGTGTTAGTTCAGGTTAACCCAATGTTTCAGCCACATGAGCTGGTTCATATTTTTAAGGATTCAGGGGCTGGCTGGCTAATTAGTCGCCAAGAACAACAGCAGAAAATACATGAAATAGGCATGGCCGATCAAATTACAATGATTGCTACTGATGGTGTGGATGAACAGACAGCTAGCCTTTATCTATGGATAGAAGAAGGACGAAAGCAATTACCACCGCTAGATATCGAACCTAAAGAAGACATTGCCGTTCTGCAATATACTGGGGGAACGACAGGACGACCAAAAGGCGCGATGCTTACTCACTTTAATGTAGTAAACAACTTCTATCAAAATTTTATTTCCTTTGCAGGCGTTTATGAGCGATCTTGTGAGTTGTCGTTGGGCATTGCTCCTTTATTCCATGGTATGGGTATGACAAATATGAACACAGCGATCTTTACAGGTGCTACTTATATTGTGGTTGCTAGATTTGAAGTCAATAAAGTACTAGAGTTGATTCGACAACATCGGCCTACAATAATTGCTGGTTCACCGACGATGTATATTGCTTTGTTACGTCATCCCGATTTACAAGCGGATGATTTACGTTCGCTTAAAATATGTAGCTGTGGCTCGGCGCCGATGCCAGTGGAAGTGATTAATGCCTTTGAACGAAAATCGGGTGCAATCATTGTAGAAGGTTACGGATTGACTGAAGCAACGACTACTGTTTGCCGAAACCCGTTGACAGGGGAGAGGAAAATTGGCAGCATCGGAATACCTGTTTCAAGCACTGATGTAAAAATCGTTGATCTTGAAAGTGGAACGCAGGAAGTCACTGTGGGTGAATCAGGTGAATTACTAATTAAGGGACCCCAAGTGATGAAAGGCTACTGGGAAAATCCAGAGGCGACGAAACGGGCGATTCAAAATGGGTGGCTCTACACAGGAGATATTGTCACGATGGACAAAGATGGCTTTTTATACATCGTGGGCAGGAAAAAAGAGATGATTATTGCAGGAGGTTACAATATTTATCCTGCAGAAATTGAAGAAGTACTTTACGAACATCCTGCTATATCAGAAGCGGTTGTCTATGGTATTCCAGATACCTATCGTGGAGAGACAGTTAAAGCTTCAATTGTGTTGAAACCTGGAATGAGTGCTACTGAAGAAGAGGTCATTGATTGGTGTCGGGAACGATTAGCTGCTTACAAATATCCTCGCTTCGTTCATATTCGAACAGAATTGCCTAAAACTCCAGTCGGGAAAATACTTCGACGTGCACTCATAGAGGAAGAAAAACTGAGATTAACAAATAACTAGATGGCACTGATAGGAACGGTACTTGATAGAACTTTAAAAAAGGGGGAAACCATATGGCTACAAAAGCAAAAGTAATTGGGGTAAATATGGTGAAGTTTAGAAAACCAGGAACGCATGAGCCTTATGAGGTAATGGCATCTAAGGCAATTCAAGGTGCTTTGGAAGATGCTGGCATCGATTATAAAGAAGTTCAACAAGCATATGCAGGTTATGTGTATGGTGATAGTACTTGTGGTCAAACAGCTCTTTATAATGTAGGTATGACCGGTATTCCTGTTATTAATGTAAATAATAACTGTGCTTCCGGCTCTACTGCACTATATTTAGCGCGCCAAGCGGTGGAATCGGGCGCATTAGAATGTGTGTTAGCTTTCGGTTTTGAAGAGATGCGGCCAGGTGCTTTGAAAAGTAATTGGGAGGATCGTACCGCGCCATTCTCTTGGGCGGTTGACCGATTACATGAATTGAATCCAAAACTAGAAGAAAGTGGATCTAGAGCGATAAAAATTTTTGGAGCAGCAGGAACCGACTATCTAGAAAAATATGGGGCTAATCCAGATATTTTTGCAAAAGTGGCGGTGAAATCACGTAACCATGCAATTCAAAATCCGTATTCACTTTTCACTAAGCCCCTCACAGTTGAGGAAGTCATGAACGCACCTATAATTGCTGCTAATATGACTCGATATATGGCTTGTCCACCAACTTGTGGAGCAGCTGCAGCAATTGTTTGCTCAGAGAATTTTGCTCGTAAACATGGCATTACGGATGCGGTAGAAATTATTGCACAATCAATGACAACGGACACGATGGAAAGCTACGAAAATCCAATCAATTTGGCAGGTGCAGATATGACTTGGCGTGCAGCGCAACAAGTTTATGAGCAAGCGGGGATCGGACCTGAAGATATTCAAGTTGTTGAACTTCATGATTGCTTTACACCAAATGAGGTGATTACGTACGAAGGTTTGGGACTTTGTGGCAGAGGCGAGGCTGAAAAATTTATTAACGATAAGAACAATACTTATGGTGGGAAATATGTAGTCAATCCATCAGGCGGATTAATGTCAAAGGGACATCCACTTGGTGCAACTGGTTTGGCACAATGTACTGAATTGATTTGGCAACTGCGTGGACAGGCAGGTGCTCGTCAAGTAGAAGGTGCAAGAATCGCACTTCAACACAATTTAGGGCTTGGTGGCGCAGGCGTCGTGACAATGTATCGTAAGGGATGAATGTTAATAGTGAACATAATAATACAGCGTAGACGCCTTACAAGGGTGAGCCACAGCCATAAGACTGACAGGAAGCTGTCTGGCTTGTGGCGGAGACAACCTTATTACACCATTTGAACAAGGTCTAAATTAAAATGGAGTTGTATCCGATCTTTTTGTTGAGAAAAAGAATTTGCGTACAGTCCTTAAAGAGGTTGTGTGTAAAGTGTCTGAAGGAATAGATTTGTTCGAAGTGAAAAGTTGTGATTATAGGTGGAAGCGGCGTGAAAAGTGCTGTAGGGTTCCAATCATTACAAGAACCTGCTAATTTATTGAGAGGCGCAAATGGTGTTTTGCGAGGAGCTTCTAAAAAAGATTGTTGTGACTACTCCCTACAAATTAGACAGACAGGTAAAGTAGTTACACAGATTTATATTTCGGTGTAGATATTTCCAGAGTTATTCATCATATGATGGGAATATCTAACTCGAAAATAATCGTGGCATTTATAAAGATCCAGAAGTGAACATCTCTAAAGTAGGGAATTATGAGATTTTCGGAGATTTGTTTGAAGTTATTTCGAAGATGATTGAAAAGCGTAAACAACTTAAAGTTCTAGTGTGATTTTCCTGCTTTTTAGCAAAAATGGGTTTGACTTATTCTTTAATAGTAATTCAAAAGGTAGTTTTAATAGAAGAGTATATGAGCAAAATAGGAAGGATGATTTAGAATGGTAGATGTTAAAGCGAAGCTTCAAGAGGTATTTCAGTTGCAAAAGATGCATCAGCATGTCATAAAAATAACATGTGCAGAAGAGCGTATCGAAAAGCTACAAAAACTCAAAGTGGAAATCCTTGCACAAGCGCCTGCCATTATAGAGGCCCTCCAACAAGATTTAGGTAAGCCTGCTTTTGAAGTGGCTTCTTCAGAAATGTTGAGTGTAATTAGTGAAATTGATTATTATGCTGAAAACCTAAAGCAATGGATGGAACCGGTTGAAGTCCCTTCCCGTAATGAAGGGGCACAAGCAAAAATTATTTCTGAACCAAAAGGGCAATGCCTGATTTATTCTGCTTGGAATTATCCATTTATGCTACTATTTCTTCCTCTAATACCTGCTATAGGAGCAGGTAACGTTTGCATTTTAAAACCATCAGAAATGGCACCCGCAACTAGTAGCCTTAGTGTGAAGATTATCAATAAAGTATTTGATGAATCTGAGGTTGCTGTTTTTGAAGGTGGAGTGGACGTTGCTACTGCTTTGCTAGAGCTACCATTTAACCATATCTTTTTTACAGGTAGTACCCATGTTGGTAGAGAAATTATGCAGGCGGCCGGAAAACATCTGGCATCTGTAACGTTAGAATTGGGTGGGAAATGTCCGGTCATCATCGATGAGCAAGTGGATCTGGAGAAAATTGTTCCAAGAATCGCATCTGGTAAATATACAAATGCGGGTCAAGTTTGTTTAGCTCCGGATCATGTATATGTGAAGGAAAACCAATTGGAGGAGTTTGTTCGCCTAGTAGGGGAATACATCCAACGCAGCTACTTTGAAAACGGCGAGCTCACTAAAACAGATTTATCGAAAATTGTAAATGAACGTAACTTACAACGATTAGAGGGATTGCTTGAGGATGCGATTTCCAAAGGGGCAAATGTCCGGTATGGTGGTGAAATCGAGGATAGAAGATTCTATCCAACTGTACTGACAGATGTCTCTCTGGACGCTAAAATAATGCAAGAAGAAATTTTTGGACCTATTCTGCCTGTCCTAACTTATACAGATTTGGAGGATGTCATTAACCAAATCAACGCTAGACCTAAACCATTAGGGCTTTATATTTTCAGTGAAGATCAAAGTGTGGTTAATTCGTTACTCTCCCAAACCTCTTCTGGTGGTGCCACTGTGAATGACGTCCTACGACATATGCTAGAACCGAATCTTCCCTTTGGTGGAGTAAATGAGAGTGGTATTGGAAGATACACGGGTATTTTTGGATTTAAGGAGTTTTCTCATGAACGTGGAGTTCTATATCAAACCCCCGTGGGTAGCAATCCCCTGGAGACATTCGCTCATGCACCTTATAAAGGGAAGTTAGAAATGCTTATGCAAAGAATGAAATAACGAATGTATTATGAGCCTAATAGACAGAACGAAATAGAGTCGAACCTACAATTTATTCCTAACGCACACCATGAATGTAACTACATTCATGGTGTGCGTTTTCAGTACTATGCAGAGAAGGGGAAAGTGAGGGATTTGCGTTTAAACGGAGAAAATAAAATGTGAAGTAAGAGGGAGATACACATATGGAACTATCAGAAAAAAGGTTGTGGACAAAAGAATTTATTATTGTTTCCCTTATCAACTTCTTGTTACCATTAATCTTCTTTTTTGTTAATGGTAACAATTTCTATTTATGCAGTCGCAGAATATGATGCGTCCCCAAGCCAAGCTGGTCTTGTAACGGGAATTTTCATTATTGGGGTATTAATTGGAAGGTTATTTATTGGTAAATTCATAGATTCGATTGGTCAGAAACGTACTTTGTTTATCGGTTTAATTTTTTTTGTGCTGATGATCCTGTTCTATTTTGTCCATTTAGGTCTTTCTTTTCTATTATTGAACCGATTCATCCATGGTTTAGCGCTTGGGATGGCTAGTACAGCAACTGGAACGATTGTTGCACAAATTATTCCGAAAAGAAGGAAAGGCGAAGGGATTGGTTACTACAGTATGAGTAGCGCCTTAGCCATGGGAATTGGACCCTTTGTAGGGCTATTCATGATGAATTATACAACGTATCCTATTATATTTAGTGTTTGTCTGATTTTAGGAATTATAACTTTACTCATATCAGTGTTCTTATGGGTACCCAAACTAGAAGTCGTGCCAAGGACGACAGAAACTAGAGGCTTTAAGATTTTCGACTATATTGAAAAAAAGAATTACCGATCGCAATTGTTGTAATTATAACTGGTTTTTGTTATTCCGGTGTCCTTTCCTTTATTAGTTTTTATGCGATTGAAATTGGTTTGATTGAAGCAGCTAGCTTCTTTTTCGTAGTGTATGCGGTAGCTATTTTAGTGTCACGACCATTTACTGGCCGTTTAATGGACAGAAAAGGTGCGAATTTCATCATGTATCCAGCTTTTATTAGCTTTGGGGTGGGCATGTTATTGTTAAGCATAGCGAATAATGGGTTCACCTTATTATTTGCGGGTGTCCTTATTGGTCTTGGCTTCGGGAATATGCAGTCATGTACACAAGCAATAGCGGTGAAATTGACACCTCCTCACTGCTTCGGGTTGGCAACATCGACTTTTTGTATCGCTTTAGATGCTGGACTGGGGTTCGGCCCTTATCTACTTGGCTTTATTGTCCTACAATTTGGCTTTGATAATTTGTATGCAATACTGGGCGTGTTGGTTTTAATGACTGCTCTTCTTTATTACATTGTGTATGGAAAAAAGGAAAGTAAAGCTAAAATTGTAAATGAGATTTTGGAATAATGATTTGTAGGATCTTGTCTATGTTAATAAAGACGAAGGGAGCTCTGTTGGCATCTTTTATCGTGTTGCAGGAGTAGCCGGTTCTATTCGTTAAAAATATCCAGCCGCTATATGTCCTTTTAGCAGATGGATTAGAGGTAATTATTTTATTTCAATAAAAGAGCTCTACATCAAAATCTGTTCTGGAAAAACATTCGCATGAATTCTGAGAGGGTTCAAATCATGAGGACGTATTTGTTATTCACGTACGAATACTGAACAGAAAATTTTTCTAATGAAAAAACCCATTTGTCAAAATTGATATACGACTTAAATATAAATAAGTGACGAAAAGAGATTAAGGACCTAGACTGGCACTTGTTTAAAAATATGTCGTATATCGAAATCGACAGTTTGAATAAATTCGAGGTTGTTTAAATCAATAAGTGAATTTCCTATGTAAAACGAAAATGAACTCGATTAATTTTTGAAGAGAAAATATGGCTAGCGGTAAGATCAACAATGAACATTTGCTGATTAAATTTGGTTTTAACTGCCCTGATTCTTAAAAAGGTGGCTAAGGCGACGTTTCGTATAGAAATGCTTTGAAGCCATGTTATACAAGCTTTTAATAGTATTTCAAAAAGATTTCTTTTGGAGCTTTATTTACACTTCTTTCATTAAGACACAGATCTATGTTCCTTGCTGTTAATTCAAAATACAAGGAAGCATTGGCGGAAGTAGATGATAAATCAATTATGTTGTTGGAACAACAATTGAAGAGCCTGATGTGTTCAAATCATCCGTGCATAAGGAAAAAGTAATCAAAGATGAATCTTTTTTCAATGGAATTCAGCATTTTATAGCCTGTTTCATTAGAAAAAATACAGGTATATTGTCCTGTCTATTTTATTTTGAGATGTAATCAGAGGAGCGGAAATGACTCTATTTTGAGTTGTTTTTGTTCTTTTTTAGGTGTTTTTCGGTTGTTTTTGTCAGTGTGGACGGCGATATTATTTGACACTACTATATGAATGAAGATAAACAATGGATTTTAGTAGAATGCAATAAGGTACTTCTTGATTGGTAACAGAGTGCAAGTACATGTTTTGGTGTAGAGACAATAAAAGTATTGGAAATAGTATTTGTACGCATTCCTAGTAACTATTTTACTGAATTTCATTAAAAAATGAAGGGGATAAAATTGGTTACGAAGGTTTGGAACCTGTAATAAGTGAGTGAGGACGATAATTCAGCGAAGGTTGTGGAGGATTCGATTAAGAAGATTGTGGGAAATAAACAATCTACACAAATGATAAAGGCGAAAAGTCTAGGAAGGGAGACCTCTAAGGTAAGAATGGCTTTAATGGAGGGCCCCCTTTCTAGAACTGTTCATATGGCATCAAAGCGGGCGACATTCGCTTTTTTTGCTAGTTACTTGGAGCTGTATATGATTCATCCATAATAAGGATTGGTTTAATGACAGAACCATTTGCTGAATCTTGAGCAGCTCGATTGATGTCATCGAACTTATAAAATTTGACTAGCTGATCGAATGGGAAGCGTCCTTCTTTATGGAATTTCACTAATTGCGGTATGGAGAGTTGTGGAACGCCATCGCCCATCACTACACCAATCATGCTTTTGCTACCCATCATTAACTCTGATGTGATATTGAATTCAGTAGTATTTCTTGATACAGCTACTGGCGCAATGACGCCGCCTTTTGCTAAAACGGCTAAAGCAGTTTTAATGATAGGAGCTATTCCTGTAGTATCGACTGAGTAATTGGCGCCTTTGCCATCTGTAATTTCAGCTATTTTTTCAGCGGGATTTTCCGATTGACTGTTGATTGTATGTGTTGCACCAAGTTTTTTAGCGAGTTCTAGTCGATTGACATGAATATCTACAGCAATGATTGTTGAACAACCTTCGATTTTAGCGGCCATTATAGCAGCTAAACCTACTGCTCCTGTACCAAAAATCGCAATAGAAGAGCCGACTTCAGGTTTTAAGCCATTAATCACTGTACCGCTACCTGTTAAGAAGCCGCAACCTAATGGACCAATAAGACGCAGGTCAACATCTGGATCAACTTTTGTTAAGTTACTTTCATGTACTAATGTGTGTGTCGTAAAGGAAGAATGGCCATAAAGATTCCCTACGGGCGTATTGTCTTCTTTTTGGAATGTATAGCTACCATCATCTCGTACACCAAGGAAATTCAACTTCATCCAATCATCACAGATAGATGGATGCCCCGTTTGGCAGCTTGGGCAATTCCCACAATATGCATAAGACATAACAACTTGATCTCCTACTTTAAACGCTTTTACGGCATTTCCAACTTTTTCAACGATGCCAGTACCTTCATGACCGAGTACTACAGGAAAAGCAACGGATGTACCGCCTTTTCTAATTGTCTCATCAGACATACACATACCTGATGCGACCATTTTTACGAATACCTCATCAGGCTGCATTTCCGCTAGTTTTAAATTGCTTAGTTGGTATTCATCTCCTGGGGCATTTACTACAGCTGCTTTTACGATCATCAAATTTCCTCCTCGTAATTAATAGTAATCTTAGCTTGTGAACATACTGCTGAAAACGATGGAAATCGGTTTATTCATTGTGAACATAGATCGTCTGTCTTTACACTATTTTGTGGATCAAGGTAAACTAAAAGTAGTTTGTGTATCAATAGTTTGTGTATCAATAGTTAGTGTGACAACTATTAGATGGGGGATTATAAACACTTTGTTTTCCATCTATTCAATAAGTATGAGATAATTATATTCTAGCTATTATTATCTGTCTAGTGTGTTAATTCAAATAATTCAAAAAACTGATGTGGGTGATCATTTGAAACCAACCGAAAAATACATTAGCTATCTCATCAATCATTCGAGTACAGTTCTTCAAAGTGCTGTCAAAAAACAATTTGCTCCGTATAATTTGGCTCCTGAACAGAGTCTCGTTTTAGCTATTTTAAGACGAGAGAATGGGCTTACTCAATATGAAATAGGAGAAAAGTTGAAAAAAGATAAGGCCAATATAGCAAGGATGGCTGATAATTTGGAGAAAAAGGGGTTTATAGAGCGTATTCGTGATCCGAATAATCGTCGAGCTTTAAAATTGTATTTAACTGCACAAGGGGAAAAAACATTCGACGAAGCACTGACGGTTTTTAAAAAATTCGATGATGAAATTAGTAGTAGGGTAACAGCGGAGGAATTAAGTGAATTTAAACGTATTCTCTACAAACTAACGAGTGAAAAATAAGTGCTTTTCTAATGAAGATCATTCATCAATATATCTATTTGATGAATGATCTTCTTACTTTATTGTTTATCAATTGTTTGTGCAAAAACAAATTGGTTCTTACGCTCTTTTGGTGAAACGAAATATGTAGATGTATATAGGTTGTAGTAAGTAATTTACGGATGAAATAGTGAAGGCGTCTTATAAAGAAAGACATATCAAAGAATTAATGATAGAAATCTTTATTTCAATTGAATAATCAGTCGTCCTGATGTTTTTTTGGAAATTTAATATACTTAGTGAGTAATATACAACAAAACAGAAGATTATTGTATAAGATTGATATAGTAGTGTTCTTTATTTCACGGTAATGTGGAGTTAGACTTGAAAAATGAGTTAGAGAATGCAATTTTAAATAACTTTTGGGGATTGCTGTCAATAAAGGATGTGATGTTGATTTGGTCATCCAAAAGGTGCTACAGGTGCGATACTAATGACAAAATTACATGATGAAATGGCTCGTAGAGGTTCAAAGTATGTACTTGTTACTTTTTCCGTTGGCGGAGGTTAAGGAATTGCAACAATCGTGGAGAACCTACAGTATTAATGAAAAAATCCAAAATATAATAGGTTTGTTACTAGGTGCTAAACAGAAGTATTAGGGGCTGAGACTACTACAGAAGAATAGTTAATGTGTGAGAAAAGTAAACTGAAAAGCGTATAGACCGGAAAATATTACTGGAGGCTCCCAACTGGTTTAGCTGCATCGATTGTAACGGATGCTAGGGAGCTATACGTATACCGCATGTTCCGTATTTCGCTTTGAAATTTATGGTTTGATTGAAGGTGAAGGGTTATCGGTCATTGCGAACACGGATACGCTTTATAACTTACAAAGGGGTTGATTAAATGACGAACAGTTTTTTGGAAAAGTTAAAAACCGATTTCAAACCGAGCCCTTTTTCGGAATTTATAGGTTTGCAAATGAAAGAATTACAAGAAGGCCATGTCGAATTATATTTACCGTTTAATCCTTCTTTTAACAATGGTCATAACTCCGTACACGGCGGTGTCTATGCTACCGTTTTAGACACGGTGATGGGATTGGTGGGGAAAACATTAGGTTTTAGTGAAGTCATGACGATACAACTGAATATTCAATTTTTAAAACCTGTTATAGAATGTGCGATTTATTCTGAAGCAACTGTTGTTCATCAGAGGAGAAACACCGTGTTGGTTGAGGGGAAGTTATTTGATGAAGAGAAGAATTTAATTGCTCATAGTACAGGAACATTTAAGGTCTCGAAAGGTGCATGATGCAAACTGAGATTACGAAAATGTTATACAAAAAATATCAAATCATCTAAAACTATTATAACAATATCCGAATCAAACGAAATTAAACAGTCAGTCCCCGGTAAAATACCGTGAACTGGCTGTACAATAAGGTGTTTTCTTACCAATTCATTATAGACAGTCAGTGCCATAACGTTTTGTCTCACTTTTTTATACTTTAAGCTGTAATAGCAACAGTTTCTCCTAAGCAAGCTAAAATTTCTTCAGCTACCTGATGTGCTAGTGTAAGTTCAGACGTAAAACCTACGCATGAACAATTCATTTCCCCTAAAATATAGCAATCCTTACCAGCTTCATCTGTATCTAGCATGAAATCAGCTGTCCAAATTAGTGGTAAGGCATAATTTCCTAGTAAACTTGTCACTTGTGGTAACTGTGTTAAGAAATTTTGTACAAGTTCTTCCCATTCTTCTGGAGAATCATAGCGATATTGTGCACCTGAGAATAGTGTAGCACTGAAGGCATCCTCAGAATCAGCTGGTTTTTTATGTACAACATGAACCGGTTTATCTCGAAGCATAAATAAACGGATTTCTCCTTCTATAATACGTGGTAGGAAACGCATATCGATTAACATACCGTTTTCTCCTGTGATGTACTGTTCACAAAATGACATGAATTCGCCAAGTTTCCAGTATTCAACGTGGTTGTCCTTTGCTTCTGTACATTTAATCTGAGCATCAAGTGTCACTTCTGTAATACCTTCAGCAAGAGGATCTACTAATTTCACGCGCCAAATACCTTCACCTGTTGAACCTCGATTTTGCTTTAAGACACGCTCAGTAATGGCAAGTGCTTTAGGAAATTGATCTTTAAATGCTTCAATTGTGTAATAGGCAAATGTATCATCTGGTACGAGGTTCGTCGACACTAGTTTCGACAAAACGTCTTTAGAACCATAGCCGATCATCGCATCAGGATGTGGCATGCCAATCACGCCTGTTGCACATAAGTCACGTAGCATATCGAAATACTCAGCTTCATGCTGAAGATTCCCAGGATTAATGCGTGAAACATAAGCAATCCCATTTTCCTTTACATAATTGAATATTTTATCTTTTTTTGTCACATCAAAGAAAATTACTTCAGCATCTTGACCACGTTCTTTTAAGGCATCCACCATTGGCATTGTATCTTTACGATAACCATCTGTCCCTTTATCACTGCCTCCTTGTACTTCAAAAAATATCACTTTTTTCTCCAATCAAACTCCCCCTTAGTGGTAAATAATATTTACAGTATAAGGTCCATGTAGAGAAAACGCTACATGAAATATATTAATTTTGTGTATAATTTCATAGTTTTGAAAAATACAAATAGGTATTAACGACCGCTAGTTATTAGAATTATCTGATTGGAAAGTTCTCTATAAGGACTTGTATCACTTTTTTACATGATTTAGGTCTTTTTTTGAAAGGTAGTAAGATATATGATCATACATAAAATCAAAAGTGTACCAATAAATTGGAAAAATTCAAAATCAATATGTAACCACAAGACACTAGTCACAACTGCTGCGAGTGGTTCTAAGCTACCAAGTAAACTTGTTTCTTTTGGCGATAAATATTGTAAACTTTCAATGTAAAACCAAAAGGCCAACATTGTGCCAAAAATCACGATAAAGATGAAGTAGCCAGTGGTTTCAAATGTCCAACTCGATGCATTAATTTGCCACGGTTGATGGAAAATGCTCATGATACAGCCTCCAATGAGCATAGCCCAACCTACGACGAGAAGTGAGTGGAACTGCTGAAGGAGAGGCACAGCATATAATGTGTAAAATGCTGCGGAAAGCCCCGATAAGATACCCCAGATAATTGCCATAGTAGGAACAGAAAATGTAGAAATTGAGCCATTAGTCAGCAGTAAAAATGTTCCGATAAGTGTTAACGTAACAGCTATCCCATCGTGTTTTGTTAGCTTACTGTGCCGAGTGAGTGCATAGTAAGCCATTATGAAAAGTGGTGATAAATATTGTAGCATCGTTGCTACGGCCGAGTTACCTAGTGAAATAGAAGCCATGTAAGTATACTGCACGGCGAGCATGCCGACTAAGCTAAACAATAGTTGTCTGAATGCATTCTTTTTTGTTCGCCAAATGGCAAAAATCGAGTCTTTCCGATGGGTTATTTTGTAGATGGCGATGAGCAGAATGCCAGCCACTAACAATCTACTAGAAACGAGCCAGCCCACCTCGATATTTTCGTCCTGAAATAGACGTTGAGCTACCGTACCACCAATACCCCAAAAACTTGCCCCTAAAATAACAAGGACATATCCAATGGTTTTATTTTTTTGCGCTAGTTGATTCATGCTGCAACATCTCCTAAACTATCAATATAAACTGATTATAGTAATTTTTAACAGGAAGAAATATCGAATTTAGCTTAAAAAGTATCAATATATTGAGGTGATGAGATTGGCATTAACCTATATAAAATTAGCAAAGGACCTGCAGGAATTAACATCACATGGTTCAAAGTCATTCCCAGTGGCACTTTATGAAACAGTATTACGGTTAGATAGAACAGATTTTTTACCGTTACATTGGCATAAGGAAATTCAGTTTGTCTACGTTAAAAGCGGTCGTATTTTATACCGAGTAGGGCATGAGTCTATTGTGTTGGAAGTGGGGGAAGGGTTATTTGTGAATGCGGGTCGTTTACATGAAGCTAAGCCTTTTGAGGTAGAGAAAGCAATATTTTATTGTATAAATGTTGATCCAACTGTGATTGCTGGACATGAAGAAAGTATTTTTGCTACTCAATACGTATTACCGTACGTAATTGAGGGGAGACGATCTTTTGTGAAATTGACTGGTGATGTAGCGTGTGAAGTAGAGGGTGTAGCAAAATTATTGAAGGAACGAATGCGGTTTTTTGAGCTGAAGGTATGGCGTGGACTATTACAAATATGGGAGTCCTTGTTGGAGCAATCTACATTGATGGAAGAACAATTAACAATTTCAAACGTTGTGCAACATGAGAGAGTGAAGCAGATGATTGATTATTTACATACACACTATATGGAAAAAGTGTTGTTAGATGAACTGGCAGCGCATGTGTTTTTAAGTCGGGCAGAGTGTAGTCGGTTTTTTAAGAAAATGGTTGGTATGACTCCGTTCGAGTATTTACTCCATTTTCGACTTCAGAAAAGCATGGAGTTGCTACGGAATAAGGAACTCTCAATCACGGAAATCGCTGCTGACACGGGTTTTAGTACAGTGAGTTACTATATTGAAAAGTTTAAGGAATACACAGGGTACTCACCACAGGCATATCGGAAAGAGTTTTTATAAGTATTCAATAAAAGTAAAACGGATGTAAATGGCATCCATTTTTTGGTTCTTCACCAAAATATAAGGTAAAAATTAAATAAAGTGTTTGTTGATTGGAGTGGAGCCAGCGTGTCTCCTTGGGGATCAGCGTCACAGATAAGACCCTGTAGCGAGTGAAGCGGCTTATCGGACGCCCCCAGGAAGCTCTTGCTCTGCGCGAAAGCGAAGCGTCAGCGGCAAAGCACGCTGGCGTAACGGAAATCAACCCCTAGTTATGGTGATGAACCGTTTTTTTATATCAATTGACAAATCAAGGAAATATGATAAAGTATAATTAATAGTAAAGTTACCTTGACTATTAATTACACTTTAAGGATTTGAGAATTAATGGAACAACACGACGAGAAAATATATCAAATTGTACAGGATATTAATGAAGCAATTTATTCGATGGATAGCCATTTTGTAAAAGTATATCAACATTTAGTGACGGATGATTTATCTGCGAAGCAAATGATTCTTCTTGATTTTATCAATAAAAATTCAAATGTGACGATTGGTCAGATTGCACAGTACCTGAATATCACTTCAAGTGCTGTTGGTCAGCTTGTTAGTAAGCTTGAGGAGCAGAACTACCTTTCAAGACGAATAAACCCAGAAAATCGCCGTGAAATTTTTGTGCAATTAGATGTAGCGGGGGTCAAGTATTTCGAAAAAGAGGAAGAAATAAGACGTTTTATCGTTTCGAAATATTATTCAAAGTTGGAAATGGGTGAATTAGAGCAATTGAAATTTATAGTTGAGAAGTTAAGTGGAATTGTGTTGAAAGAGAGTGCATTAGATGAAGAGTAAGAAACAATAGGGGTAGTGAGGAGAGATGGGAATGGTTACATTAAAGAAAAAGCAAAACGTATGGTTAGCTTTTTTACTATTAGTATTAGCAGGTAATTACATGCTTTACAATACTAGCTTAGGATTATCCATTTTAAAAGGTGAATCACAAGGTGTTGTGGTAGGGTCATTGATTGATTTTGTCGTCGTAATGCCCGTATTATTTATGCTGTATAAAAAGAAATTTTCTGTAAAGCAAGCAATTGTATTAGCTGCTGCTGGCTGTATTGCTGCGCGTTTTATTATCCCAATCGAGTATTTAGAACCTTTTGTTGCTGTGACGTGGGGTGGTTTTGCAGTCGAAGGCGCACTTGTCCTATTTGAAGTATTACTCGTAGTGACACTTGTACGTTACATGCCAAAGATTTTAGCAGATGTACGGGCGAGTGCATTGCCTGACTTGTTTTCATTTGCAAAATCTGTTGAACAACACGCACCAAAGCATCCAATCATTCAAATAATCTGTGCAGAATTTCACATGTTTTATTATGCATTCGCGAGTTGGAAGAGAAAAGCAAAACCTGGTCTTACCTTGCATAAAAATTCTAGTTATATCGCATTTCAGATTATGATTATTCATGCAATTGTTATTGAGACAATAGGTATCCACTGGTGGCTTCATGAAAAATCAATGGTGCTTTCAATTATTTTACTGATATTCAATGTATATTCTGTAGTGTTCTTTGTGGCAGACATGCAGGCAATTCGTTTAAATCCGGTTCATGTATCTAATGATAAGTTTTATTTATCACTTGGTTTAATGAAGAGAGTGGAAATTCGATTTGCGGATATTGAGGAAGTAATCGAAGACAAAGAGCTATTAGAGGCTAAATTATCAAAGGACACGATTGATTTTGTGGCACGTGATTTTGGTGAGGCGCATCCACAGTTTATATTGAATATGAAGGAACCTATTGATGTTACTTTTATGATGGGTATTAAAAAACAATATAAAAAAATAGCGATAAAAGCCGATCAAGTGCATGAATTTAGAGATATGCTTGTCCGAGGAATGGTGAATAATAAATGATAAAAAGGTGATGTCAGCTTAGATGAGGGCATCTGCCTTTTTTGTGTATGATTTAAACGAACATTCGTAGTAAGTGGTGAAGTCCTAATATCAATAGTTTTTCAGTTTCCTTAATTACTATTCACGAATTATAAAGATGTACCCTTTGTAAAAAGATAAACATATTACCCTCAAGGGGGGAATATAATTGAATTAAGATGCATAGAAAGAAAACTACATTTTTTTAGGAGGAAAGGATTTTTATGTTTCAAACCTTAGACCATTTCTTGAAATCTTGGGAGTACGAAGCCGGTGCTACACAGAAACTACTAAATAATCTAACTGATGAATCTCTTAAACAGGAAATAACTTCACAAAATTGGACCTTAGGACGTATTGCTTGGCATACCGTTACTGCTATTCATATTATTACTTCAAATACAAATCTAACGTTCGAAGCCCCATCTAAAGATTTTCCCGTTCCTACTTCGGCTCAATTTATTGCAGACAGCTATCAGCAAGCTAGCAATGCATTTGTACAGGCATTAAAAACCCAATGGACTGACTTTACAATGAAAGAATGTATTGAATTTATAGGTCAACAAATGCCAAATGGTTCACTATTATTGTTTTTGATTCAACATCAAACACACCATCGAGGACAAATGACTGTTCTTATGCGACAGGCAGGATTAACTGTTCCAGGTATTTATGGTCCGTCAAAAGAGGAATGGGCACAGTTTGGTATGGAAGCCCCGCAAATGTAATTCAGCACAACACACTCAAATGATTAATCTTTTTTAAAATTCGTCTGTATCCAAATAATTGTTGATGTAAGCTACTGAGTGATAAGTAGTTGAACCATCAGAAGTCAGCAGAGGTCATAGTACCATTCACATTTAGATTGAATGGGAAGGTCTAAACCATGAAGGAATGCGGAATAAACTTGAATTTCACTTACTCGTTGAAGCAGACAATCCGAATAAGGATTTACTTAGTGGAAGAAATGGTGAATCCCCCAAAAGAACGAATTAATAATGTTATTTAAAATATCTGGATTAAAAAGACACCAACTATCATAACAATTAAACCAAACATTTGTATTGGTTTAATTTGTTTTTTAAAAGAGTTAAACAAACCGAATTTCTCTACCATCAGGCTACCTGTGATTTGACCAAATAAAGCAAGGACTACAGTTTGTCCATTTCCGATTTGATCAACGAGATATACATTTGTTAGAACATAAGCCCCACCTAATATACCTCCAATCCATATCCACCAAGGAGCCGACTGCTTAATAGGTTCTTTAATTTTTGCGTAAGAACGATCCATTACCCCAACAACTATAATTAACGTGATAGTACCTACAAAAAATGATACAAAGGCTGAGTGGGAAGAAGAATTCAGAACTTTCCCTAACTGACCATTGATAGCAATTTGTATAGCCAGTAACATTCCTGCTATTATGCCTACTAAACGCCAAATCCATTGATTTAACATGTTTTTCTTAGCAGCTTCGGAAGGATATTGGTTAGTTTTCATACTCGGTATAGCCACAGCAAAAAAAACGCCTATTATGACTAGTAATACCCCAATGAATCGGTTCAAGCCGAAAGAATATGGTATGGAGTTAAACCAACCGAAATTATCTATTAACATACTCATCAAAGTCATTCCCAAGATTGGTATAATAGATGTTTGTACACTTCCTAATTTAGGAAACAGAAGTATGTTGGTGGTTAAAGCAATTGCACCACAAATCCCCCCAAGCCAAATATAAATAGGTTGGCTCGAGAATAACTCTAATGGAATACCTAATGGTAAACCACTAACTAATATTGTGATCGCTAAGAAGATTACACCCACAGCGAATGATAGCATTGAAGCTAGAAAAGGAGAAATTACGAATTTTCGTAATTGAGCATTAATAGCTGTTTGCATAGCAAAAACGGCTCCAAAGCTTATAGCTAGCAGTATTGAAAACATAGGAATTCATCTCAAATCTTGTTGAATAAAATTTTGGCACGAAAGTTCATATTGGATCATTTTTCAAAACTGTATGCTTTCTCTACTTTAAGGAGGTTCAGCAGTTTTTATTTTTTTGATCCTTTATCCATTGTAGCCAATAAGAAAACTCACATGCTAAATGCATTTGATGCGCTTTAACAAGGCTAGTAGGACAAAGTGCTGGAAATTCAACACTAGTTCTTACTTCAACGCCTTTGTCAGTATTTTTGAATTGGTGTCGAACTCCACCAATAACAGTACCGTCTTTCATACGTGCAACACCTACTGATTGATACTGATAAGAGCTGTCTCTAGGTGTTTTTAATCCTGTTTCGTCATCAAAGACAATAAAAAATTGAACAGGAAACGGTGAATTACCAGTAGTTTCAATGACCTCCAGTTCGTTCTCTCCTAAAGGTCTTAGTACATAATGATCAGGGCAAGCTGATAAATTCACTTGATCATTTTCGTGCGATTGCTTTAGCATAAAACTATCAATTCCCTTTATAGCTTCTTCTGCCGTAATGCCTTCTAAATAGAGATCTGTTTTGGAAAATTTTCGTCTATCCCCAGATAAAGCAGCACAAACACTCATAATCATTCCACTCAATCTAAGTTTAGATTTCAATTTATCGTGCATTTCCTTGTAGGAGTATATCATCTTTAGTTCAGTTAATTTTTTTATCATTGTGTCTGTATCATTTAATTCAGGCTCTCTATGTCCTAATGTACTTAAAACTTTTTTAATACGCTCTCTTTTCCATTTTGTAAGTTCTTCCTTTGAAATATCGTTTCCGTCAATATAAATTTTCATATTAATCCTCCTTTAATCTTAATCAGCTGTGTCCCAACAATCGTTTTGGAATCTTATTGTTAGTCAATTTATTGAATATAGCCAAGATATCTATTTAAAGCATACCTAAAAATAAGACCTTCACAGCGTTATTTTAGATGTCTTCTTTTTTGATCGTATTTTAGTGTGGTTAAAACCAAATTATCCAACTCTTGCTTAGTATCATGATTCAACTCTATCTTCTCCGAATGGGCTATGCTGCTAATACCGTATAAAATAAATCCCGAGGCTAAAATTGAGTTATCGGTTTGGAAAATCCCCGTACTTACCCCTTCTTCAATTACTTTTTGTAATAGTGGTTGCATTTGTACGAATAATTTCTGCTCAAGCTGAAAATGTTGTTCTGTCTGAAATGAGCTCACATTTTTATATGGTGCTAGTTTTTCAGCAAATGTCCAAAATATCTCTAGAGAATCATTCATCTTTTGCATAACGGACATTTCATTTGAAGTAAGTATTTGTTGGATTTCCTCCATATTTTTCAAAATGAAATTATTCAAAGTCTCATCAACAAACTCTTCTTTAGATTTAAAGTAATAATAAAATAATCCTGTTGCTACGCCCGCATGATTAACGACATCCTTTATGCCAAATCCCCCCATGCCATTTTTCATATAAAGTTCAAAGCCAATATCCATTAACTCTTGGCGCCTTATATCAGGTTCTTTTGATATTCTCTTCATAATCCATCTCCTTAATGTATTATTCATCTTGACTGAATCATGTTCAATCATAAATGACTGAACATAATTCAGTCAAGTGAACCACTTATTTTGAAAAAGCGTGAATAAAAAGGGGAGAGATAATCTTGTGGAGAGTAAGCTTTTATAAAATGTTGATAGAAGCTTACTTAAAATAAACGAAAGGGAATACAACGGTGTAACTTTTTGTAAACAGTTAAACTTTGTTACTTTAGCTTAGTATCTCAACAGTTTCTTAATCCACCTTTCAGTTCAAATCTTCTTTTCACTATAAAAATACCCCTTTAGAAAAAAATCCAAAGGGGCTAAATATAGAATTTTTTTTATAAACATCGAATTTATTTTAAAATCACCGTAACTTTATACGAAAGAGAAAAGATGGTAAAGGAAACTTGAATGATTTCCAAGTGTTTAATATAGACCGTCACAAAGAAGGTAAAATGAAAATTTGGATAATTTGTATCGATGGTACTCGTATAGTCCCCAATCGTGCGCGTAATCTTCATTATTATTCGGCATATTCTAGGGAAGAAATTGAAAGGTGCATATTAAATCTAATTGAACAAGAAGTACAAAATACCAAACGGGATAACACAGCTAAATAATAAATATAAAAAGTTTTTAATAGGAAGATGATATTATGGATAGAGTATATATTTTGGAATGTGATTTCGACCCTAGACACTCATTTTTCCATTCATAGGTCTGCCATCCCCATCCAACATATGAGATGTATATGACTAATTGCTAACATTTTGCTAACGCAATCAAATGAAAAACGGTAAATTCTCGTTAAAGATGTTACACCTTGGATTATCAAAAACATTGATTTACCGCACTTTTGGAACACATGGTTAAAGATATTACTCACTTTCACCTTACGGGCGGCATGATGTAATAAGCCGCTTGAACCCCTGATATGACTGGGTTTTATGTAAGGTGAAAGTGTGATGTTAACACTTTGTTAACATAGAGGATTTTAATCGAGGCTTCTCCTGAGTTGAGCAAACTTGTGGGAAGCTTCTTTTTGCATTTCTTGGGTAACTTGTAGATAGACATTTTATGTGATTTGATCATCGGAATGTCTGAGTCTGTCCATAATTTGTTCGAGTGAAACACCAGCTTCGGCAAGCAGTGAAGTATGTGTATGCCTTAATGATGGATATAGTTATTGATAAAAGAGAAGATAAGGCATCTGCGCGTTTTTTATATACGATAGAAATTAACTGTTTTTCCTCCTTTGAGTCACTTAAATGCTAAAAACTGCTATCTCTAAGTTATTTACAATTTGAAAGGTTTGACTATATAATATGAATAAAAATATATCGAAATAGTTATTTATTCGTAGAGTAGGGGAGTAATTTATGGAATTAATAGGGATTTTAATTATCATAATAGGCTTTGCCTTAAAGCTAGATACTATAGCAGTAGTAGTTGTAGCCGGTATCTCTACTGGATTAGTAGCAAAGATGAATCCTGTTGAAATATTGGATACACTGGGGGCAGCCTTTGTATCAAATCGTGTAACATGTTTATTTTTAATCACACTTCCTGTTATCGGTTTGTCTGAAAGATATGGATTGAAGGCTAAAGCGGTTATGCTCATTAAGAAAGCGACTAACTTATCAGTTGGTAAACTATTGAGCGGCTATACTTTTATACGAAAAGTAACGATTGGTATGGGGGTAACGCTAGGCGGACATCCGCAATTCGTTCGACCTCTTGTTAGCCCAATGGCTGAAGGCGCAGCAATTGTTCAATATGGAGAAAAAGTAGAAGAAAAAGATATGGAAAAAATCAGAGCGTACGCTGCTGCTTCTGATAATATTGGTAACTTCTTTGCACAAAATGTATTCATGGCAAATTCAGGTGTACTTTTAATTGCTTCTACATTAGAAGGACTTGGTATGCCGGTTGATACACTGCAAATTGTCAAAGTGGCAATTCCAGTAGCAGTCATTTCATTGGTGCTGTGGGTCATTCAAAATATATTATTTGATAGAAAGCTTAAGCAAAAATATGCTACTAAAGAAAAAGAACAAATTAGAGGTGATCAATAATGGACATGACACAACTCTCTAATTTTTTATTAGAAATATTTTATATCATCATCGGTCTATTCATGGGGATTACAATGGTATACACAATCAAAGATAAGAACCATAAAACAAGAATCGGTACAGCTTTATTCTGGGGGATTCTTGCTGTTATTTTTATTCTAGGAAATTATATTCCAAGTACAATTGTTGGTGCGTTAGTCGTTGTGATTGCAGTTTTATCAGCGACAAAGCAAATCAATGTTGGAACGTTAAAGCAATTAAATGAGACATTTGCCAATATTAAAGCAGAAAAATTAGGATTGAAAATATTCGTCCCATCTCTTTCTATCGCAATCATCGCGATGCTTGTAGCAACTTTCACGGACTTCCCGGGAACGGTTGCTATCGGTATTTCAGCACTGTGTGCTCTAGCGCTGACGTTCATCATCACTAAAGCAACCCCGAAAGAGCTAATGGCGGATTCAAACAGATCATTCCAATCAATTGGGGCATTTGCTATTCTTCCACAATTATTAGCTTCTTTAGGTGTGTTATTTACAACTGCGGGAGTAGGCGACAAAATTGCTGCTATTATTTCCAACGTAATCCCGACAGGTAACGCATTGATTGGGGTAATCACTTATTGTGTCGGTATGGCATTATTTACAATTATCATGGGTAATGCATTTGCGGCATTCGCTGTAATCACGGTTGGTATTGGTGTACCGTTCGTATTCAACATTGGCGGAGATCCTTTGATCTGTGGAACGCTTGCTCTAATAGCCGGATACTGCGGAACATTATTAACACCAATGGCGGCAAACTTTAATATGCTTCCGGCGGTATTGCTTGAAATGAAAGATAAAAACGCAGTCATTAAAGCACAAGCTCCTATAGCGTTAACATTGTTAGTTGTTCATATCATCTTGATGTATGTTTTAGGGTTTTAGAATGCTAGTTGATTGGAGTGGAGGCTGGGCGACTCCTGGGGGATTAGCGGCTCATCGGACGCCCCCCGGAAAGCGCCCAGCCGGAACGGAAATCAACTTTTCGTTATGGCGATGAATCTTAATAAGATTATTTGAATATTTCTAGGTGTTTTTATTCGTATAGAGGATATAAGAAAATTTTTTCAATAGGAGAACGAGCTATGAAAGTACTATTAACAGGATTTGATGCATTTGGCGGAGAGCCGGTCAATCCGGCAGAAGAAGCAGTTAAAATGGTTAGCGATCAGATAAACGGAGCTGAAGTGATTAAAATTATTATTCCTACAGTTCAAACAAAATCCGTTCAAGCTATTGAGGATGCAATTGAAAAGCATAATCCGGATATTGTCATCTCGGTAGGTCAAGCAGGAGGAAGATTTGATATTACTCCTGAAAGAGTTGCTATTAATCTTGATGATTACAGAATCAAGGACAATGAAGGCAATCAGCCATTAGATACAGTGATACAAGCAGATGGGCAGCCTGCCTATTTCTCGAATCTGCCAGTAAAAGCGATGGTTAAGCATATGAATGACCATAACATACCAGCGACAGTATCTTATACAGCTGGAACATTTGTATGCAATCATGTTATGTACGGCATTCTATACATGATTGATAAAAAATACCCTCATATCAAAGGCGGATTTATCCACATTCCTTATATGACTTCGCAGGTTATGGATAAGAAAAACATGCCGTTCATGTCGTTGAATGATATTGTAAAAGGCTTGGAGCTTGCGATTGAAGCCTGCACTCTCAATGACAAGGATATTAAAGCAGTAGGAGGAGAGATCTGCTGATGAAAAGGATCAATCTCTTTGTTTATGGAAGTTTAAGAGAAGGTTTCTTTAATTATAATAAGTATTTGGATGGAAAGGTCATCGAGAAAAAGGATGCCAAACTTGAAAATATGAAATTATATCATCTACCATACAAAGGATACCCGGCCCTAGCCTTCGGTGAAGATACTGTATTTGGGGAAATCCTGGTGCTAAGTGAAGAGCATTATGAAGATACAATGAATGCGATAGACAAAATGGAAGGATTCGTCGGAGAAAAAAATCCTGAAAATGAATACCATAAAGTAATTTTTGAGGTTGAAAATCTTCAGACGAACCAAAAAGAAAAATGCTTTGTATATTTTTATAACAAAGATAAAGATCAGCTTTTTGACAACAGCGCAATTTATCTTCCGCACGGTAATTGGAAAGAGCATATGCTAAGTGTTAGTGTGCAATAGGCAAGCTAACATTTTGCTAACATAGAGGATTTTAATCGAGGCTTCTCATGAGTTGTGCAAACTTGTGGGAAGCTTCTTTGTCATTCTAACAACAAATTCAGGGGTATTCTTAACAAACATAAAAAGCGTAAAATGTGTATCACATATTACTTTGAAATTGTTTCATTAATGTTTGTTCAATTTGAGTAAGCCTTCCTCGTGCGAGCGGAGGGTTTAGTCGAAAGGTGTTATTTGGAAAATAAATAATAGAATGCTTGGTTCTTGGTGACCAAACATTTTCTATAAACACACTAGCACCCGTGTGTTGCCACATACACTCTGCACATTGTGAGTCAGTCGAACTGCTAGAGTTAAAAAATAATCGAAACCCTTGAAAATGGATTATTGACGGCAATTTCAAGGGTTTTTTTTATATTGTGAATTGAAATATAAGCGAAATTTCAAGTGTGTTTCAGAGTTATGAATATTTTGATTTATTTTGTAGTGAAAGCAGTTTCTTGTATGGGGAAGTATATCAAATGCAAATACAATAGTTAATAGACAAAATTTATAAATCACTTCTTTATAAAATATATAAATCTGATAATTTACACTTGCTTATCGAATTTAATGTATACTTTAGATATCCTATAAACAAGTAGGAAAGTCTTTTTTTGGGAGATATATGATGAAATTTGATTGTTTAATTGTTGATGATGAGATCGCTTTAGCTGAAACAACTTGTGAATATTTTAATATGTTCGAAGTTAAAACTGCATTTGTGGTTAGTGCAGAGGAGTGCAAGCGTTTTTTGGAAGAACATGAACCATCATTGATTCTTCTAGATATCAACCTCGGTAATGAATCGGGGTTTGATTTATGTAAAAAATTGCGTATAACAACGCAGGTTCCGATTTTATTTATAAGTGCTCGCTCTAGTGATGACGATGTTCTAATTGCGCTTAACATAGGTGGGGACGATTACATTCAAAAGCCATATACACTAAGTGTTTTACTTGCAAAAGTAAAAGCAGTACTCAAAAGATATGGCAGTGGTTCTAGCAACCAGCAAGAAGTTTTAGAGTTTGGACAGATCCAAATTGATACACAACTTCATCGTGTTCGAGTAAAGGGTATTGATATTCAACTAAAAACGATGGAATATAAACTTCTCTCGTACTTGGCAAAAAATAAAAATCGTATCATCACAAAAGACGAACTGTTTCGAGAGGTATGGGAAGATTCCTTTGTAGGGGATGGAACTCTAAACGTACATATTCGACATTTACGCGAGAAAATTGAAGAGAATCCAAAGGCCCCGCAATTTATAAAAACGGTATGGGGAACAGGATATGTATTAGAGGATATCCAGCAATGCGAATAAAACTTCTAATTGTCATGTTTTTGGTTATCTTTGCTACAGGAATTACTTTCCCAATCATCATGGTTAACAATAAAAATATTTCAGAAGTGAATCTTGTAGCCATTAATGAAGTAGTTAAAATCGTCGAAAAAAATTGGGGAAACATTAATAAAATAACAATTGACGACAGCGACTTTAAACAACCACTTACTATTATAGATAATTTAGAAAACGTAATATATCAAACACCTGGTACTCAGTTTAATAATATATACGATGCTATCCAAAATAGAGATTCGATTGTAGATGTGATGCAAAATGATGCGGTTGTAGGGAAGATTATTATCCATGCTAACGATAAAGAAATGGTGCAAACAATGAAAAAGGAACTGGTTACATCCTTCATTTTAATAGTTGGCCTCGTAATGATTGTTAGTATTATTTATTTTTTCTATATTTATAGAACGTTATTGAAACCTTTTCAGCAGCTTCAACATTTCGCGGCGAATGTTGCTAGAGGTAATCTAGATATTCCTTTAAGTATGGATAAGAACAATTACTTTGGCGCATTCACGGAAAGTTTTGATTTATTACGTGAAGAACTTTATGCTGCTCGTCAAAGAGAGTATGAATCCAACCGTAGTAAGAAAGAGCTTGTAGCCACTATTAGTCATGATATTAAGACACCTATTGCTTCGATAAAAGCTTTGAGTGAATTAATGCTTATACAAATAAAAGATGAAAAGATGATTAAGCACGTTAATACAATCAATTCAAAAGCAGAGCAAGTTAACTTACTTGTTACGGATATGTTTCACGCTACTTTAGAAGAACTACAACAGTTAAATTTAACAGTATCTGAGGAATCGAGTGAAGTACTTGTTGAAATGATTGAAAATGTCAATTACTATCATCAAATCGTTTATGATCCAATTCCACCTTGTATAATTTTAACCGATCCCATACGTTTGCAGCAGGTAATTGATAATATTATTAGTAATTCATATAAGTATGCAGGAACAAGAATCTCGATTAAGTCTAAAATTATTCAGGATTATCTTGAACTACATATTCAAGATTTTGGACCGGGAATTAGCGAAGAAGAATTGCCTTTACTGTTCAATAAATATTACCGAGGTAAAAATGTCGAGGGTAAGAATGGTTCTGGACTTGGTCTCTATATATCGAAGTACTTCATGGAAAATATGCACGGCCAAATTTATTGTTTTAATCGAGATGACGGTTTTACCGCGCTATTGAAAATAAAGCTTGTTGGATAATTAAGGATTAATTAAGAATTGCATAAAGATTTAATAAGAATTCATTTTGTATGATAAGACTGTAATCTTCATTACGGTCTTTTTTCTTTGGGTCGAAAAAAATAATAAGGGAAGAGTGGCAAATTTAATTATGACAAAGATAATTATTAAAACGGAAAAACTGTGTAAAACTTTTTCTAGCGGTGGAATTCAACAGCATGTTTTGAAAAATTTAGATATAAGTTTAGTTGAAGGGGATTTTACAATCATAATGGGTAGCTCAGGATCTGGGAAATCTACGTTACTTTACGCAATGAGTGGGATGGATAAACCAACATTAGGTGAAATCGATTTTGCTGGAAAAAGTATAGCAAAATTAAACAACGATCAGTTGGCGATATTTAGAAGAAACAATTGTGGCTTTGTGTTTCAACAAATATACTTACTAGACAATATGAGCGTACTCGATAATGTTCTGGCTAGTGGTCTTTTAGTAAATAAAAATAAGCGTGAACTCGTACAAAAAGCGAAAGAATTATTATTACAAGTAGGAATCAATGAAAATGCATGGTCTAAATTTCCGACACAGCTTTCTGGTGGTGAGGCTCAACGAGTGGGGATTGTTCGTGCATTGATTAACAGTCCGAGGATCCTTTTTGCTGATGAACCAACGGGTGCACTAAACTCTGCTTCTAGTGAAAGTGTGTTAGATGTTTTAACAAATGTAAACCAAAGCGGGCAAAGTATTGTCATGGTCACTCATGACATAAAAACAGCATTGCGCGGCAATCGAATTTTATTTTTACGAGATGGTGTCATATGTGGTGATTTACAGTTAGGTGCATACAGTGAACAAATGAATCTTGAACGGCATGAAAAGCTCCAACATTTCCTAGTAGAAATGGGGTGGTAAGGTGAAAATCATGAACCTAGCTATGGCGAATATTAGAAAAAGTAAATCTGCTACCGTGTCTTTATTTATATTCATTTTAGTTGCTGCGCTACTTCTTAATATTGGCTTAATGGTCATTACTCAACTAAATCCATTTTTTGATCAGAAAGTCGAACAACTAAAAGATCCTCATACAATAATCATGATGGATGATGGAAGCTATGATCCAAATTATAAAGAATTCATAACGAACTATTCTGGGGTGACAGAGACAGAAACAGAAGAGGCTATCCTCATGAACATTGCCAAATTTAATTTTGGTAATAGTGAATTAACTAGTAGTACTGTTATTTTTAATGCAGATGCTACTCGTAATATTGGGGAGTTGAAGTTAGTTGAAAAGCTAAATACTTCAAGTGCTAATGATATTTTTATTCCTTACATTTTTAAAACAAATGGTGGCTATGAGTTAGGTGATGACTTTACTTTTCACTATCAAAACAAGGAATATGACTACCGTATTGCTGGATTTTTCGAAACAACAATGATGGGTATAACCAACGTTGGCGTTATGAAATTCATGCTGCCAGCCGCTCCCTATCAAATATTAGAAGATGAATTAGACAATTTATCAAAAGGATATACCATATCTGCATTGATGGAAGACTACACACAATCTACAAAGTTACTTTATGATTTTAACAAGGAGTTTCCTCAATCAGCATCAGGAGAAACAACCTCATATTTTTGGGGATTAGACATTGAAATGGTGAAAAATGTGAGCATGTTGACCATTAATATTATCGCTACAATATTGGTAGCTTTTTCAGCCATTATCGTTATTGTTTCGTTAATTGTTATTAAGTTCCGTGTTTCTAATAATATTGAAGATGGACTGGAGAATATTGGAGTACTAAAATCAATTGGCTATACAAGTAGGCAAATTCTTTCATCTATTATACTTCAGTATATTTTAATTGCACTTAGTGCTAGCGTGGTAGGAATTGCATTGTCATATTCTCTTATGCCATTGATAGGAAGTATTATCTCAACTTTATCAGGATTAATATGGAATCAGAGCTTTGATATGATGGTTAATTTAATTAGTATTTTCATTGTGGCGGCTTGTGTTGTAATCGTCACATTAGTATCGGCCTTTCGTGTACGAAAAATTCTACCTGTTGCGGCACTTCGCGGAGGTATCCAGACACACAGCTTTAGAAAAAACCACATTCCTTTAGAAAAAGCGAGGGGCGGTCTGCATTTTTTACTTGCTATTAAGTCAATGTTGGCAAATGTGAAGCAAAATATAATGATTTTAATAATCGTTATGTCACTAACTTTTGCTACTGTCTTTTCAGTCGTGCTGTATTACAACATTGCTTCAGACAAAACCGCATTCGTTAACTTATTTGGCGCAGAACCGGCGAATGTGATGATATCTGTTAAGCCAGATGCAGATACAGGTGAACTTTTAAGTGACATTGAACAAATGGACCAAGTAAGGAAGGTAAATATATTCGATCTTATTCCAACAAATATTGATGATCAAAGCGTATATACGACTGTTACGAATCATTATAATCAGTTGGAAAATAATGTTGTTTACGAGGGTCGCCAGCCAAAATATGAAAATGAAATATCGATCTCATGGGTAGTAGCAAGTCAAATCAATAAAGGAATTGGCGATACGGTTGACGTAGAATATGGGGCGGCAACAGAAAAATATTTAATAACTGGTCTTAGTCAATCAATTGGTAATTTAGGATATATAGCCGCAATAACGATAGATGGCATTCAGCAATTACAACCAGATTATAAAGGTGCTACACTTAATGTTTATTTAGATGGAATATCGAACAAGGACTTTATAAAAATTGTTCAAAAACAGTACGGAGATTATATAGTTGAAACATTAGATATTGATGAAAATATAGAAAGCCAAACAAGTATGTATATAGATGCAGTATTTGCTGTGATGGTAATCGTTTTGACAATTACTGCTCTAGTAGTTGTACTGATTTTATATCTAGTCATTAAAACAATGATTATAAAGCGTAAGAAAGAGTTTGGCGTAATGAAAGCAATTGGTTATTCAACGATTCAACTGATGAATCAAATATCTATCAGTTTGCTACCTATAATCATTACAGGTGTTGGTATTGGTGGTTTGTTAGGGATATTCTTCACTAATCCTATGCTTTCTGTATTACTTTCAAGTGCAGGTGTTAAACGTTTGGAATTTACCATTCATTTACCGATTATTGCAATGGTTTGTGTAGGAATCCTTATTTTATCCTTTATTGTTTCAATGCTTGTATCTTTAAAAATCAAGAAAATATCTGCTTACGGTTTAATTACAGAATAATGGGGATCAAAAAATTAGGTATAGTTTTAGTATTAAAAATAGGATAGATTTCACTGTGGCAAGGAACGTACCTATTCTATTTTCTTATAAACCCACCTAAATCTCATGTGTTGCCACATACACTCCGCACATTGTAAGGCTGTTGCGTGGTTGGAGTTAGTGTGATGTAATTAAAGATAGCTGTGCCGAAAATCCGGTTTTCATTGGGAATTTCGGCACAGCTTTTTGTATTGTAGTTAATTATAAGAATTTTTTTGCATCCGGTGCAAATAATGCTAAAAATAGTAAATGCGAATAGTACATTTACTATTTTTGAATAGGTTTATTTTTAGTTTTCGGATAACCGATCAGGATGGCAATGACTCCGCAGACACCTACTAAAATGGAGTAATACGAATATTGCATGATTAAAATAGGGGAAATGCCGGCGATACTGGCAGCTGCTAAAAATTGTGCACCGTACGGAATTATACCTTGAACGACACATGAAAAAATGTCGATGATGCTTGCTGATTTACGTGGCTCAATATCGTATTGATCGGCAATTTTTTTTGCTAATGGCCCAGCAATCATAATTGCAATCGTATTATTGGCGGTTGAAAGGTCGGTTAAACCAACTAAACCTGCCATTGCAAATTGCGCATCCTTTTGCGACTTAATTTTACGCGTTGCGATATATACGATAAAATCTATCCCGCCATTATGCTTAATAACCTCAACCATACCGGCAATTAACATCGCTAAAAACGCCATTTCAAACATATTGCTCATACCGTCACCAATTGCGCTGATAAATGTCATCACCTCATAACTACCATCAATTAAGCCAATAGTTCCAGCGAGGATGATCCCACTTGCTAACACTGTAAAGACATTTACTCCAATCAAAGCAAAAACTATGACGAATAAATAAGGAATCAATTTGTACCAATCAAAGCTAGCATGTGTCACTTGGGCTGTGGAATTTAGCGTCAAAAAGGCTAAAATAACACATGTGACAATTGCTGCGGGTAACACGATGAAAAAGTTAACTTTAAATTTGTCCTTCATTTCTGCTCCTTGTGAGCGTACCGATGCTATAGTTGTATCCGAAATAAATGATAAATTATCGCCAAACATAGCCCCACCAATAACAGTTGCCATTAATAGCGGTATTGAAAGTCCTGTTTGCGCCCCAATCGCTAAACCTATTGGGGCGAGGGCAACAATCGTTCCAACTGAAGTGCCCATTGCTAAAGATATAAAACAGGCAATGATGAATAAGCCAATAACTAATAAGTTTTGTGGCAAAATGGAGAGTGCAAAGTTTACGGTTGCTTCAATAGCGCCCATTCCTTTTGCGGTTTCCGAAAATGCGCCGGCAAGTAAGAAAATGATCACCATTAACATGACGTTCGAATTCCCAGCGCCGGTCGTAAAGATTTCAATTTTTTTTGTGATTGTTTCTTTGCGGTTCATAAAAAGGGCAACTGCGCTAGCAATCGAAATGGCAACCATTACAGGAAATGCATAAAAGTCATTTAATACAATTCCTGAGCCGATAAATAAAATTAAAAATACAACAAATGGAATTAATGCCCATGGATTTCCTTTTTGCATTTTTTCCTCCTTTAAGTAGTACGCAACAGTTAACATACAAATAAGGGCCTCTTCTAAAATTAATAAGAAGAGGCACCACATATGCTAGAGTGCATTTTATTTATTGAGAAAATTTTTGTAGGGCTGAGCATGACATCTACTACTTCATTGCGAAGCGTTCATTATGGCCATCCCACAATAATCATGATAACAACAATTTAATATTATGAAATAATCCTTAGAATATAAGAAAATCCGTGTTAAGTCAATTTGTTTGTTATTTTAGAATAATATAAAAATACGGTTTATTTGGGACTAAAATAGAATTTGACAACTAGATGAGTTAAATTCATAATTCTAATCCCTTTGGTATCAAGGGCTTTCAAATAATAAAAAAGGGTACCCGATATGGGAGAGGGCATAAACACCGCGTTTCAAAAAATGAAAGAATGGAGATTAGAGTCCCTCGAATTATTGAAGAAAATAATGATGTAAAGGTTACAATTTCTCAAACATCTCTAGCTACTCTCTGAAGAGACCACTTTATAGTTTCTAAAAACACATGCCATGATAAGCAATGCGCAAGCACGTGATCAAACTGGAGTCAGATCTGAATAGTAAATCCAGCAGCACCCCTGTGTTACCACATATACTCCGCACCTTGTGAAACGGTCCCTGGTTGAAATTTATAAAGAATTACAAGTTCGAATTTCATTAAAGGAAAGATCCCCAACAAAAATTCAATCTTTATATGTGAATAAATTTGAAGGGAATATTATAAAACCAGTAAAAACGTATTCAACATTTGTAGTTTTTATGTTGAAAGTTTACAAGAACTGAGCCGATTGCTATATTAAGAGTTAATACCGAAAAATGGTAAATAAAGAATGGGGAAAAGGGGTTTGAAAATGGATGTAAGATACCCAATTGGAAAATTACAAGTTCCTGAAAAAGTAACATTTGAAAATGTTCAAGAATGGTTAAAGCAAATCGAAACATACACAATTCGACTAAGAGAAACTGTTGATTCTTTAAGTGATGAGGAATTAAACAAAACTTACCGTGAAGGTGCATGGACAGTTCGTCAACTTGTACATCACATTGCAGATTCTCAGTTGAATATGTATCAACGTTTGAAGCTGGCTTTAACAGACGATAATCCAACAGTTCCAGCTTTTGATGAAGAAAAGTGGGCTGTTCAACCAGATACAGAGCTTCCTGTAGAAAGTTCTATTAAAATGTTAGAGGGTATAAATGAGCGTATCGTATCTTTAGGACAAAGTTTAACTGAAGAGCAATTAGATCGAGTATTTACTCACCAAACAAACGGCAAAATAACAGTTTCAACAAAAGTTTCAAAATTAGCTTGGCACGAAGAGCATCATTTAGCCCATATAAAATTGGCATTATCAAAATGATTAAACTTTAATATATAAAACTAGCATCGATTTATTTTATATTAGGTGAGTCTACTACGTCTTTAATTCATATACACCACCCTCACCACTCACCGCATTGTGAAGCGGTCGCGTGGTTGGAGTTTTCATAATATACCTGGTGCACACGTAATTCGTAAATGGTTCCGAGAATATAAAAACTTTACTATATAACTTGAAAAAGTAGATATATTCAATCCCGACCCTGATTTTCTTGCAAATAACTTTTGCGAAATTGGGGTCTTTTTATATGGAACTTAATTGAAAAATACCTCGTGTTCAGCATATATGATTAGTACACGGATTTATCCATCCGTTTCTTTTCTAGGAAAGGAATTACTTGTATTGATTTTATATCATGAAGCCATTCTATGCTTATCACCGGTAATCAAGTGGTTATTTATGGGGATTTCCAGAAGTTTCGCGACTTTTTGGAGGCCTTAATTTTATAGCTATTTTAAGGGAATTCAGATAATAAAACTTCATTTTAACTCATGATAAAATATATTGTCAATAATAAATTTGTAAAATTATTAAAAAATGTTATAATAGTCTTACAATTGTTTTTTTTAATCGTATTTCGAATTCCGCTGTCCTTTTTTGCAGATAGAATTTGAATACGTTTTTTTAATATCTTTTTTTTAGCCGAAGAAAAAAATTAAAACAGTTAATAGGAGCTTTAAAGGAAGTTAGTTGAATAAAATTATTAATTTACTATCCAATAGTAATCGAGTTTTTATCCCATAAGGAGGACTAGAATAATGAATCTAATCAATAAGAAAGTTACACACAAAAGTTTTGGCATGGGAAGTATAGTTAAACATAATGATACTAGTATTGAAATACATTTCGCATCGGAAAATAAAATGTTTGTTTTCCCTGATGTTTTTGGAAAGCACCTAAAACTACATGATAAAAGTGATGCTAATTCACTTGAAAAAATAATACAAAAAAAGGAAATGGAACGAAAGGAGGAAGAAAGGAAGAAGGAAGAGGAAAAAAAACTACAACGAAAAAAACTGGTACTTCGCTGGGAACACGAAAAACTTATGAAAAACCATAAACTTCATCCCGAATCACAAATGGTTTTTTGGTGTGACACAGAAGAACAGAATAGTTCTTTTTCAGAGTGGAAAGTTTTTTCGGGTGTATTAAAAAGTGGTAATAACAAAGGAAAGCCAAACAAGCCGAGCCGCTTGCACCAAAATAGTGCTGTCCTATTAACAGCAATAGATTCCGGCATGCCTGAAAAAGACAGACGTATCTTAGGTGTCTATATGGTGCATGAAGATTTTATCGGTAAGCTTTGTGAAGATGGAAATATTCCTGCTCATTCAAAATACAGAATCCAACTTACAGAACAGGAATCGGATCAGCTGCTTTTCTGGCAATATTATATAAATGAAAAATCCCCCGACAAAATGATATGGAATACAGGTAAATACCGTTATTTTGATAATTTATGGATGGCTCAAATTTTACTTGATATAGTTTCGTTGAAAAATAACCCAGAAGAACGAGAACTGGCACAACAATTTTTAAAACATTTTTGTAAAATGAATCAGATAACAGTTCAAGATTTACCAAAGCCTAATGGTGCATTAATGCGTATTTAAACGTTAGCCCAAAGATAATAAGAATGACAGGGGACTGACATGTTTTCCTATCTATCACTAATGCCGAACTGTGCCGGGCTCTGTTTACTAATAAATGTGTGGAGTTAATATAATCATTTATAAAGAACGAATTCTTATTAAAGGGATTCGTTCTTTTGGTATTGAAAAATGAATAATGATATTTTTTGTTGAATTCATTGAGCTAACGAAGTAGGGCTGTAAAAGAAGGGAGTAAAGTGATATTAAAACATAAAGTACCTTGTAAGTTAAGTTACTTAATGTAGGGGGGGACTTTAATATAATAAGAAACAACCAAATATAACCAAAACCACCAACACTCAGTGTTGCCACTTACACTCCACACATTGTGAAGTGGTCACTTGGTTGAAATTAGTGTAATTTGTAAATAGAGAACGAATTCTGTAAAAGGGACTCGTTCTTTTTTACTAAACGAAGGGTGCTTTACTTCAATAAGGAATAAAGCTATTTTTTCTTATTTAATTTAAAGCAGTAGATCAGTTGAAGATAAATATTTTAACTTGTTCCACAATCGGGCCAGATTGTGGAATAACAATCTTTTAAGAACTGTTTCCAAACGACGCTTAATGTAGCAGTTTATTTAAGAGTATTGTTTTGAATTAGTAAATTTGTAATAATTAAATAAAGGGGAGAAAAAATGATTTGTTAGGTGGTAATTGTTCGTGTCGGAATTTTTTGCAAAGTTAATTTTAGTGTCATCTATTTATGGACTTTTTCTATTTTTAATAAATAAATTTTTTAGAAAATGGCTTAATGTTGAAAAGAAAAAAAAATTCTCCTATAACTATGTAAATGATAAACATAAAAAAATTGATTGGACCCTTAGAATTATTTTTATTTTCTTTTTGTTTATCAGTTTTTTCATTAACGTCAACCGTGAACCTTTAAATCACATTTGGTTTTTAGAGACGCATATCCTTTTCTTTGTTGTTATTGTTTTAACTGAAATAGTTAGAGTAATTATGGAGAAGAGATATGCAGAAAACAAGAATGATTACCTTTTTTCGGCTATTCAATTAATGGTAACATTAATATTTTTACTTTTGCTGTTTTCGACTAACTTTTTTGGATTGTTTGGATGATAAAAATTATTTATTCAATAATAAGGCGGTTTTCCGTAATAGGGAAAGCGTCTTTATTCATGGAAAGGGCCAGATTGTTGAATAACATTCTTTTATGAAATGTTACCTAACGAGGGTTTGGGAAGGTTTGTACTTAAAGCTAACGCGTGGCAGGATGCAACATTAAAAGTTTGAAGGGGAAATATATTTTGTACCGAAATGAACTTTAAACTATTAGTTTTAGGGGGAATGGTATGCGAGAAGATTATAAGAATATTCGTGGGAAAATCGTACACGGCAAGACTCCTGAAGAAAGGTTTAAAGAAGTGTATGGAATAACAATTGAGGAATGGACAGCAAAAGTAGAAGAAAAACTTAAAGCTCAAACAGGAATGAGTTCAGAAGAATGGTATATAAAACAAGTAACTTCTTCAACACCAATTGATTATCTTAAAAGACGTAATGGTAACGTATCCGAGAATGATGTCGAACTAGTGAAAGATTTACAAACAATGGGTTTAAACGATGGCGTCATAAATGTACTACTAGATTATGTTGGAGTTGTTAGTAGAATAGGCTTTGTTCACTCTTTGGTAAAAGAAATGGGTGAACATTGGCTCAAGGAAAATATCTTAACAATTGAAAGTGCAAAGGTCTTTGTTAGGGAGAACTGGAACAACTAAAGTATTCAAAATAAATTCTCCAACATAAGATTTTATCTTGAATTAACGGGGGCAACAAATAGTTCAAAAGTGCCCAAACACCGCTTTGGGGGCTTTTTTTATTTAACTAATGACGTAGTTTAATTGAATAAGGATTTTTCCTTTTTGTTGAATCACTTTACTTGTTTAAGGAGAGGTATCAAATGATGAATTTATAATTATTGGAGGGGCTGAGAATTTTACTTTGGTATAATAATTAGGTGAAAGAAATCAAAATGATTTGGTTAAAGAAGGAGTTTGGATTATTGATGGGAATGAGAACAGTAATACTATTCTTAGCAGTTTTATTTTTAGCTGCTTGTGACAATAACGAGATTCGGTACGATGGGAAATTATTAAATATTGCAGTTATTGGTGAAAGTCCAGAGGTGGAAAATGAAAAGATTCATTTTGAACAATTGTCGTTAGAACAATTTAAAGAAGATCCCCCTAATGTCGTTGGAAAATTTGATGCTATTATGGTCACACCTGATTCGTTTGAAGCTGCATCAGATGATACATACGTAGATTCCTATCAAACCTCTGAGATGCCAATCAGCTTTTTCAATTCTAACAAAAGACACTTTCCGTTTGTTAGAGATGGGTTTACTTATGAAACAGCAGATTTCGATACATTAGATAACGGTTCTCATACGACGATTTATTTATATAATTTTAGTGAAAATAAAGAGGATGCTTGGTTCTTTTATTTAGATAATCAAAAGGATTTAAATGAATTATATACAGAGGTGTTCCAAAAAGTTGAAACACTATAAAATGAATAAATTAGTTTGAAAAGAAATCCTATTAAGCTAACGAAGACTTTAGTGAAACAAGGATTTATAACGTATACATAAATAAACCTAATAACGTTCCCAAACTCAAGCTTGGTAACATTCCAAACAGCGACAAGTACTGTTAAATCAGTGTTTGTCGCTGTTTTTATTAGAAAATAACGCTCTGAGACGCTGTGAGAAATTATTTTAAAGAAGACTGCTCGATCCACTTGTTCTGAATAGCGGTAACATATAAATAGAATCTCAATGAAAAGTACCCAAAGGAAACTTTGGATACTTTCCACTTTATGGTACAATTACCGCTATTAGTAATTTTTGAGGGAGAAGTCATCATGAGAATTTATAAATTAGCTTGTATAGGTGCATTTATTATACTCTTATCAGGGTGTAATGCATTTTCAGCTCCAACAGAAGAACCATCTTTAAAAGAAACTCCAGATGAAGTGAAAGAAGTTGTAAAAAAGGAACTTGTAATCTTAGATGTCGAGACGTATATGGAAAAGTACGAAGACCAAATGGGTGGTTATCAGTCCTATCTAATTATTGATGAAGAGGTTGCGTCTTATAAGGGTTCAAGTGAAACGTACTTTTCTTATCCTAAAGAGGTGCCATTTAAAATATCTTTAACCAATTCTGGTGCTGAAAGCTTTCTATTCAGGGTTTACAATGTGGATGAACCAAACATCGCAATCACAAATGGTGTGTTAAAACGGAATGAAATTTATGAAAAGGTTTTTCATGGATTACCTGAAGGGGCCTATGTCATCTCTTATCTAATCGAAGAGGAAAAGACGCCCGATGATATACAATTACAAGTCAAGGTAGAGTTACTTCCTTGGGGGAATTGAATTTCTTTGAGATTCTTTTAATTGCATTAGTACAACAAGGATTTATAACGTATACATAAATAAACCAAATAACGTTCCCAAACGCAAGTTTGGAATGAGGCCGGAATCCAAGAAATGCTGTTAAACCAACATTTCTTGGTTTTTCCTTTGAATATTGTTTAAACAGCTTTTTATGTAAATATATAAACAGAGCTACGATAGTACTTTTCGAGATTATGCAGAGTGTGTTATCTGAATAAAAACCTGTATATTTGACGCTTTAAAACTGCATTTTTTAACGTTCCTATATATTAACTACAGGGGCTATAGTTGAAAAAACGATATTCCACAATCGGGCGCATTTCTTTAATAAGGAATGCGCCTTCCTACATTAAAGGGCCATATTATTGAATAACATTCTTAAAAGAACTTTACTAACGTTTGTTGAAATATTTCCTTTAGCTTTTATATTTAAGTGGTGAGTTGTATTTATATAGTAAAATGTCCTATGTAATTTAAGCGGGTTATGAAGAAATTTTATAAATTATATTGACAAAACAATTTTTAAGTGTAAAATGAAAAACAATTCAAAAATATTTGTATAGAACAAAGGCTATGAAAAGAAATAGTATCAATTATTTTTACGAACAGAAAGTTACCGGTTGATGAGAGGTGCATGTAAAACGATTGTGAATTCATCTTGGAGCTGTGTACCGAAAAGATCATATCTAAGTAGGCTACGCCGGTGAGCACCCGTAATCATGTGCGAGAGTATCGTCAAATGACCGTACTTCTTAAGGTAAGTAATGTGAATTACTTATAAATTAAAGGTGGTAACACGAGTTGAATCGTCCTTTTGGTTAATCCAAAAGGGCGTTTTTTTTATGTCTTTTACGCAAACAATTTGGGAATTTAAAGTTTGAAGGAGAAAGTAATGATGAAGCAAACGATGAAAAAGTGTTCATTTAAATTTCTGCTGTTGCACCAGTAGCAGTTATTACGAGCTAGATGATTATTCTGATTGTTCAATTGAACTTCAGAAAGTCTAACGAAGGAAGAAATTGACGGTCTAAAATTCAAAATTCCGTTATTCCTAATTACTACATACTATTGCCACTGTATGTTGGATACAAAGTAAAAAATGTTAAAGATGGTTAAATTACTTCTCTTTTTTTTATCACTACGATGAATTATCTAAAAAATTAGAACGTTAGAAAGAGGCAATAAATATGAAAGATTTTTTCAGTAAACTATTAAACGGTATGAGTATCGCCATTGTTTGCGCAATCATACCAAATGCTCTATTAGGTGAAATATTAAAACTACTTATTCCATCTTTTCCACCTCTTCAGCATTTATATGATGCAACTGTTATTGTCATGAGTATGTTACCAGTTTTAGTTGGTATTTTAGTTGGAATGCAATTTAAGCTTACTCAGATCCAAACTGCAAGTATCGGTCTTGCTACTGTAATTGGAAGTGGTGTTATTAGTAAGACGGCTGATGGTATATTTACTATTGGAGGAATTGGCGTTGTAATTAATGCCGGGATTACTGCTGCTTTAGCAGTATTATTTGTCCGCTTAATTGGTACTGGGGTAAAAGAATACTCTATTTTATTAATTCCGATGCTAACTGTAGCCATCCCTGGTATGATCGGTTTTAATATTTTACCTTATGTTCAAGGGACTGCTAATTTAGTTGGCGATGGTGTAGCATATTTAACAAATCTACAACCTGTAGTAATGGGTGCATTAATCGCAGTTGCATTTGGGATCATTATCCTTTCTCCAATTTCAACTGTAGGTATTGCAACTGTTATCATACTTTCAGGAATTGGCTCTGGTGCTGCAAATTTAGGAATTGTAGCAGTTGGAATGGGATTATGTTTTGCAAGTTATAAAGCAAATTCCCTTGGTACAGCTTTAGCACATGTTTTAGGATCACCTAAAATCCAAATGCGTAATTTCTTCCTTAAGCCTGTAATTGCCTTACCTATGTTAATTACTGCGGCAATTCTTGGTGGTTTAGCAGGAGTTCTAAATGTACAGGGTACACCTTACAGTGCAGGATTGGGTTTAGCTGGATTAGTTGGTCCTTTGAACTTTATTAATCTAGCAGATGGCGGCTGGAATGCAACGAACATTACTATTATGTTAGGAATGTTTTTAATTCTACCTTTACTTTTAAATCTATTTTTCATCTACTTATTTAAAAAGAAACTTAAACTGGTTCAAGATACGGATTATAAGCTAGATTTTGAGTGATAAGTTGTATGAAGTAACAATATGGGGATAAAACCCCAAAAAACATTTTTCTTGTTGTGTGGAAACTTGAGTTCCGTTACGGGATCATACACCCGGAAAGGCACGAATATTGTTAAATCAACGTTCGTGCTTTTTTGCGAGTAATATTGTTTATACAGCTTTTTATACAACGCTATATAAACATAGCTACGATAGGACTTGTCGAGATTTTGCAAAGTGTGTTATCTGAATAAAAATCTGTATATAGGGACAATTTATTAACGCTGTATACCTGCACTTTTTTATCGCTCCTATACTTCCATCTGGTCCAGTACTTTTCACCAATCCCTTAATCTATTATAGAAACTAAGCAAGATGTGAAATCAAAAAACTACATCCAAATGGATGCAGTCTTATTTTTTTTTAAGCAGTGTATCCCCAAGAGGGATTCCAACCACAACAACCAAAACCGTTAGAATTACCAGGGCATCTAAAATATAATACGCAACTTGATCGAACATCGTATCTCTCCTCCTTTTTTAATAATACCTACCTTATATTCTATAATTATCCAAATTTTCTGTCAAAAAGTCAAACTAAACTAAAAAACACAAAATTATTTGTGCTTTTTATAATATAGTTTACTTCATTACAACGTATGTATGCAGTCGTCACTTTTTATATTTTGCGTTCTTCAACAATAGGGAGCGATTGTTAAATAAGCTTCGCTGTTCTTCTTAAACACCCATGAAAGAACGTAATACTCTTTCATTTTCTGTGGTGTAGTGCTGGTTTTGCGCTACATGGATGGCTAACGGGGTGATATACTTGAAGATCCTTAAGTTGCATAGGCAGCTCTTATTTCTCCTTGAGATTCTAGGACGCACAAAAAGAATCGACACTTGGCCGATTCTTAAGAATTTTATAAAGTTACAGATTGGAAATTCCAATATTTTGACTGAATCTCTTTTACTTTATCTACATACTCTTTCTGAATATCAAACAATTCATCTGTAGGGATTGTATGCAGCGCTTGAGCAAATGGATCTTCTACTTCTGTCTTAATACCACTCATTGCCTCGACAATAGCGTGCGAGCAAAATGGTACGTATGCCGTGCTGTATCCACCTTCATGACATGCAACAAATTTGCCTCCACAGTGCTTTTCAGCAACATCAAGCATAAATTGGGCCATCTGTCTAAATCCTTCTGCAGTCACCATCATTCGAGCTAATGGGTCAAAGAGACCTGCGTCCTGTCCAGCTGAAATGAGGACAAGATCTGGCTTAAACTGGTCAGCAATCGGTCCAACGATTTCCTTTAACGCATACATATAGCCTGCATTTCCGGTTCCAGCTGGTAAAGGGATATTAATGTTATATCCTTCTCCTTTACCCGTTCCGATATCTTCTACCATCCCTCGCTCTGGTGGGAAATTTCGATCTTGATGTAGTGAAATGAACAATACGTTAGGGTCATCATAGAAAGCAGATTCTGTTCCATTTCCATGATGGACATCCCAATCAAGAACAAGCACTTTTTCAATGCCTAAATGCTTGCGGGCATACTTTGCGGCAATCGCAACATTATTAAATAAGCAGAATCCCATGCCAAGATTCTCTTCTGCATGGTGACCTGGTGGGCGAGTAAGGGCATATGCGTTATCTACCTTACCAGCTACAACGTCCTCCACTGCAGTAATCGCTCCGCCAGCAGATAAAAGGGCAATTTCATACGACCCTTTTCCAACCAGTGCTAGTTCTCCTGCATCTCCATGACCAATATCACTTAATTCTTTCACTTTATTAATATAGTCTCTTCCGTGAAAGAGTTCGATATCTTCTACAGTCGCAGAACGAGGAGCAATTTGAGTAAGGTGCTTCATTAAACCACTACGTTCCATCAAATTTTTAAAGCGTCTTTTTGTCGCTGGATTCTCTGCGTGACCATCTGATTCAATCCATCCACCGGGTAGCATAAATAACGCTCCATTACCCGTATCATGCCAAAAATAACTTTCATCACATATAAAACCTGTATTTTTCGTCATCATGTCACCATCCCAAATCAATTTGATGTATCTACACTTATAATAAAGCGCTTACAATTATCTGAATATTACCCAGGTGGGTAGTTTTTGTCTGTTTATAGAACTTTTTTAATTATCTACTTTATCAAGAAGAAAAGCATTGAAGCGCCCCCAATACTTATTGGTGGGGCTTCAATGCTATTTATCTCGAGCTACTAATAGTGAAATTTATAATTTCTGAACTAATTGCGTTCTATTTTGTACACTGTATTTTTCATAGATGTTTTGTAAGTGTTTTTTTACTGTGTTAACGGAGATATGCAGTGTTGCTGCAATGACTTGATTGGTCCACCCTTTTTTAACGAGATTTACAACATCTATTTCTCTATTTGATAATAAGCTGAATTCGTTATTATTTTTTTGATGTAAGAGTACAGATGCAATTACATCTGATACTAATTTTAGTGTGTTACTATCTTTTTCTGTAAATTTACATAAATTATTTTTTTGCCCGAGCCCAATCGCTCCAATAAATGTATCTTGATGAATAAGTGCTACGACCATTTCGTCATGATACCCATAACCCTTCATAAACGATCGATAAAAAGGAGAATTTTCGTATTGATTGGGCGTTACAAGGTCATCTAATCGAATAGCTTTTTTCTCAAGAAACAGGTTAACATTCTTTGTAGGGTGCAATAAGTCGTAAAAATGAAAATCCGTGAGATAATCTGTGAGTGCTCTATCGCTTAAATTGTAATTTATCGGATCACTCAAATTTCCATTATTGTCTGCGTACCAAAAAATCGTTTGATCATAACCAAAAATATCTGCTAATTTGTGTTGAATATGTAAACGAACATCTTCTACTGGATATGCAATTTGAGCCGAAAAGTGAATGATCTTCTCATATTCTGTAGAAGTCAAATATTGACTATTCATAGATTACCTCCTTTTAACTACTTCATAAAATAGTATACTTCAAAATAACTGAAATTTGTTAATTTTCTATCATAATAACCGAGATGGGTACTAGGAAGATGATGAAAAAATAGTTAATGAGCGTAGCTATGTATTCAGTGATAAAGATTGAGAATTGTACGCACAATCGATTTTAACCATCCCCAGAGTTCCTACAAACCCAAAACCATCATAATCCTACTATCCAAAGGGCTCACCATCATGAAATTTTTGGGGTGTCAGATTTATGCGGATTTACAACGTTAAAATACACCTAAACCTCGCTCTGGGAACTCCAAAATAAAAAAACAGTAAAATATATATATGGTATTGTTGAAGTGGCGGATACTTCTAATAGTCTACGTCTTGCAAAATTCACCATATAGAAAAGGAGGATGGATTATGATTGTTAAAGTCGGATTTGGTTATGAAGATGATATAGAGTATATGATTTGTCCCGCAATAGTAGGGAGAAATATTAATCAATTACAAAGGGATTTTTGGAAATGGCTATATGATAGAGAGAACCAACATCCTTATTGGTTTGAAGAAGAGGAAGAAGGAAATGTTACATATGGTGTTTCTTATCGGACAGATGCTTTTATTTATTGGCTAAACAAGGTGCGATTTAATAAAGGCAAAAGTGTTGCAAGGTTAATAGAAGTTCCAAAGACATCACCTAAAAAAACAATCAGGTTCTAATGAGGTTAGGGAATCCTCCTATTCAATTGAATAGGTGCGATTTTGGCTGCTTATGATATGTCCCCGAACCACACTTTGGTGAGGGCACTGAAAAACTCTAAACTAGAATTATTTTATAGTACTTTTTTTGCATGAGCACTATTCTACCATGCAAGGATTTTTGCGCGGCGGCGTGAGACTCCTGTTGCTGTCGCTTCGCTTTCGCACAAAAAACATCTGCAGGAACAGCACGAGACGTAAGCCGCAACAAACCACGCGTAGCGAGGGTTACGGCTTACGCTGTGCCCGCGGAAAGGGAACGCCAGAGCGCAAAATCCCTAGGTCATATTTTTGTTAGAGAATTTATTAAAAAAACACTTTTTCAGTGCCCTCCACTTTGGTGACTCTAACGTCGAACACATTAAATTATCATGAATAAAACGCGTAATCTTTTAATAAAAGGAGAGACCTATGACTTTATATTCTGTACTTGTAGCAAGTGAACCTTTACCAACGATTGATTGTACTGGAATTACAGAAATTACAGTGAGAGAGTTAAAAAAATTATATCCAATTACGCAAGAATCACCTGAACAACCATGGCATTCAATGCCTGACGATGCAAAGATTTTACATGCATCAGATGAATCGGCTTTTGGACGGTTGAATATATTTAAATGGGATAATCCCCCCTATGATTTGGAGGATTATAATTATCAACCGTATGTTTACTGTATCGAAGGGAGTTGGAATTCAACGTTTTTAAATGACTTATTAAATTATTTAAGACAATCTATTAAAAAAGAACAAGCTGCTGAATTAATCCGTTTTTGGGCAGGAGAATATAATCAAACCCTGAAAAAAAGACAGATTAATATCGAAGACATTGAACTACATCATCTTGAAAATTTAAAGAATGAAAAATATATTCGTGTCATTTTTGAATAGAATAGAAAATGAGTATTCAATGACCATTACTTAAGTAAATACTTTTAAATACCATATACAATAAACGTTCCCAAATAAGACTTTGTCTACGAAGAAAGCTTTCCAAAACTCTCACTTTGGGAACTTTGTTTTTAAAGTAAGCCGAAATATAAAAATAATGCATCTTTAAGGTACAATTAATAACTAGTGTATTTATCGATTTAAATTTGGAGGTATCTTATATGAAAAAAACATTAGCTATTATTTTTGTTTTATTAATTGCTGCAGCACCGACCATTCACTGGGCTCTTACTAACCCTTCTAATTCATTAGAATTAATGCAGACATTAAGGAATTCAGATAATCCAGAGTCACTGTTTCTTGATTCTAAAAATATCGACTATAAGAGTATTGAATATATTCAAGAAGAATTTAACCCTAATATGATTACACAAATTACATTATTAGAATTTGATGAAAAAACTTACTTAGTTCAAACTACTCCTGGAACGAAAAAAATGAAAATTATAGATATAGAAGAATTACCAAGTGAAATTAGAGGATATTTCATCGAACGAGACTCTAATATATAATTAGATTTATTAATTACATATTTTAAACAAAACTGTATAAAAAATCGTTCCCAAATCAGACTTTGCTGACTCTAGGAGGAAAGCTTTCCAAACCATGCTTTGGGAACCATATAATTACAATTCATGTCTATATTAAAAAACAGAAGTATAATGGAGGCATCATTATGTGGTTAATATTAGGTCTTATTGCAATAGTAGCAACTTTTATAAATCTTTATATGTATACAACAGGTAAAGATTACAAACTTGCGATGGCAATGGGGTTATCATTTACAGCATTAACACTTTGTTCAGAATATAGTCTAGTATCTCAGTGGGTAAAAGCGGAGAATTGGCCAGCTTTATGGGAAGTACCTAATTTTGAAAGGGTATTATGGTTTTTGACATTTGTTTCCACCTTGCTAAATATAGCACCTATACTTTTAGAACTAAAAAATAAAAAATAAAAAATAATTACTTATTGTCGCATCATTTATATAATGTGCAATTATTGTGTAAACCTTTATGTATATGGGTCCCGTCAGATTTATGTGGATTTACAACATTAAGCAAAGAAGTGTCCCCAAACCTCACTTTGGGAAGGTTATACTTACTAACGGAGCAGTAGAGTTGAAGTAAACAAAAAGGAGTGAAGTTAAGATAAAAAGTTATAGAGCATTAATTATTTTTGCAATTGTTCTGATCCTAATCTTTATATACGGTCGTAGTGATGGTAAAAAAGGTAATCAAATAGATTTTGGATTAATAGCAAGTGAAAAAACTTTACCTGATAGCTTTTATAATGTGTCAGATAGAAGGCTTGACTATATGGTTAGAAAAAGTACTAATCAAACCGAATTTGAAGAAGCTTGGAATTTTTATAGATTTGAAAATAAACCACCAAAAGTTAACCTTAACTTAAAGGATATTATTTTTATTGGACTTGTAGAGTCCAGTAATTGTCCCTATGAGATTGATAATGAAAAAATGGATCTAAGTTCAGTCAACCAAGCTATAAAATTAATATTACCGAATCAATATGGGGCTTGTTTTTTAGATGCAATTCCGAGAACATTTGTCATTGAGATTGATAAAGGAATATCTAAAGATATTAAGAATGTTGTAATCGTTGATGAGAGTGGAGAAGAAACAAGTATTCCATTTAAATAATTGTAATGTAAAATGCTTCTTGAGGGGCTTTAGTTAAACCAGGATTTATAAAGTATACATAAATAAAACTATTAACGTTCTCAAACGCAAGTTTGGAATGAGGCCGGAAACCAAGAAATGCTATTAAACCAACATTTCTTGGTTTTTCCTTTGAATATTGTTTAAACAGCTTTTTATGTAAATATATAAACAGAGCTACGGTAGTACTTTTCGAGATTATGCAGAGTGTGTTATCTGAATAAAAACCTGTATATTTGACGCTTTAAAACTGCATTTTTTTATCGTTCCTATACTTCAATTACAGGGCCTTTAATTGAATAACGATCTTCAACAATCGGGCACTTTAGTTTAATAAGCAACAGTAGTAGAATGATAGAGAAAAAAGGACTCGATTCCACTAAATGGGAATCGAGCCTATATAATTAAACCCACCAGCACCTCTCAGCTTCTTTGCTTTTTTAATTTAAACTTTTAAATGGCTAGTTTTATTTATTCAATTCCTTATATAAAATATATTTTAAAGCAGAAATTTCATCTTCAGACAGTTTACCTTCAATTTCGGATAATACTTCATCCTTACTAATTGAACCATTTTGCGCTTGTTCCTGAATTTCAAGTAAACGATTAATGCCCACTTTTTTTATTAACACACGTGTTGCTTCTTCCTTAGTTTGGAAGGGAAGAGTATCCGGATTTGTATTTGCTGCCTCTCTTACAATTTCTTGAACCTGCGAATCGTTCTCTATATAGGATTTTACCTCTTCTAGATTTTCGTCACCTAATGTAGATTCTACTTTTTCAATTATTTTTTCGGAAGCGATATTTGTCCCAAAATGCCACACAGCATAGCCAGCTGCTCCGAATAATACAAGAATTATTGCGGTAATTGTTAAAAACTTTTTCATCAAATCACTCCTGACACTTTGAATATAGCACAATTTCTCAAAAACCACGAAAAAAAGAGGCTTTCAATAATTGGTTTAATTACAATTATTTGAGAACCTGAAGCAGATAAGTTTTCACCCTTATATATAGATAGCATAATTATCTATTGTAGGTACGTTTATATTTCCAACTGGTTACTTGCTCCACAATCGGGCGCTTTAGTTGAAAAAGTTACAGTAGAAGATTAATAAGAAAAAGGCTCAATTCATTGATATAGGAAACGAGCAAATTTAATTAAACCCACCAACACCCATGTATTGCCACATACACTCCGCACAGGACGAGAGTGTGAATAGATGCTAACAATTTGCTAAGCAATCAAATGAAAAACAGTAAAATAGCGTTGAAGATGTTATAACACAGATATCTACAAACCTAGATATACCGCACTTTTTGCATAAATTGTTAAAGATATTACAAACTTTCATCTTACGTGGACTGTGTGGTAAGGATTTATAGGGAGGGTTTAAAAATTGTTTGATGAGTTCGTGAATGATCTACTACTTCTTCAAGTAACGTAAAATTAACGTCATATCTCCGGAAATCAAATAGATTAGAGGAATCAACTTTTACGTCTCTTGAAAAACACATATTTTCAATTGAAACGGCGGTTATGTTAGGCGTAGTTGAGGAAAAGTTTAGTTTTCTAAAAGCCTATTCACAAGTAAATGGAGCTAAAAAACATTTTTCTCTAAATTGTTGCATATAATAGAAAAACTATGAAAATTGTAAAAATATATTGGGGTGATAGGAATGCTCAAGCAAGAATTAGTCAACCGGATGAAGCAATTGCAAGAGAGGTTAACTACGAACGAATATGATGCTTATATTATTACTGCCGAAGAAGACATCTGGTATTACACAAACATTACATATAAACCAGAGGAACGCCCCTTTTTCATCATCGTTGTTCCTGATCAAACACCTACATTACTGGTACCAAAGCTTGAAGAATCCCACGTACATAAAAGTATTATCAATTATGATATTGTTTCTTATTGGGAGTTTCCATCTTCAGAGGGCAGCAATTGGTATGATAAACTAAATCAGTTGATCCAAGGTTATTCACGGGTAGGAATCGAGAGTAACGTGCGTGCAGACGTATATCATCTCATACAAGCAAAGGAACTAGTTTTAGCACAGTTGGTCGAAGTACAACGTAAAGTGAAAAGCGTCTATGAACTTGAAAAAATCCGCATGAGTGCTAAAGTGTGCGATGAAGCAATGAGGGATATTTTTAATACGATTTATCGCGGTGCCAGTGTGTTAGAGCCATTTACCTTGTCAAAAAAAGTACAAACCAACCTTATAAAAACAAAGCAATTTGACCCAATCACAACTTCATTGCTCACAGCAGTTTGGAATGCACCGACAAGTGCGATGCCGCATAGTATTCCTGAGTTAGGTGATCGATTTGGGGATGGACCGAACGTCGCAATGGCCTATTATCGAATTAACGGATACTCAGCAGAGTGTGAACGGACGTTTTTTATTGGACAACCTACTAAAGACGATGTGGATATGTTCCAACATATGCAAAACGCACGAAATCGAGCGTTGAATTTGGTGCGAGCGGGTGTAAGGGCAGCAGTCATCGATGCAGAGGCAAGAGCTTATTTTGATCAACATGGGCTACTTAATCGTTTATTACATCGTACCGGGCATGGAGTCGGCTTGCGAAATCACGAAGGACCGTATATTGCAGAAGGTAGCAACGAAATATTAGCGGAAAATATGGTGATTACGATTGAGCCAGGCATCTATATTGAGGGGGTAGGCGGCTATCGACACTCCGATACCATCCGTGTAACCAAGGATGGCTATGAAATGCTTACAACATTTCCTACTGATTTAGTAGATATGACGATCACCAAATCGAACATATTGGCAAAGCTAAAAGGGAAGTTTATACAGAAATATTTGAAGCTTTGATGTTAAGTTTTAAGTTTGGCAGTAGCAATCTTGATAACTTCTACAATGGAATTCTTTTTGTTTATGTTGAATAGTACTGTAGTACAGGTGAAACGAGTAATATGATAATAAGAGGGTGACCTACTCAGGGTCACCTCTTATTTGTGGTAGGGATGATTATTATTGATACAATATGCTCGATATATCTTTTTAAATAATATTGTTGTCTTAAGCCGAATGTCCATATTACTTATAGTTATTGTTCTATCAGCCTAGATATTTTATTTGCTCACTATTATTGAAATATCAGAAATTCAAGTCACACATAAACCTTGTATTTAGTATAATCGATGAGTTGGTTATTGTATTATGGATAATAGAACGACTATCTCAATAAGTATTTATAATATTAAAATTGGGTCTACACCAAAACATTCTCTTGAGCTAAAAACTACGTAAGCACATGGAACGGAAAGCGTCCGCCTGTAGTGGAATGTGCTGTCAAGTGCAAAATTTGGTGTAGAGCCTTAAAATTAAGGAGAATTACATGTCCTGGAGTAAATTGAAGCAAAATCTGGAGAGCTTTCTCTGTCCTGCATTATATGGAAGGGTTGAATACCGTGCAACCAGCTATCGTTATTTACCTGATAAAGCAGGAACTTGTCATATTGCGGTAGATAAAAAGAATGTACTCAATATGAGTGACAGTACTACCTTAATCAGATGGTATCAGACGGAGCAGGAAATTAAGAATGATTCAGCTATCCAAATTCCTATCAACAATGAGGAAATTGAAGCGGTAAGAAAAGAAACCAAGGGAATAGTTCCAGAGGATCGTCTACTAGTAATTGCAAGGAGTAGAAAATTATCAGCACATGCAAAGGAGCTTTTGTCAGCGCAGTCATCATTAAGTAAATCAAATTTTATCGTTGTAGCTAATAAGTTTTTATCCACTCCTATAGAGGAAAGCTTAGAGAGTAATGATATCCTATTGAATATTCTAGCTTTGGTGGACAGACGGATTGGGAAAAAACGAATTTTAAACATGGCCGAGAAGATGAAGTTAAAGCATCCAATTGTACAGTATTTTTATGAACTACGGCTTAGTACATTATGATAATAAATAACTCATCACCTGAACATCACTTATTGCCAAAAATTTATCGCCATGTAGGTTTTGGTTTTATCCATGATCTGATTCTCAGAAGAACGGAACACTTACCATCTTCTGGAAAACTTTCGTTACTTATTGATTTCATTCATGTTCAATCCAAGAGAATTTATACATTTGTTTTTGAAAAAAGGTGAGAAGGGTATTAGCAAAGAAATTACAGCTATTACAGTTAACTCAATTTATATCATGGCAGCAATAGGTTTTAAAATGGATAAATATACTGAGTAAGAAGCATGGATTGAAATTGTTCTATATTACACAAAAAGAAGGGAAAAACCCTTCTTAGATAAAAATTCTTTATTTGATATAGGAAGATTTATTCCATTATCTGAACACGAATTTAATTGACATGTTGTCCCTGATTCTCAAGTAAAATATTCGAGTTTCGCATTTGGAAAGAATTTTTCCATATAGCTGTACAACTGCGCTTTCATTTCATCCTCTTCTTCTTTTTGATAAATGTATTTCCCAATTCCATACTTTCCCCACTTAATACGCCTTGAGGATTCATCTAACTCTAATTTAGTCTTTGGATAGTTTTTCTCAATGACATTTTTTGCAGCCTTTGTAAATCGGTGCTGTATGAATTCAAACGTGATATCTTCTCGAGCGTCTTGAGGTAACTCCGCATCAAGACGCTCAAACATATGATAGTAGCCTTCCTTCCACCTTTCATGAAGGTAAATAGGTGCTACGATAAAACCAAGTGGATAACCCGCTCTTGCTACTTTCCCAGCTGCTTCAATACGCTTTGCTAGGGGTGAAGTACCCGGTTCAAAGTGTTTAATGACATAATCTGCATTGATACTAAATCGAAATCTTGTGTGGCCATTATGCTTAGCATCGAGCAAGTGATCGACATGATGAAATTTTGTTACAAACCTTAATCTTCCTAATTCCGTTTGGCCAAAATGTTCAATTGCCCTTTTTAATGAGTGCGTTAAGTGATCTATCCCAACAATATCAGATGTACAAGCTGCTTCAAATCGCGTAATCTCAGGGGCACGTTCTTCTATATAGTGATCTGCCGCTTCTAAAATTTCATCGACATTCACATATGTACGAAGATACGGTTTACTTCCCATAGTTGTTTGTAAATAACAATAATGACAATGCCCCATACACCCCGTTGCAAGTGGAAGGGCATATTCTGCAGATGGCTTGGACGTGTCAAATTTCAGTGTCTTACGAATGCCTACGACGAGCGTAGACTTTGCAATACGATACTTTTGCAATTCATTGTCTCCAGGGAAATTTCGTATCTGATTATGTGAGGTCGTATTGCGAATCTCGATACCTAACCCTTCAAATTTTTCTTTTAGTTCCATACCTAGTGGATACTCCAAGGCTTTTGGTTCAAAATAAACAAGCTGAGGCATAAAGGGTTTATTCATAATCTTCTCCAAAACTGATGATAAGCGGATTTCGAATAGAAATAAAAGTAATATCTCCTGCTGCTGCTAAACACGTCATCACCTTCTTTTCTTATTTGACATTAGCTTGTCTAGAGAAGGGGATTTTATGATGTGGAAAATATTTCAATTCTCTTTTGCAAATAACAATTCAAAATAAAAACCAATACTAAGATACAAGGAGTGGTAAGCGAAATTAATATGGTACGGTTCTATATATGTTTTACTTCATTTCAGCCTTTCTATAAAGTATTTTAAAATCCTAGCAGATAAACCCCAGATTCTATAATTACCATAATCATAAAACCATGCTACCATTGGACGAGCTTTCCGTTAGTACAGATCACCATTTATGATTTTTTTTAACGGAAAATCCGTTGGAGGCTTCGGGTCAAATAGTAGAAAAGTTAACTTATAAGAATATAAAAGTTTTATTTGTTCAATTCTCAGGTACGTTAGTTGAAGATAAAAATGTTTGAAGATAAATAAAAAAGATTAGGTTCTACTATGGTAGCACCTAACCATTTATTAAAACCCACTAGCACCCATGAGTTACCACATACCCTCGACACAGAAGGAGTGTGTGAATAGATGCTAATATTTTGTTACCGCAATCAAATGAAAAACGGTAAAATTCCGTTAAAGATGTTACAATGACCATTTTTACAAATGTTGATATAGCGAACTTTACACATCGTTAAAGATATTACACATTTTCACCTTACGCGTTCACAACATTTACGAGTAGCCAATTAAATAAACAACTACCATAACAAAGACCGTTAGCACAGGGATATCAACGAATCCTTTTATTAGACGAGCACGAGCTCTTTGCATTTGTTCTTCGGATACTTGAAAAATAGTCCATACATTATGTTCAAAAGTTAGCTGTAGTATAGACTTTATGTAGGTGCGTAGGCCGAAGAAAAGTAGAGTTAAAAGTACAAACTTTGCCCAAACTGGTGTTACTAAAATAAGCCCGAGGCCAGTTAATAATAGGCGAAGATAGCCCCATTTATACTGCGATTGACGAAGCATCGTTTTACATAGTAATTCCTCGATAAAATAATCAGAACGACTAAACATACGTTTTGAATTTCTCCATAAAATGCGTGGTTTCTTCATTTTTGGAGCTAGCGTACTGCGAAGTTCTGGAGCTGTTTTGAAAATAGTACTTTGCCATTTATAAAATTCGACTTGATCGAGCTCAACTAATTGGTCAAAATGCTTCATGCTTTGCCCAAAATGACGGTTATAATATATGAGACAAGCAATACAAAGTATCAAGCAAATGGAGGCAGTTACTATAGGTGGTACATATAAAAATAACGCTATACTAGTTAGCCATACAACAACTGAAATACAAAATTGCTGCCACTTTTTTTGAATTCGTAAGTTTACCAATGCATTGTAAAAGCTTGCAGTGAACAATAGTAACAGATAGCTCAGCAAGTCTAGTATTGTCAGGTGATGCACTTTTATGAAAATTGGTGCTAGTAAGGCAAGATAAACGCCAATTCGACATAGATGTTTTGTTAATGTCCAAGTGAATCCGGCTCGTTTTAACTGGATCATCTGCTTACTGTCCTGGATTAAAAACAAGCGATCCGCTCGCTGTAAATATGTGCGAATGGTGGGCATGCCTGTGAATAAAAGTAATAGCATAATCCAAATAATGAGCGGAACTTGTGCCACCCAAAGTGTTTCAACATAAGTGGCAAAATCTTTATAAAGAAAAAAGCTAATAATCGCTGCTGGAACAACAAAATAGAGGGCAACTGTCCAGTCAATAACACTTGTGATTAGCTTAAAATTATTATGACGCTCTAACTTTCTTCGTGCATGAAATAGATTACTCATAGACTTTGACCTCAAGTAGTGCATCAAATACATCCAGCAGTGAGCCATTCTCCAGTGTAACTCCTACTCGCAGCGTTTCCAGTGTTCCTTGCTGTAGAATTTGCCCATTGTCGATCAGTACGAAGCGGTCACAAATTCTTTCCGCTGTATCAAGAGCATGCGTACTCATTAAAATCGCTGCCCCCTCATTCTTTAAGTCCTCTAAAATATGGAGCAACTTACGCATCGCCTGTGGATCGAGTCCCATAAATGGCTCATCCAAAATATAGGCTGACCAATTTTCAAGGAACGCTAAAATGAGCATGACCTTTTGCTGCATACCTTTTGAAAAGGACGTTGGAAATTCATGCAACTTATCCTCTAAATGAAATATCTCGAGTAACTCATGTGCACGCGTAGTCAGTTCTTTCTCCTTCCCAACTGTGCGCATGTAAAAATCAATATGCTCCCATAATGTAAAATACTCATATATTATTGGCCGCTCGGGTACATAGCCATATGCTTCAATTGAGATATTACCTTCCATAAAGGGGAGGACCCCCATAATTGCTTGTAGAGTGGTACTTTTGCCAGCTCCGTTCGAGCCAATTAAGCCAACAAGTTCACCACTGTGTACGTTAAATTCTATATTGGAAATAATCTTTTCCTCTTCCTGATAACCGCCTCTAAGTATAGCAACCCCAATGCTCATCTATTTCGACTCCCTTTCTACCTATGTTTACGGATAATAGACAATTGAAGTTTCAATTTTTGGAAAAAATAATTATTTCAAACAAACTTAGGGTAAATATACCTGCAGATTTGAGTTGAATATCAATGGTTTTAATAGAGTGAGTATATATTTATAATAGGTGTGTTTATTTAGTGAATATCGGGTTGTTACTTTTCTGTAAATTGGTTAATCAGCATACCCAAATGTATACAATTTTCTTACATTAACATCAAATTCAGTTTGTCGATTTTCGAAATATATAGTTGTTTAATAATAAATAAAATAATTTAGAAAATTTAACCTAAATTTAACCTTTGGTCTGTATAGTTAGTTAGTAACTATTACCTAAGGGGTGGTTTTTTGAAGGCTAATAATATAAGAATCGCAGACTTGAAGGGGTTATTTGTTGAGAAACGAATGCTGATGAAAAAAGGGAGTACAAGAACTATTTCGTTATTAAAAAATCGTAATATTCATTTTTTGCAAATCCAGTCTCATGAAATAGAGCATCATCATGCGGAAGATTCATCGATGCCTGAAAAAGTTGAGGAACTACAAAGTAATGTTACCTTAGATGTTCCAAGGCTTTACCCTAATTATGTAGAAGTTTTAGCAGAATTAAGTACGGATATTCGCTATGGTCATGCACTGAAAAGTGTGGAGGATATTAACTATGTGCGGAATTTATTTGAAAAATATATGAAGAATGTTCACTATCGAGAAATGCTTATTGCTTTAGAAAGGCATGATAATCATTCATATATGCATGCAATCGATGTTTTTACGCTATGTACGTTATTTGCCAAACAGGAAGATATTCCGAATTTAGAGCATTGTGCGATTGGATTTTTATTTCATGACATAGGAAAATTAAAAGTGGTCAGTGAAATAGAAAAAAAAGGATGTAGGCTGTCGAACAAAGAATTTGATAATAAGAAGAAACAAACACAAGATAGTTATGAGATATTTTGTGAATTGGAGTTGGAGTCAGTAGCATACTTAGCTAAGTTACACCATGAACATATAGTTAGAACAGGGTATACCGAGGAATTGACGTCGGCAGCACCGCCTAGGGAAGTATCAATTTTGCAATTAATTGATAGATACTCAGTTATCACGCTAAAAAAGGCATACAACGTCGAAATAGGGGCAGCAGAAGCAATTACTACTCTATATAAGGAAGAACACTTATTTGATAAAAAGCTTTTAGATCGATTTGTTGACTTTATTGGCATCTATCCAGAAAATGCTATAGTACTATTAACAGATGGATCTTATGCAATAGTTGAAAGCGTAAATAATATGTATCCATTGATGCCAATTATTAAAAGACTAGATACGTATAAATCGTTTATCTTACCAGTAGACTCCCGATTGAACATTCAGAAAATGTTATCACTTTATATTGGAAAACCAGAACAAATATTTTTTGAGTTTTGGCAATATTCAATTATTTGTGAGGTTGATATGATTGACAGCTACTATCAAAAATTGAAAGAGCAGTATGGTCCGTTTGAATGTTTTACAAAGATCTTTATCCCAACGTGGAAAATTTTCAATATTATGAAAGATCATGAGGTAATAGATGAAATTCGGTTAAGGGAAGTCCATTCGAAATTGAAAAATTTACTAAATAATTCTGAATTTCAATTACGTAAAGATAATAAAAAAATGGATGTCATTATCATATTAGTCAAAAGAGAGTCGAGAACTTCTGTACCTATACAATTAATAGAAGGACTATTTCAAACAAAAGGTATTTATCCGTTTTTATTGGATGTAGGAACAAATGAAGATGAGTTGTTAGAAATCGCAATGTATTGTAATGCATCTGCTATTTGTGTGATTGATAAAGAGTTTGAGCCAATACAATGTCAAGGTCGTAAATTGAATTTATATTTCATTGGCGAACATCAATTAGAAAATTTCATCTTTAGTTTTGCAGGTGAAGATTATAGAAATGTAGATATGGAGCTGAAATTAAAAGATTATGAGGCAGTGAAGAAGTTATTAGTGTGACGATAATCGAAGCATAGGTAGGTGTAGGGGATGGTTAATAAAAATATGGTTTTACAAACTACAACTGATTGGACTTTGCAGAGGAAATATATAAGAGAGTTTGACAGTATGATCCTTGTCAAGAGCCTTCACATGAGTTCGGCTGAGAAACGAGCAAAGTTGCAATATGAGTTTTCTTTGTTTGAAAAGGAACAAAATCCTTGGGTCTTAAAACCAATCGCCCTAGAATACGTTGACAAACAATTTGCTATTCTTTTTGAGGACTTTAATGGTATAAGTTTAAAAAGTTTGATGGCAAGTAATCTTTCCATTCATCACTTTTTAAAAATTGCAATTGAAATAGCAAATGCTTGCATCGACTTACAGCAGAAAAGTATACTTTTTCAAAATTTAAATCCACAACACATTCTAATAAATCCAATTTCATTTCAAGTCAAACTACTTAGTTCAGAAAGTAGTATTAAATTTGATATGGATTTGGTGATCGCAACCGATAATCCACATGAACGGAAGGAATACCTACCATACTTCTCTCCAGAGCAGACAGGTCGCCTGAATCGAGAGATCGATCATCGGTCGGACCTCTATGCAATGGGTGTTATTTTTTATGAGCTACTTTGTGGACAGCTACCGTTTCAAGCAAAGGATTCTGTTGATTTAGTTTATGAAATTATTACAAAAAAGCCTAATTTACTGTTAGAAATGAATTCCGAATTAACGCCAGTTGTAGCAAAAGTGATAGAAAAACTACTGGAAAAGGATCCTGAAAAACGCTATCAAAGTGCCTTTGGGTTAAAAGAAGACTTACTAAAAATTCAGCAAGGATTCGAAAAGGGAGAACCACACGAAGACTTCGAGTTGGGTTTGCATGATGTCAATGTAAATATGGGCCTCACAACAAAACTGTTTGGCAGAAAGAGTCAACTGAGGGAGCTTCAAAATACCTACAGGCAAGTAGAAAATGGTGATAAAAAAATTGTGCTTATTGCTGGGAGCTCTGGTTATGGGAAAACAGCTTTTGTACATGAATTGAAGCATGAAATAGTGTCTTCGAAAGGCTATTTTGTTGAAAGTAAATATGACCAACTACAACAACAGACAACTTTCGCTCCAATGATTCAACCACTGAGAAGTTTACTTAAACAGGTATATGTAGAAGGTGGAAAATCCGTTATTTTATGGAGGGGTTTGTTTAGTGAGGTAAAGCTAGTTTATAAAAATCAGCTAATGTTGCTAATACCTGAATTGAAGTGGTTTGTAGATGAAAGTAACTTTGGTCAGTCCGATGAGCAAGAAAACACAAAGGAGCTTAATGCTTATATATTCTCCTCTATTCAGAAGATATTGTTGACTTTTGCCTTACAGAAAAGAACGATTGTTTGGTTTATTGATGATCTACATTGGGCGGATAGCAGCTCCATTGAGATGTTAAAGCAAGTATTTGAGCAGCATCGAGCTGGCTATTTTTTATTAATAGCTACCTATCGACCAGAAGAAATACCCGATTTGAAAGAATTTATGAATTGGCAACATCAATTGCCAAGCTATAAAGTGATTACACTTCAATCATTATCTGAAGATGAAGTTAGAATGTGGCTTGAAGAATCGCTTAATGCTCAAACGCAGGCTATTTCACTATTAGCAAAGCAACTTCATATTATAACGAAAGGCAATCCTTTATTTGTCAAGGAAGCATTTCGAGTTTTTCAACGAGATCGTATCATCTTCTTTGATCTACAGGAGAAACAATGGCAACTCCACCTAGAAAAAATAAATCATGATTTTTTAAACAATGAATTGTTGTTATTTATCGAAAATAGAATGAAATTTTTAGAAGAAAATACGCGTGGGATTTTACAAATTATGGCCTGCTTCGGTACATACTTTGAGTTTAGTACGTTATTAAAGCTTTTACCTATCACTTCGAAAGAGTTGTTAGAAAAATTAGAAATCCTTGTAGAGCAAGGATTTATTGTAGCATTAGACGCTCATTTTAAATGGGCAAGTACCTTTGAACATGCAGGGATTTTAGATGAGTTTTCTTTGAAATTTAAATTCGTACATGACCGTATTCAGCAAGTCGCTTATTATAGCTTAAGAAACGAAGAACGAGAGAAAATACATTACAGCATTGGTAAATTACTAACAGAAAACACAGAAGACATTGATGAGAGTCTTTATTTAAACGAAGCGGTCAAACATTTTAATTATTGTAAGGCGTTACTCAGTGTTGATGAAAAACAAAATTTAGCGATGTGGAACTTTACATTAGGCTTAAATGCTAAAAAAGCAGGGCTATTTGAAAATGCATTATATTTTTTAACAACAAGTGTTGAATTATTACCTTCGAATCATTGGCAAGACTTACGAGAGCAATCGGTAGAAATATATGCACAATTAGGTGAATGTGAATACTTAATGGGGAACTATGAATTATCTGAGATTTATTTAAAAGAGGCTTTGAATCATTCTTCAACTGTATTAGAGTTACTAACAATTTATAATTTGAAAGCAGTTCTATACGTTGAATCAGACAATGAAATTATCGGTGTGGAAGCAGGTTTTGAAGCTTTACGTGTAGGGAAGATGAATATTCCAGAAGAACCGACAAAGTTACAAGTGGCCAAAGAGTTTTTATTGTTAAAGGTCGCACTGCAAAACAAGTCTACTCACAAATTATTAAACTTACCGCCAATTAAAAATAAAGAAATCGATTTATTAATTCAAATGATTATTAATATAACCGGTAATACGTATAATCTCAATGCAAATTTAACAGGCATGTTATTAATAAGAGGTATGCGTCTTCTATTAAAATATGGTGCTTCATCATCGAGTGGCATGGTGTTTATTAATTATGCATTATTATTAGATGTGGGATTTGGAGATACGAAGAACGCTTCTAAATTTGCAAAACTAGCCATTACCATCGCAGATAATCATAGTAACATGTTTATACAAGGTCATATTTATTTTGTATATGGTGTCCTTATTAATCATTGGACAAATTCATATGATAAAAATATTCACTATATTACGAAAGCTCAGCACAATTTTCAAGATATCGGACGGCATTATTTAGTATCTGCCAGCTCTTGTTTTATTTGTGCAATACAACTTGTACGTGGGGATTCAATTCAAGATATTAGCGCAGAAATAAAACGCCAGCAACAGGAGTTTTCCGCAAATGAAAAACCTTTGTCTGCCGACTTTTTGCAAGAAATGAAATTATGGATGGATGTACTCAGTAATTCTGACACAGTTGTCAATTGGGACTATCCAATTACAATAAAAGATATGCCGGCTATTCCAATTATGCATCACGCTATACGTTTGCAAATGTCTTTTTTATTACGTAATGAAAAGCAAGCGTTAGTCTATATGGAGGCATTAAAACAGCCTGTAAAAGAGAACTATACGTTGCTGTTATCACCTTCATATTATTTTTACCGTGCATTATGGCAATTTCACAGTATACATGAACGGACATGCTCGCATGAGGAAAAAAGAGTGTATCACCGTGAAATTAGACAAAGTATACGTAAGTTTAAAAAGTGGTCTAAATTTGCACCCCAAAATTATGAACATTTATATGTTTTATTGCAAGCGGAAAATTGCCGTATGAAAAGGCTTGAGGGAGAAGCTGTTCTCTATTATGATCGTGCAATTCAATTAGCTAAAATGCATCATTTTTTGCAAGACGAGGCAATTGCTTGTGAACGTGCAGCAAATTACTATGTGTCCCATCAAAATCAAGAAATGGCACAATCATATGTTTTACGTGGTATTCAGAACTTGAGGCAATGGGGAGCTGAGACAGTTGCACAATTTTGGGAGAATGTCTATGAGGTGAATCCTACGCCTCGCGTGCAGTCTCAAAATGATTTGCCGCTATCATTTGATATGCTAACAGTTTTTAAGACAACACAGTCTCTTGCAAAAGAAATTCGTATGGAAGACTTATTACGAAAAATGTTGTTTGCCTTATTAAAACATGCAGGTGCCGACATTGGTTATTTTATCAGAAACGTTAAAGATGATTTAGTTGTTGTAGCAAGGGCAGAAGCGAGTGCAGCAGATTTTACGATATTTGAACATCAATCCATCAATATGTTTAATGAAAGTATACAGGCTGTTGTACGTTATGTTTTACAGAGTGAAGAATTCATTATTATTCAAAATGCTCAAAATCATAATAAACTTAAAAGTTTTCCACCAACGGCAAAATCCATACTTTGCTTACCTATTCATCATAAAGGTGAAATAATTGCGCTATTACTGTTAGAAAATACTGTGATGACAGATGCATTTAGTTCCACACAGGTGGATTTGCTTAAAATGATATCTGGACAAATTGCCGTATCCATAGAGAATGCTCAAATCTATGAGGACTTAGAAAAACGCGTGAAAGAACGTACGAAAGAATTGGATGAGATGAATAAACACTTGAAAAATGCCAATGATCGTTTAGAAAAAAATGAGCTTGAGCGAAAAAATTTAATTCATAGTATCACACATGAGTTACGCTCGCCAATCACATCGACGTTAGGGTATATTGAGCTGATATTAGAAGGTGTTGTTACCGAAGAAAAACAAAGAGAAAAATACTTAGTGAGAAGTAAAGAACGGTTACTATTGTTGAATCTATTAATCGAAGATTTATTTGATTTAGCCAATCTAGAAGCAGGGAGAGCAGAGTATTCTTTGACAAAGATAAAGGTGGCTGAACTCTATGCGCAATTAGAGCATCAATATGAGGATGAAATACACAAGGCCGGTCTGAATTATAACTCAAATCTTCATGGAGACACAGAATCTTATGTATTAATTGATGTCCAACGTATTAAACAAGTTGTTACGAATTTAATGGTAAATGCTATAAAATATACAAAGAGTGGCGGTATTCATTTTTCAATGTTTGTTGAAGATGGAAGTCTAGTATGTTCAATCGAAGATAGTGGTATTGGGATTCCAGAAAAAGATATAGCATTTGTTTTTGACAATTATTATCGTGCTTCGAATATTAGCAATGTCGATTCGAATGGTATTGGACTAGCTATTTGCAAACAGATCATTGCACAACACCATGGTGAAATTTCCGTAGAGAGTATTGAACATAAAGGTTCCCGCTTTAGTTTTGTATTACCAGTTACAGCTCAAATAATTGAGCAAGAAGTAGTGAACTAAATAAGCTACAACGTAAAAAGTGTCTAGTTTATTTTAACTAGACGCTTTTATTGTTCATAAACAAATTTATAGCCAAACCCTCGAATGGTTTGAATTCGCATAGGCTTTGCTGGTGTGTCTTCAATTTTACGTCGCAACGTACTAATATGAACTGATAGAGTTTTAGAATCTACGACGCCGTCATAGCCCCAAACATGGTTAATGAGCTGTTCTATACTTAATACACTATTTGCATGCTCAACTAGATAAAATAATAACTGTTTTTCTTTTGTAAATAAGTTAAGTAATTCACCATCTTTATAAATATTCTTTTGATCAAAATCTATAGTTAAATTATCAATATGTAATATGTTTTCTTTTTGAGGAGGAGTTCTTCTTTTCATATGTGCTTGAATACGAGCAATTAATTCTTTTGGAATGAATGGCTTTGTTATATAGTCATCTGCACCTACATCGAAGCCTGCTAATTTATGATCTATTAAGCTTTTAACCGTTACAAAAATAATAATAGCATCAGAAATTGTACGTATTTTCTTAGCTAGCTCAAAACCATTGCCATCAGGCAGATTGACATCAAGTAAAACAAGATCCGGTTGATGTTTTTGTACATTGTTCCAGCCCTCAGAAATGGTTGCTGCTTGTATGACTGCAAAGCCTGCATTGGTAATCGAGAAAGATAAAACTTCCATTATATCAATGTCATCCTCTACAATTAATATTTTTTCGTTAGCCATTTCTTTTATCCTCCTTTTAGCTCTTCCTAAATATACTAAATATTTAGAGAAAAGTGAATGGGGTTAAAGAGAAATTTCGTTGTTTATATTAGGACGTAAAACGTACGAAATACTAAAATATAATTGCCCACCAAGCTTAGTCTAGGTGGGCAATTATATTTAGTATATCTTCATTTACTGCTTCCCAAAACTGTTGCTGTACTTGGTCGCAGTAACTGTAAAGCTCCTTGTTTTGGATGTGGTCACATAGAGTTACAATATTTTCTTTGTAAAAGGAAAGACGATGATTTAAGTTGTCGCGTTCTTCCTCAATACAAAACCCCTTATAAATATCTGAAAGCCGTTCAAGCCTTGCGCCCCTTTGTTTTGTCGCCTCATATTGTGTTTGGTGAAAACGACCAACCGCAGAGTACATTGAAATTTTCGCACGATGCTCTGTTTGTAATGTTCGATATTCCTCTTGGCGAAGTGCTATACGATACCAAAATTCATAGCGTACGGGTAAATCCTTCAATTCATAAGTGAGTAAAGATTTCAAAATAAAACCTACCTGCTCATATGTATCGATAGTCTTTTCTGTTTCCTTAAATATCCTTAACATCCATACACCCCCTATGTAATTATATACTACATAAAATGGTAAAAGACCTATTTAAATCAATCGTCACTGAAAAAAAGCTAGATGTACCATTGCTATAAAAGGGTAGGTTGATTTCCGCTACGGGATGCTCGCTTTCCGCGGGCAAGCACCGAGCCGCTTCCTCCACTTCGTTCCGTGCAGGGTCTCGGTTTGCTTGTATTTCCCGCAGGAGTCGAGCACCCTTCACTACAATCAACAAAAAAGCTAGTACCTTCGTTGGAATTGAATGTGAAAATAACCAATTTCGTAGTAAGTAAAAACCTAGTTTTTCTCCAATAAACACACTAGATAATTGCTAGTATTATTTTTTCGAAACTTTGGGATTATTTAATGCGTATAGCATAGAAAGGGGTGGAAACTATGTATGAGTATAAATTTGTACAAACACATTTAGGTGGGATTTTTAGAGAGGCGAAGCACCGAGAAACGATCGAACAATATGCTGCACAAGGCTGGCGCTTAGTACAGGTGCTTCCAATTAGTTATAACCAACATGGTAAGCCGACCGACTATGAAATAATTTTTGAAAGAGTCATACAATAAAAATCACTAGCTGATTACCGTCGAACGGTAATCAGCTAGTGATTTTTACTTTGAGGATTTATTGTTGTTCAAGGTTATCTAAGGAGCGATAAAGTATAGATTTGCTAATGCCAGTTTGTTCTTTAATTTGCATGAGCGTGAAGTAACCACTATGGTACATAGCAATCGCGTTTTTTAAGTTATCGTTGGATTCTTTGAAAGGTCCTAAAATTACAGTGTTTTTCTTGGCTGTGGTTTGACTTAGCGCATTCGATTGCTTTTTGTTGTCAGATTGGAAGTTTGCAAAATGCTCAACTAAGTGGGCAAGATCCATGTCGTGTAGGTTCTTGTTCGTAATTCCTTCTTGTCTAAACTGGAGTGTTACGCCATCTTTATCTGCAACACGCAATATATCTAGTAAGTGATTCAATGAATCTGCTAATACAGCTAGTCGTTCGACAATCACAATATCACCTTGCTGCCAATCTAAAAGCAATTGCTCTAGCGCATCTCGATTTTTTGATAAGCCATGTTCTTCCCAAACAAGCTGATCAACCCTAACTTTTTTTAGTTGGTTTTCGCCATTTTCATCATCTAATAGTGGTCGTTTATAGCCATAAATCATGATATATCTCTCCGAATCGTTCCATAAAGGTTCCTTTTAGGAAACTATATGCAATTATAATTAACTCAATTTTAGATGAAGGGGAACAGACTTGCAAACATTACTGTAATTAGAGGTGTTCAAGAGGATGGTTGGGCTTACTGGAGTTTTGATTTAAGAAACACTTATTTGATACATGGGAAGAATGCTTAGCTTTATTAACCTATCTCTAAAATAGAAAGTTACAGGCATATTGATAAGTCAATGTTCACTAACAATATTAAAGTATAGGTTTATTTCCGCAAATATACACACCTGTGATTTACTTCAAGATTCGATATTTTTATTAGAAGGATAGAAAAGTGCATTTACAAAATAGAAGTATTTGTGTTAACTTAATTATTATATTTAGTTAACTTAAATTGGTAGGATAATAAAGTTCTTCTGTATTATTCGAACTGCTACCGAGGTTGTGAAACAAATATAGTATTTCGTTCTGTGAGAGGGTTGAAAATTGTACCGGTGAAAAAGGGGAGTGCATTATGGATTGGTTACATTTGGCGGAGGAAGTTATTGCAGGAAAGATGATAAGTAATGAAGAAGCGGTGGCTATTTTAAATAGTGACGATGATGAATTATTGAAATTAATGGATGGAGCGTTTGCGATTCGTAAGCATTATTATGGCAAAAAAGTAAAGCTGAACATGATTATGAATGCAAAGAGCGGTTATTGCCCTGAAGATTGTGGTTATTGCTCGCAGTCGTCAAAGTCATCAGCACCAATTGAAAAATATCCTTTTATCACGAAAGATGAAATTTTAGAAGGGGCTAAACGAGCATTTGAAAACAAAATCGGTACATATTGCATTGTGGCAAGTGGTCGTGGCCCAACACGTAAAGACGTAAATGTGGTCAGTGAAGCAGTTGAAGAGATTAAAGAAAAATACGGCTTGAAAGTGTGTGCTTGTCTTGGCCTATTAAAGGAAGAACAAGCACAGCAATTGAAAGAAGCGGGGGTCGATCGCTACAACCACAATTTAAATACATCGGAGCGTCATCACTCGTATATTACGACTTCTCATACGTATGAGGATCGAGTGAATACAGTTGAGATTGCCAAGAAACACGGTATTTCACCTTGCTCAGGTGCCATTATTGGCATGAAGGAAACAAAAGAAGATGTTGTGGATATAGCGCGTGCACTCCATCAATTGGATGCAGATTCGATTCCAGTTAATTTCTTAAACGCAATTGATGGTACAAAGCTGGAGGGCACAAGGGAACTGAATCCGCGATATTGTTTAAAAGTGTTGGCACTATTCCGTTACATCAACCCATCGAAGGAAATCCGTATTTCTGGTGGTCGTGAAGTGAATCTGGGGTCGCTACAGCCATTAGGCATGTATGCAGCAAACAGTATTTTCGTTGGGGATTACTTAACAACTGAAGGTCAAGAAGCGAACAGTGACTATCGTATGCTTGAAGATTTAGGCTTTGAAATTGAGTTAACTCAAAAGCAAGAAGAGGTATTCTGCTCATAAGAATTTAATACCTTATTAAAAGCTACTACTACTAAATTATTATCGAAATTGAAAAACCATATGTGCGCCGTGGAAAAGGCGCTCATATGGTTTTTCTTAATGGATTAAGAAAGTATAAATTTCTAATTAATGTCTAGGCATTCACGCCCTGCGCTTGAGGTCGCTCAACTTGGGGGGTGAGGTCGCTCAACCTAGGGGTGAAGTCGCTTAACTTGGGGGTGAGGTCGCTCAACCTGGGGGTGAAGTCGCTCAACTTGGGGCAGAGGTCGCTCAACCTGGAGCCGAGGTCGCTCAACATTGGGCAGAGGTCGCTCAACCTGGAGCCAAGGCCGCTCAACCTAGAACCGAGGTAAAACAACAAGTCCTTGAGTTCGCTCAAGCATTAAAACATAGGTTGAAATTATTCTCAGGATTCATCCTATTAATTGGATTGAACACCGATTTGATACTTTTCATGACTTTTAAGGAAGCGCCGTGCTCTCACCGTGTAGTAAGGCATACTCCAACATATTCGTTGAAATAATCGACCTTTGCTTGTTTAAGTTGGTAACCAAGATAGAACCTCTATGCATTAGAAATTTCAGTTTTCACAAATTGTTCATATGAAAGCGTTTTGTATTTGAATGGTTTGTGAAAAACTTCACATGTGCCTTCCTTGTTGAAATACTTTAGCATATGATAGGAATCAAGCAAGGAGTTATAATAAGTCAGTTCGACATATGTATCACATTTTAAGTGATTGTTATATTACAAAAAAGGGGGACTTTATAATGTGGGTTATTACTGTATTTGAGGAAAAGAGTTATCGTATTTTTGAATATACAAACAAAGATGAAGCGATAAAAGCATTGGCAGGATTCAACAAAAACGCTGTCTTAACTTATACAAAATAGTACCCTCTTTTAAGTATTCCGTAGCGATTCTAAGCTACGGGATTTTTTTATACATAAGAAAAGGCGTCTCAAAAATAGGAGACGCCAAATCGGTTTTATAGGATACTGCCTAACCGTTTAATACCTTCACGAATAACTTCAGGTGTGGCATTTGTGTAGTTTAGACGCATTGTGTTAACACCTGTTTTCGATGTATAGAATGGGTCACCGGGCACGAATGCAACTTTTTGCTCCATTGCTTTTTCAAACACTTCTAGCGCAGAAGCTCCGTTATTCAACGTTGCCCAAATGAACATCCCACCCTCTGGTTTTGTGTACGTTACGTGTTTAGGGAAGAACTCATCCATGGCAGCAAGCATTGCATCTGATTGTTCTTTGTAGAGAGCAATGATTTTATTTACGTGTTCAGTATATTCATTGTTAGCTAAGTAATCATAAATCACGTATTGAGAGAAAATGTTTGTATGCAAGTCAGTTGCTTGTTTTGCTGTTTCAATATGCTGCATTAATTCTTTGTTTTTCGTAATGATGAAGCCTAGACGCATACCTGGTGTTACAGTTTTAGAGAATGAACCCAGTAAAACACTGTTTTCTAATTTACCAGCACCGATGTATGGAAGTGGCTCACCTTGGAAACGAAGTTCACCGTATGGATCATCTTCAATTAATGCTACATCGTATTTTGAAATGATTTCGCAAATTTGCTCACGTTTCTCTTTTGAGTATGTAAGACCAGTTGGATTTTGGAAGTTTGGTACTGTATATACGAATTTTACATTTTTTTGTTGTAGCGCATTTTCTAGCTCTTCTAGGTTTAGACCATCGTTTTCAAGCGTTACTGGGTAGAATGTTGGTTGGCTTAGGGTGAATGCTTGAATAGCCCCTAGGTAACCTGGTTCTTCCATGATAATACCGTCGCCTTTGTTAATCAGTACTTTACCGATCAATTCTAGTGCTTGTTGTGAACCTGTTGTGATAAATACGTCCTCTGCTTGAATATCTAATCCATGTACGCGTCGATATTTTGCTGCGATGTATTCACGTAACGGCGCATAGCCTTGAGTTGAAGAATATTGGAATAGCTTACTACCATTCTCACTAATCGCATGGTCAACAGATGCTTTTAATGCATCGATTGGGAATGAGATTGGATTTGGAAGCCCGCCTGCAAAAGAAATCACGTCTTTTGAATCTGTCACTTTCAAGATATTGCGGATAAATGATGATGGGGTATTTAAAATTCTTTCTGAGTATTGCATAATGTACCATTCCTCGTTTTCTGATTTTTTAGAAATTATACCATTGTAATCAAGTGCATACAATATTATGATTGTATGCAAGACAATTATAATATTGTATGCAAATTAAGTACATAAAGGAGTAACCAACTATGCCCGTAAATTCATTTGATGAGTATCCAATGAGTTGGAAGCCTGATTTAAGTAATGTTTCGGTACCACTTTATATAGCAATAGCAGATCAGTTACAGCAAGATATTATAGAAGGAAGACTAGCACCTGGGACAAAGCTCCCTCCACAACGAGAGCTAGCCGATTTTTTGGATGTCAATTTAAGTACGATTTCACGCGCATTCAAATTGTGCGGACAAAAGGGGCTTATTTATGCATCCATTGGGAGTGGCACATTTGTTTCCTCGGATGCGGCAACGAATAAAATGCTGCTACCAACAAGTAGTTCTTCCCACATGATTGAAATGGGCTCTGTGCTACCCGCAAATATTGGGAATGAAGAAGTTTCACAGTATATGAAAAAAATGTTGAGTAATCCGAACTTCAGTAAGCTGTTTCAGTACGGCCGACCTGAGGGCAGTGCGTGGCAGACAGAAGCGGCAAAGAGTCTATTTGAAAAGGTAGGCTATCAAACAGACCAACCAATCATACTAGCAGCAGGTGGGCAAAATGGGATTGTGGGGTCGTTACTCGGACTATTTCAACCGGGAGATCGGATAGGGACCGATCCCATTACCTATGCTGGCATTAAAACAGCAGCCAATATGCTAGGTATTCAGCTAGTGGCAATTCAGCAAAAGAACGGAGAAATAACAAAGGAAGGGCTTTTGTATGCCTGCAAAAATGAGCATATTAAAGGCTTATATGTTATTCCTGATTTTCATAATCCAACTACACATACGATGTCTGTGGAAACAAGAAAAATGATAGGTGAAGTTGCAAGGAAGACGGGCTTAATCGTGATTGAAGATGCCATTTATAGTCTTTTAAAAGAAAATCTTGTAGCACCGATTGCTAGCTATGCACCGGAACAGGTGATTTATATCGCAAGTATGTCAAAAGCCATTTCACCAGGACTACGATTAGCGTTTATCGTCACACCAGTAGCTTATAAAAAGAAAATTGTAGAGACGCTTTATAATATGAATATTTCCGTATCAGTAATGATGGTGGAACTAGCGTCTAGGCTCATTCAAGAAGGAATCACCCATACAATTTTAGAAAAGCAGCGCTCATATACCAAAGAGCAAAACACCCTTGTTGATCATTACTTAGGTGACTACCAAGTACTAGGGGATGCGGAATGTATTTTTAGATGGCTCCTATTGCCGGAGAAATTTACAGGTATGCAGTTTGAATTACTCGCGTCAAAAGCAGGTGTACAAGTGTACGCGGCAGAACGTTTTGCAGTTGGAAATGCGAAACCTGTGAATGCGGTGCGTTTGGCGGTGACTGCACCGGAAAGTAGTGTGGAGCTTGAGCAGGGGTTGAAGGTGTTGAAGGAATTGTTGGAGAGTGATGGGGATTATGCTTTTGTTGATTGAGTGGGAATATAGTTTCGGACTGGGCGGCAAATTTAATAAAGTATTTTTAAAACATGGAAAAGCTCGTTTAACAAAATCGATATACGACTTAAAAATAAATAAGTGGCAAACGGGGCTAAAGACCTGAGATGGCGCTTATTTAAAAATATGTTGTATATCGAAATTGAGAGTTTGAACAAACTCGAGTTTGTTTAAGTTACTGTTAAAATTTCCGTGTGTTAAAACGAAAAAGAACACGAATTATTTTGGTGAAAAAATGTGGCTTGAAGAAAGATCAAAGAGCCAGATGATTCAAAGATAGGAAGAAAAAAGTATACAAAAGAACATTTTTTCGAGCGAATTCAATTTTTTTTAGGTTGTTTTATCAAAATAGGCATAAGTCCATTGTCTTATTTCTTTTGTTTTGAAGCGTAATTAGAGAAGCATAAATAGCTCAATATTGAGGTGTTTTTGAACTATTTTGGTGTTTTTTTGATTGTTTTTCCAGTGCGGAAGGCAATATCCTTTCCTACCTATTAATAAAGATAAACAACGGCCTTCTAAGCCGTCGGTCGGGGGTTCGAATCCCTCCTGGGACGTATCGAGGTTCAGATAGAACAAGTTTGAACCAACTGAAAAGCGCTTCAAATCCTTTAGTATCAAGGGTTTGAAGCGCTTTTCCTTTTTTTGACAATACGTTAGAAAAGGATAGAAAATGAAAAGTTTCTACACATTTTCTACACAACCAAAAGTGGTAAGAAGAAGCTACTTGTCTGTTCGAAATCGAACTTCTCTGATTTTTTGTGACCAAGGTTGAGAATACTTTAATTATGGAATGTCAATAAAAACTGAACAAAAATTATAAGATCTGTTACTTGAATTCCACTTGTGTTAAATAGCCTAGTGTGCCATGAATTCGAATGTTATTGAACCAATGAACATAATCATCAAGCTTAAGAGCCAGCTGTTCAAGAGAAGAGAAATGAGCTCCGATAGCGAATTCTGTTTTAAGTACTTTAAACGTCGCTTCAGCCACAGCGTTGTCATAAGGGTATCCTTTCATGCTCAGTGATCCTCGCAATCGCTTGATACACAAGTTCTGTGTTTGTATTCTTACCGGCACGAACGTATGTTAAATCGCTGACGATGACAGCCAGTAGCTCTTCTTGCTCAAACTGATGCTGTAACTCATTTTAACTGGTGCTACATTAAACGTTGATTTATGCGTCTTATACTTTGCTACTGTATAGTTTGATACGAGCCCAAGACCAAGACCCTTCATTAAACGACCAATTCGACGACATGTTACGTAATTTGGATCTGGAAATTTACTCAGTTCCTTCTTGATTTTACGCGTACTATAATTATTACGGCTTTCTTTGAAAATACAGGTAATTTCTGTGACAATCTCTTCTTCTTCAGTTCTAAGCGCACGTTTGCCACTTAAATCGGCATGATAGTAATATGTATTTTTCAGAATATCAAGGACGTCACACATTGCTGAAACAGAATATTTGTGAGCGTTATTTCGAATCATATCTATTTACGTCCCATGATCAGCGCTGCTTGCTTTAAAATAGTATTTTCCATCAATAAACGTTGGTTTTCTTTGCGTAATTGAGCTAGTTCGTTTTCTTCTTCAGGGCGATTATCTTTGGCAGCGAGTGAACCTCTGTTTCATGATGGTTTTTAATCCAGCGATCTAACACAGAAGGCGTAATATCATACTCTCTAGCAATGTCTGCACGAGATTTACCATTTTCATAAAGCATCACAAGTTGTGGTTTAAATTCGAGTGTAAAGGTTCGACGTTGACGTGTCATAGTAGCACGCTCCCTTAAGTTTATAGTCTAAGTTTACTGGCCCTTATTACATCTGTCCAACTTAGTGTAGCCTATCCAGAGCCATTAGGCCCCAAAATTATGAAATCAAATCAACTAATAAAATAAACTGAAAAAGTGAAATACTCTATTTTATGATTGTAGAAATAACTATATGCTAATATGTATCATAAATACATACAGGAAAGAGAATTTTAATATGAATTTCAATCAAATAGAAGCGCTTAATCTTACAAATTTCAGAGATAAATTAAGGTCAGAATTTAAAAAGTTTGATTCAAGTAATAATTTTTTTAATTGCTTTGAAGATATCTACTTTTTAAAAATACCAATAGAGAGAATTGAATATGACTTTAATACTTTAGTTTATTTTAAAGTAAACGCGGAAGGTTCTTATATATTTCCTAATTCAGTATTTTCTCAGCAATTGAATGAATACTATATCCATACTATGAAATTATTTAATATTGATCAAACAGAATTTACTTTAAATGATTTATGTATTGAGTTATACAATTGTTTAGATCCTGATATTTGTGACTTGGATAACATGATTGATCTCGAAAATTACACAATATGGGCTGGTCGTGCTAGATTAAATTCTGAATCTCAATATCTAGAGATTCCTATACTATTGTTTAATAGTAGTAAAGTAGAAAATAGAAATAGTTTGTATTTTAGATTACAACAAGAGTGGCAACATCACTGGGAGGATAATACATATGATGAAATTGGTAGGAAGGCAGCATCTTGTATTCATAGTAGCTTAAATAATACTATAAATGATATACATATAATTTCTTCTTTAAAATATGAAGGAAATGAATGTAGAGGTCGTATGTTACTGCGTCAAATGAATCTTTTAAATTGTGATATTGATATTGAGCTAAAGGATAGGATATCTATTAATGATCATAAGCGAATCCGAAAGCTATTAGAAACTACAAATAATAACCTTATTTTAGTTATTGATACACGTAGTTTTACAGTCAGTGGATATAAAATTATAGAATCCGATCAAATACAATTAGATGAAGAAGATATTTATATCTCTTTTAAAGGCTTTTTCTCTTGGGAGTGCAGAGTGTCTAACAATAAGCCAATATTTTACTTTGAACATTTACAATTAAAGTTTCCTATAGACACTACAAATGACATTAAATTTTTTAACGAGAAATTCAACCTTACCTTTAACAAAGCACATTCTAGTGATAATAATATAAGTGAAATTGTAGAAAATGCAAAAAAACAAAAGAAAGGTACCATGGTGGTTATATTAGATACATTAACCGCTCATAAGGAAGCAGATAGATTACAACATTCAAGTACTTTAATTTCCAGGACATATATACCCCCTAAAAACATTTTGAATTTCTCGGAAATTGATGGTGCAATAATAATTGACACTGATGGTATCTGTCATTCATTTGGAGTAATATTAGACGGAGAAAGTACAGAAGGAGATCCAGCAAGGGGAGCTAGATTTAATTCTGCACAACGGTATTTGAAGACCAAAAGGGATAATGAAATTCCTTGCATGATAGTTGTAGTTTCAGAAGACGGTTATATTGATGTGTTATCAACATATAAGAAAACTGTTAAAGATGAAATTTTAGTTTAAAATCATCTGTCCTTCAATTAATATAGACTTCAATGGTCACCTGCTTTTATGGCGATTTAGCCTTCACTGTCCATTATTAGGGATGTTGAGTTACGGACCTCTTCTGTTCGTGATGAATGTACACTTTGGGGATATTACTTTGCAGATTCGGAAACATTTAAAAGAAATAACTGTTAACGAGAGGCTTTCCCTAAAAATAGGGAAAGCCTCTCGTTTGCTTCTTTATAAACGTTAGAAAACGATGTATCTACACAACAAGAAGTTGTTCAAAGATGTTACTAGTCTGTTCAGAGTCACGTTCCCGCAACTCTTTCAAGACGTGTGCATACGTAGATGTTGTAATGTCGATGTTAGAGTGTCCTAGACGTTCTGATACATATAAAATCGAAATACCTTTGTATAGTAGGATACTCGAGTGCGTGTGTCGTAGTCCATGGGCAGTAATAAGTGGTTTAATACTTAAGCGTTTTAAAATAGAGCGAAGGGCATCATTTAGTCTGTCGTTTGTGACAACAGAGATATCCGAAGATGGTTCAAAGAAAACTAAGTTATGCACATTCGCTGGATCATTTTTTACGGTAATTAGGTGCTTCTTTAAAGCCTTCATTGTTAGTTTATCAATACTAATAGTCCGCTCCGACTTTTCGGTTTTTAAGGGACCAAAACCACCGCCTTCTTTATACTTCCATTGACGATGTACCTTAATGCGATTGTTTTTAAAGTCTAAGTCGTTAATACATAAGCCGATTAACTCCCCATATCGTAGTCCTGTAGATAGAGCTAAAATTAGCATAATATTTTCAATCCCATGGGCAATATTTTTGTGTAAATCTTGTAGTAGCAATTGGCTGCTTGTATAATCAAGGAATTTTTCAGAACTTTTTTTGCCGGATGAACCTGTGACAGTGACATTTCGAGTAAAATCATTTCTTAATAGTCCTTCATCTATTGCTTCCTTCAAACAGGTACGAATGTAACCATTTAGCTTTCGATTAGTATCCTTTGCACTTGTTTCACCTAAGGCATTTAGGAAGTTTTGATAATCTCGCTTTGTGACTTTTTGAAGAGGCGTTTCTTTAAAATGTTTAAGAATCTTATTGTACGTAGCAAAATACGATTTTAAGGTAATATTTTCAACATCCAACTTATAAGTCTGATACCATTCTAAAAAGTACTGAGCGAAGGCTATATCCTTTTTGATACCAATAATCCCTTGAGCTATATTTGCTTCAACTAGTGCTGCTGCTCCAGACGCCTCTTTTTTAGTGCGAAATCCCCCTTTACGAATCGGTTTATATTTTCCATCGTCCATATAGCTTACAGTATATTGCCAAGTGTTTCCACGTTTTGTGATACTTGCCATTGTTTGTTCCTCCGTTTCGACACATCAAGTGTCAATTATAATTTTCAGTAATAGCTACAGTATTCCCACTACTTTAGTGAGTTAAAAACTAGCCACTCATTCTCGAAATAATTGCTCTCGTTGACTCTATAAAATTTATTATTTTTGTTTGGAATCATGAATGGCACTAAAATTTTCATCTAAAAATTTCATCATTCTCTTTGCATGGAAACTCCATGGCTGTCCTTTTTTATAGGGATAAAAGACGAACCCTCCTAACGATGCATCGAGCTCTTTTTTGAATTTAGGGATATAGAGGATGTTCTCTTTGATCCAATCTTGTTTCCTATTTACGTGGCCCTGTAGATCTTGCATTGACCAATAAACACCGTCTAATTGGTTTTTCTGTAATTCCTCTAGCTCGAATTTGTCGACAATGACATACCCCTCAGGAATTTGAACAGTAACATTTAAGTTTAATTTTTGTTGCATTTGACTCTTCCTCTACTAAAATATTTAAACCATCCAATCAAAATAAATAATCACTGAATGATTTCGAGTACATTAGATTCTACGGGGTATGAAAAAACAACGGCAGATACTATAAATATTAACGATAATCTTATTTTTACCGAAAAGGTGTTTAAACGAGAGAAAGAAACGGTTTAAGTAGTTTGTTTCTGATTTAAAAATTCCTTTGATTTCGTTTTTTATATAAATGGTGTTCGTTTTATTGATTATTTTTAAAAATTGAGTAGATTAGGACGGAAAAGGAGGAGATGAAATGTATTTTTATCAAGTACAGAAACATCATCAACGAACTATCGCTAATAGTCGCATGTATGATGCGAATTATGTATGTAGCTTAACGATAAATGCAAGTATTGTATTGGCAATAATAAAATCAATGAAAGAGTCAAAGCAAAGGGCGGTAATAGATTTATCTAGACCAGAGATAGCGCAGCTAGTGAGTCATTTAGAAAAATGTATGCAAAATCGTTCTTACTTTAAAATGATTATCCGTGATTACAAGGCACTACTAACTCTAAAAGATTTCGAAAAAGGCTTGGTGGAATTGATAGCTGTATGTCATTTTCTTTTAGAAGATCCATTTCAGGAGACTAACAAAGTATGGTTTATTCAAATGTCGTTTTTAGAAGGGACGGGGTATAGATGAATATCTACTGTGTTGATAATGGAAAAGTTCGTGAAATACTGGGAGAAGGGGCACCGATGTATGAAGTGGCTCTGAACTGTTTGCACCTGAAGAAGACAAAAACATTTTATTTACTGAATGCAACAACGTATGTATGGACTGATTTAGTTGGCTTTGAAACAACTTTTTGGGATGGTGTGCTAGGATATCAAGAACTAACGCGTGAGGGATTAGAGAAGTGGTGTTGGAAGCTGAGTGCAATATTACATAATGAGACGATATTAATCTGGCAACTAGGCGAGCACATACATCAATACCTTTTTGATTATCGAGAAGTGCTGGAAGAACTACTAGGTTACTTAGAAGAAATTTTAAAATCGAGCGAATTCAAAAATTCGCGTTTTATTATTGAGTTTGTAAGTGAAGGAGCGGAGCGGAAAGCTGCGGTGGATTGGTGGGAGTATGATTATTAGAAGATAAATGAGTTTAAAATGATGGTCTTGTATCGTGAACCAGTGACTCTCATCTTGTCGATTCAGAAACGAGCACTCCCGTATAGTTTTCCACAGTAAAATAGAGTAAAGTCTCCTACAAATTTATGTTTAAATAACCGACACTATGGGCTTCCTCCAATAATAATCTATTAGGAGGAGTTTCATTTGATTAAAGAACTTGACTATAATTCAGTTATTCACTCAAAAGCTGGAATTATTTATGATGGAAAAAATTCGTCATCATCGGTGAGCTTTCAATACCTTACGAAGAAATTGAATCTAGAGGTGGCACTGTCTTAGCGGAAGTATCTTCAATAACCGATTATTTGATCATTGGTGAAAAAGTTGGAGTTATGAAGATAGGGGCAGTTGAAATAGCAGGAACGCGGGTAATAACTGAAGAAGAACTTCAAAATAGTTAATTAGACAACTAATACCTATTTACGTTAATTAAAAGCATATAAGAAGAATAATAGTTTAGCTTTATTCTTCTTTTTGTTTCGCATGTGCTATTCTTCTATAGCTAAACAATTAAGTCACTAAGCGAATGAAGAGCAGACTTGAATAGATGGCGTTATGTTGGATATTGTTAAGCATCTTTTGCGGATATAACCAAGATAATTTATGCTTCATCATCGTAATCCCACTTTTTAACCAAAGGATACGTGTCTTTTGATAAATGGAAAGTACATATTTTTAAGGGCCGTATAACTTCTTTATCTGGTTTACAGCCATACTCGTATGTAGCCGGATGAATTGAAACGTCTCTTTTCATACCATATTGATTTATTGTATAAATTTCGGTAATTTGTCCAAACTATAATTAACATTTCGATAATCTATCCGTATTGGTATCCCAATATGGATAGATTGTCGAAAAAATATAAGGTAAACCCCCTTGGAACAAGGGATTTACCATTAATCTAATTTTTTGTTCATCTAATAATCAATAAGTATTCGGTAATTTATCCAATCAACGTTTTTGAGATTTCGGTAATTCATCTATAGTGGGTAAAAATTCATCAAAGATATTCATTTTATATTGAATTTTTGTTTTAAATTCGGATGATAACTGAATGTAATCAACAAAATAAAGAATGATTAATCGTGTTTCAATACCACCCATATTGTGAGTTAGCGTGTTATGGAAACGAGAGAAAAAATGGTTAGAAACGACAGCTTGATGTGTCTTAGTTAAATTAACACGGACAGAATGTAAATTGCTTAATTCACAATGATATTGTTCGAGAAAAGATAAAATCTCAAGCTCCAATTCACGGTCATTCAGTTCTTGTGCAATTTTCGTTTTTTGCGTCAAATTAGAAATCTTCTTTTCAATATTTAAAACCTGTACCTCTACGTCTTTATTCATTCGCATTAGGAAATCTAATGTTTGTTGTTTAAAATCTTGCTGTAAAACAAGACGATGAATATAGTCCAATATTAGGGGCATAAGATTTTCGTGTACTTCCGTAGCTGCGACTTTGTAATTACATTTCTTACAAACATAATAGTAGTACTGATAATTGTGTGCGTTATTTTTAGTTGAACCATTTTGGGTTACTAAAACTTGATGACAATCTCGACATTTCACTTTTTTATGAAATAAAAATGGTGTATCAAGTCTTCCATATTTTTTTTGAACTGACTTATTTAGTTGGTGTAATTCAATAATGAACTCATCAACAATTGGCTCGTGAGCATTTTCAAAGATAAAATGTTTCTTGCCTTCTTCTTGTAAATAAACTTGCCAAGTTAAGTCACCAGTGTAAACAGTGTTTTTGAGAATATTCTCAATTGAACTAGTTGCCCATTTCTTGCCTTTAGGGGATGGAATATCTGCTTCATTTAAAAGAAATGCAATTTTTTGTAACGAATAACCCCAGCTATATAAATAGAAAATAAACGATACAATTTCAGCATTTTCATTTGGGAACAAATTTTTATCTTTTTGTGTATAACCATATGGTGTTCTAGCACCGGGTCTATAGACACTTTCATTTTCTAAATCTTTTATTAAATTAGCGGTTGCTTGTTCAGACTTAACTACTGATTCGTGTTCAGACAGAAGAAAATTCATTTTCATTGCGGTACTTTCAGGATCAAAGGGTTCATCTTGAGTTGTTAAATGCACTACTAAAGAGGGTATTTTTTTAATTAATGGACGATAAAATTGGGTTGTAAAAGAGTACCCAGTTCGATCCATTCGTGAAGTATCATGAAAAATAACAGTCGAAATATCCAATTCAATCATTTTTTCTGCTAATCGCATAAGCTCTTTACGTTCATTTGCCTTTTTTTTGTATGCGCTTGTTGTATCATCTATAAAAAGGTATTCATCCGGTACGTGAAGTTGTTTTCGACTAGCATACTCTTGAATATATTGCTTTTGAATTTCAATACTGTTGTTTTCTAGCTGTTTATGCGATGAACGTCGAATATAACCCAAAGCTATCTTATCCATAGAATGTCCCTTCTTCATAAATTACTGTTGTGGGTAAATATTTTAGATAATCAATTAGACTAATCTCCATATCTACTTCATTTACATATACGTATAGGCTTTTTATCAACCTAGAATAAAGAAAGGATGGATTCGAAATTTTACCGCTATTTAGGTAATCAGTTAAATCAGTTACTATCTTTTTATTATCTATTAATAGCTTTTCGGTTTCTGTTATTGTTGATTGTAACTCATTTAGCTCTTGTTCCAATTTTACGAACGGTAAATAAAGAGGATGTTCTTTCCAATTATAGAGATCGTCGTTATTTAGAATGATTTTTTCTGCAACTTTGCTCCTTTTCTTTTTTATTATTTTCAATTCATCATCAAAAGTTACTTTGATTGATTGAAAGTATTGTTTAGAGTCTTTTATCAATTTATTAGTGTCCAATCCATTAATGATATATTCTAAAATGTGGATGCTGATGGCGGATAAATCGTCAACAGATAGTGCCACTTTCGGATGTTTATTAGAGCACGTATACCAAGCATTATCTTCAATAATATTAAAACGGAAGTTCATGGGCTTTTTACAATAACCACAACAAGGCTGGAAAGTGTCTTTCTTCTTTAGATTTGCTTTCTTTTCTTGGTATTTCGAGAGTAGAGACCCTTTTTCTTGTAATTTTTCGAATTGAGAAATAGTCAGATATGGATCTATGTGAACTAATTTGTTTTTACCTGAACTTAGTTCATATCCAGCATAAAAGGGGTCACTGAGAATCTTTAAAAGAGTTTCAGAGCTAGTTTTTAGAGCACTTTTATATTTTTGCAATAAATCATCCAACTCGCCAAATGATTTTATTTCCATGAAGTCGGTAAAAAACTGATAAAGAATCGTTGCTCTAGTGGGATCCTTAATATACTGCCGGGCTTCTTTTGATTTTATATAACCCAACTTTTTAGGAGGGAATCTTCTTCTTGATTCTTTCGTTCTTCTGGCAATATTTTTACCTTCAATATCCCCAGCAATATTTAAAACCCCTTCTACAAGTGGGTTATTTGTCGCTGGTTGACCATTATCGGTGGATGTATAAAAAATACGTACATTATTTTCTCGACAGATTGAAATGAATTCTTTGGCTTCATAAAAATCTCTAAATAGACGAGACCGATCAAAGGCATAAATTGCATCCACTTCGTTATTACGAATCATCTGGATTAATTCCTGCATTTTAGGACGTTCGGATATACGTAACTTATTTGCAGAAACGCCATGTTCTTCAATAATCTTTATTTCTTTAGGGAGAAATTGTTGTCGAAATGGATAATCTGCTGATTCTTGCATTGATAAATCTTGTCCTTTTGAACTAACCCGTCTAAAAAAGACTACATATTTTTTATTTTTGATAGTCATCATCCTCATTTCTTTCTTTTAATAGTGTTTGGTGTAGTAACCTTGCCTTTAGCTGAACAGGAACATCAAGCTGCTCGACAATAATTCGTTGAATGAGCAGTTGAATCCATTTATCCGTTGCAGAATTATGCTCGGTTCCTAAACTTAAATTAATTTTTTTTCGCATAAAACACATCTCCTTTGTACTCAGCATTGACCTGAGAAGATGTGTTTTATGCATTTTTGAAAAAAAGTATAATTTTGTTTCTAGTAAGCTAATCTTTTAATGGAAGTCGTAATTGAACACTCTCCTCATTAGTCGAAGGTTTAATTAAAATCTTAATAACCCCAGTTGCTTGGCCAGGAAAAGGCTTAGTCTTCTTTTTCAAAATTATCCCCACCTTGTAAAAATTCTAAGAAACTATTAAATAGGAACTGTGAAAGATGGCCCTCTAATTCTAGTCTTTTTAGTTTATGGAATAGTTCCAAAGAACATTTTGTTGATTGATTGTCATTGTTGCTCAACGTAAAAGTTCTCTCCCTTTTGAATATTTAGAATGAAAAACAGAGTATATTTCTTCAGTTCACCCAAAAACAACAGATGATTTCTCAATTTTGTTTGGGATGGTGGATTGCACTAAAGTTTTCATCTAAAAACTTCATCATTCTCTTTGCGTGAAAGCTACAGGGCTGTCCTTTTTTATAAGGATAAAAGACGAACCCACCTAACGATGCATCCAGTTCTTGTTTGAATATAGGGATATAGAGGATATTCTCTTTGATCCAATCTTGTTTCCTATTTACGTGGTCCTGTAAATCTTGCATTGACCAGTAAACACCGTCTAATTGATTTTTCTGTAATTCCTCTAACTCGAATTTGTCGACAATTACATACCCTTCAGGAATTTGAACGGTAACGTTTAAGTTTAATTTTTGCTGCATTTGAATCTTCCTCTACTGAAGTATTTAAACCATCCAATTAAAATTAATGTTTACTGAATGATTTCGAGTACATTAGATTCTATGGGTAATAAAAAAACAACGGCAGACACATTAAATATTCGTGGGGATTTTAATTTTATAAAAACGGTGTTTATTCGAGAAGATTCGTAATTTAACGAGTTTTTTGGCAAAAAAATAAGGATTTAGGAATTGTTATATAAGAGTTGTTCTTATTCTTGATTGTTTTTAAAAGATACGTAGGTTATGACGGAAAAGGAGGAGATAAAATGTATTTTTATCAAGTACAGAAATAACATCCTCGTACTACTGCTAACAGTCAATAGAATGATGCAAATTAAGAATGTAGCTTAACGATGAGAGCAAGCGTTGTATTAGCAATATTATGATCAATGAAGGAGTTGAAGAGGAGAACATTTATAGATATATCAAGACCAGAGATAGCAAAGCTTGTGCGACATTTAGAAGAATGTATGCAAAATCGTTCTTACAAAAAAATGATAATCCGTGATTACAAGGTGCTATTACCGTTGGAAGATTTCGATAAGGGGCTAGAGAAATTGACAGCTGTATGACATTTTCTTTTAGAAGATCCACTTCTGGAGACTAATAAAAATCTGGTTTATTGAATCGTTTTTCATAGAGGGAAGGGGGAATTGCTGAATATCTATTATGTTGATAATGAAAAAAATTCGTGAAATGCTAGGAGAAGGAGCATTGATGTATGAAGTGTCTCTAAACTGTTTGCACCTGAAGACGATAAAAACATTCTATTTACTGAATGCAACGACATAAGTATGCACTGATTTAGTTAGATTTGAGACAACTTATTGGAATGGTATGATAGGATATCAAGAACTTACGCGGGAGGAGGTAGAGAATTGGTACTGGAAGCTGAGTGCAATGTTAAATAATGAGACGATACTAAAGTGGCAACTAGGACATATACCAATACCATTTAAATTCTCGTGATGTGCTGGAAGAACTTCTCGATTACTTAGTGGAAATATTATAATCAGGTGCATTTACAAATTCTCGTGATACTATTGAGTTTGTAAGTAAAGGAGCGGAAAGCGGCAGTGGATTGGTGGGGGGATGGTGGTGATTCAAAATGTAAAAATTGATAAGTAAATGAAGAGGTAAAACGGTCTAATTGAAATTAAATTTCAATTATCAAAGACGAGTAAATAGAAATATACAATAAAAAGAAGCCTGCTCAAAGGGGTAAATTGAGCAGGCTTTTGAATGTTTTCTATATAACGGTATTTACAAAGATGGAGTAGGGATACGTAAAATATTTCTTTCAACAAATTTCCACGCTTTATCATAAGCCTCTTGTTCAGAAAGGGTATCCCAAATAGTTACGCCACCAACCAAATTTGTATATTTAATGAGTGCGCGTATAAATTTGCGTTTATTTTTCACTTTTTCAATTTCTTCAGACTCTTCTAATCTTAAGAAGTCAGTAATTACTTCTAAAGTAGCTTTTAGAGCGACTTTATTTCTTGAAAGATTGGTAGTTTCAATAAGTAAATTAGCAATTTCCTGATTAGTTAGCATCATTTTTGTGTAATGGTAAGGGTCTGTTTTTGTCTCATCATACGTAAGGTAAGCGTACCACCATAGTCTGGACAAGCCATTTCGATAGAATGTTTTTCCTTTAGAATTGAAGAAGAAACGCGTTTTAACAAATTCAGTTTCATCCCCCTCTGCTTCCTGAATAGGCCAACGTTGGCACATATAATCCCAAAAAGTAGTATGTGTCAAATAACTCCAAAATCTTTCGTCAGAAGCTATAGATAATGGTAGGTATTTAAAATGTTCAAAGAGTGCTTTGCAGTTTTCGAAATCGTCAGCACTCTTATTGTTATGATCCGAAACAACTAAAAAGTTATTATATGATAGTGAATTTAAATCTAATACCGATAGTATTTCAGAATTATCATAAGATCGGTATAGATCTAAATTTATGTTATCCTTTAAATCGTTCAAAGTTTCAGATTTCATTAGAACTAGATTATTCATTGTCTTCACCGTCCCCACTGTCATCATTGTCGTTTCTATATACGACAGCTTCTAATGCTGCCCAAGGTTCTTCAACTGATTCATACAAAAGGTTATAAGAAAGTGAAGTTACATTATCAGGATTTAAATTTGTAATATCTAGGTTCATTGTCCGGATTTTTTTTTCTAATGTTCGGTACCAATCTAAACTTTCATACTCTTCAAGTTCACTAGGGTCTAATTTTTGAATAGTGTGTAAAACATCTAACAAAGCTGGGTAGTAAAGCATAGAAATTAATATTTTATTTAAGTCGTTGCCCGCAAATATCTTTAATTGTCCAATTCGCTCGTGAATGTTATTCGGTAAAATAATTTCAATTTGGTTATTATTCATTGCAATCGAAAATGGATTTGTATTTTTAACTTGATCTTTAGCAATTTTAAAGATGCTATTTGTATGAACTAGCTCCTCTTTTTCTAAATGAATCGTCTGTGTAATGGCTAAGGCAAGGATATCACCTTTCTCTATACCAAACTTAGAAGCTTGGAAATCAGGGTGCATCCTGGAGTTGGTATAATCTGGAATTGCTTGATTGGAAAGAATAAAGTAATTCACATCGACTTTTTTATTTAATAATGAACCATCTATATAGATTTCTGTCTTGTATATGAATTCTTTTTTATTTTTAGTTACAGTACACTCTGAAATTATTACTTGATGAGAAATGCGTTGCATTGTTGAAATACACTCGAAATGTACATTCAGATGTACAAGATCCTCTTGAAAAAGTGTATTTAAAGTATCATTATTCAATTTGAACTCGATAGTAAACTGTAGAAAACTTTCAGTATCTTCATATTTGATAATATTACCTGTGAAATGGCTCTTAACAATATCATCTGTTACAGGATGTAATACCGGGTGAGGAAAGTTTCGAGATTTTAGTTTCATATTTGTTCTACCTCCAATGAATAACGTGTAATATTATCAAGCTTTATCGAGATTTCATGTTGAACATTTTTTTCTACTTTAATAGGTCCTAGTACATTATTTTCATTAATCGTAACTATGTTACCAGTGTTATTGTCAATACCCTGTAGTATATGTGCAACATCTACTACACTTTCACCAACTACATTCACTTTGAATGATAGATTTCCTGTTTGAGAAGAGTTGATAAGAATTTTATATACACCATCTTTAGGGTCAGTGCAAAATGCTCTAATTGATTTTACTCTGGCTTTATTTTCAGCATTTTTTATAGATGGTTTAGATTTCCCGCCATTCTTCCCACCAGATTTCCCGCCTCCTGATCCTTTAGGACGTCTTTTCTTGGGAGGTGTCATCGAATTATTTGTGATAACCAATGATTTAATTTTTTCGTGCTTTTCACCTATTTTGATACTATCAGTAGGGTTTTCATCTTGAGATAGGCTAGGTAAAATGTTTTCAAGACCCGGCAATTCAAAGGAGTCATCATCAAATTTTGGTGCTACTTCACGGATGACTTTATTGAGCCAGGCATATATGGCTTGTCTAAGTTTAGTTGCGTATTCAACGTTTTTTTCATATAGGCTCGGTGTCCAAGCGTCGTGTGTGGGTGGTTCCATCAAACGAAGTACTTGGTTTAATTGAGTACCCTCTATTATTAATGTGCCTCCAAATTTTAATGGTGTTCTAAAATTACCTTTTTCATAAATTTTCATGCCAGTTCCACGATTTAATGAAATTTTATTATGAAAATCTTCTCCTTCAATTAAATACAGTGTTACTGTTTCAATAGTTCCATCTTCAGTTAGAAATTCTCCTACTTTTACAATTTTATTAGGAGATGTAAGTGAAAGGTAGAATTCATTTACTTTACTATCAGGATTGACTTCGCTTATATATTCAACAACATAATCTAAATTGGATGCTGAAATACAAAAACCATTAACAATCACTTCTAGATTGCCTTTTAGAATTGAATACATATAGCTAGATACAGCTTCTTCTATTACAACATTGTTCCATCCTTCGTATGCATTAAAACCGATGATGAATTTATCAGTGCCATAATCTCCATTTGTACGTTTGAAAAAATTATCAATCTTGCTTAAATCCGTTAGGGGTTTAAAATCTTCCTTAACACCATAAAATCCAGTTCCTTGAGTAAGGTGCTTTTTCCCTCTACTAAAACTTGCTATTTTAATAACCCCTTGAAAACCTCTATTATATGTTTTTTCGCGATTTAAAGTTCCATAAAGCATTGTTCTTAAAAAAGAAGTAGCAAAGGGTGCATGCTTACCTATACCATAAGAACCGTTTGATGTTCCGGTTTTTCCTGTGTCCCCTGTAGTTTTAGTTAAGCGATGAAAATGACTGTCTTCACTAGACAATACTCTTGTTAAACCGATAGTATTACGATCTCTAATTGCACAAATAGAAATAGTCTCATCATTTATAATCTCAAGTGCTTTTCTGAAGAATTTATGTGTTTCATTTTTTTGAGGAGCAAAATAATTTTCAGCTTGCTTAAAATAAGTTCGTAATTCATCAATATCTGGTATTCTTTTTGCTTCTATTTTCTTTTCTTCAAATTCAACAATGACTGGCACGTCTTCTTCAAATTTTGCATCTAAAGCATCCTGAATAACTTCTCTAGTCATTGATTTAACAGGGTCTGCTTTGAAAAAAGAAATTCCTGAATCGTTTAAACCATCTTCTCTTCCGCCACCTGTTGAAGGGAATTCCCATCCTACTGAGTTTTCTAACACGATTGACCACTCCTCTTTTGTATTATTGCTATATTATTTGAATTTAAATTCAGTTTTACGTGATTTACTCTCCTCTGAGAATTTATTTTTTAGTGCCTTAATTTCTGATTCTAGAGTATCAATTATTTGTTTAACATGAGTTTCTGTATAATCATAATTATTTTTATTCGATAGATTACCTATCAATTGTAATTTTTTTAGAGCTTCACTAACTCTTTTTTCAGCTAACTCTTCAAATTTATCCATTTTTTTATTCCCACTCATGACAAATACCTCCAAATTTAAATTCTTTTATACAATATAGTACAATATACGATATATAGTCAACTATAAAACCGATATAATTTATATATATTCAAAATGAAGTGTTAAATAAGGCTTTTATAGATTGTAAAATCGTTTGATTCAATGTATTTTCAAGAGATAGTTTTTCGAGTAATGAAAAAATGTTGATTGTATTTATTTAAGGTTTAATAAAGTGAATTATGAGATTTTAGGTTACGATAAATTTAATTAAGTTCATGAAAATATAGGGGGGAAATTAAGCTATAAAGATAATAGGGGGAAAGAATGGACAGGATGATTTTTTTATTACCTTAGTGAAGAAGTTTTAAGGACAATTATTATTGGATTTATTAGAAGAAGGTGCCCGAGGATTTTTTTTACCGTTAATGCTAATAATCAAGCACCTACTTATATAACACGTCGTGTAAGCGGCAAAAAAGCTGAGGCATTTTTATTGATTGATTTAAGGATAGATTTTTGTGAAAAGAAATTAATTGATACACGTGATTTAGGATGTGGATATGATTTTGGTGTAGAAAATTCCAAAAAAGGTATATGAGATTCGAGGTGCGAAGATGGTATCTTATAAACAATACAAACAAAGAATAATTACAAAGGTGCATGCTCGTTATGTAGCATGCACCTCTACTTATTTAGAAATAATATAATATTTCAATGAGTCTATATTTAAAATGATGTAATTTTGTGAACAATAATTTGTAATAAATGCTGTTAAGTTACTATAGCCTCACAATGTACAAAGTTATTCTTACCGATTTCTTTGGAAATATAAAGTGTGAATCGAACTCATACTCATTTCTTCCTTGTCATATAGGAAATATTCATTTTCATAAATGTCTTGTCTTACTTAATATCAAGAATACGAGTGGAATTGTTAGAAATCCAAATTTAATTGCTTTCATTATCTTCTTCAAATAATAAAGCTTACTGGCCTCAATTATATTATGTTTTAGAAGTGTCTAACACCCATATTTTGAATTGCTTCGACAAATAATTGAACACGTTTATCAACTGTTAAATCATTTTCTAAACAGTAATCGAGGAAACCAATTAACACATCACGCTGCATAATAAAACCCTCAATATGATGGCCAGTTAATTTCTCAGCTAATTTGGTAATGGACAGTAGCTTTTTCTCACCTGTATATTTTGCAGATGTGACGTATCCATAAAATGATAGTGGTGTCTTATCGTAATTTAAGTAGTTAGGGATGTATTCACTACCCATGTAATTCGCTAGATTTTGAGATAAAGAAAAGCCTGACGGATAATGTTTTGTATCAATAATCCCAGAGTGTTCTTTATACTTTACAAAAATTTCGATCTCTGTTGGAATTCCATCCAATTTAGGTTGGTATGTTACTTCAAAGCCAATTGCTTTTAAAATCTTAGTCGTTAATTGTTCAAATTCATTTGGGGTAAGTTCACCGAGATAGTTTTCAACAAATTCTGGTGGAATAGTCTTGAGTTCCTGTTTGTGAATATCAAGGTTGTCTACGATCTTTTGTGCATCTCTGGGGCCAAAAACCGGTGCAAAATGAGTTAGTAATTCATCTTTTTCCATTTCATGTGGATTAGGAATTACATTGAGAATGGCGTCAATTTTGTTTTGGAATTTCTCCTGATTTTTGGCAGGCTTAATTTCACCGTAATCATTCGCTTTATAACTATCTATATCTAATCCATTATTTTGGGCCATGCGTTCAGATGAAATTAAATAGCGTGCATTAAATGGATATCGTTCATCGTAATAAGCGATGACTTTTTGTGCTACATCAACTAAATCATGATCTGCTTTTAAAATAGCTTCTCGACGATGATATTCTACAAGTTCTGTGTATTCACATAGCATCATGAAAGTATGTGCTACATCAGAGTGTGCTTGAAAATAATCGCGTGCAGCATGGTCATTTCGTGCACGATGATCATATTCAACAGCAATTTCTTGTTTCATAACTTCCTTGGTTTCAAAATCACTTCCACGGAATTTTACAATGCTTTGTATTACATGTTGGAGCTGATTATCATGCTGTGCTGTTAATACGAAATATGTGATCTCTTCTTTTGTAATGTAGTAATCTAGCTCGCTACTTTGCACAAGACGGATTAAAAAACGTGCCGGCCTAATACGAAATGATGCAGCAAATTTTGGACGGAAGCCCGTTTCTAAAAAATATGCGTTGGGAATTTGTAGGGTAAGAATTTGTTTTTTTACGTTTTCAAACGGTTTTTGGTCTGAAAGTAGTGCTTGACCTACTTTAGTAGGTTTAATGTATCCGTCATGGTCAACATAGCAATACGCAAATGTTTTTAGCATTGCGCACCATGTACGTCCACCTGAGCCATCATTACTAATGTTATTTCGTTTAAGGCCATTTGCAGCCAGTACTTCTTCGAAATGTTTATGTGCTTCACGATTTCCTTGCCACTTTGTTGTAAAGTTGTTAGTAGATACTTTTAGTGCCTTAATTGCGTCCGCATGGTAACGTGGATCGCGTTCTGGTCGTGTAATAAACCAGACTTTACGTTCGCTCATACTTGTTTCATCCTTTCTATTTTTGATGCTCTAAAGTATGCTGAAAGTGTTGAATCTTGATGGATTTTATTTATCAATTCTTGACAACCTTTACTTAAGTTGGTTATGTCTTTTGAAAAATAATTAATAATTTGAATTGTGAGTTGTTGGTTTTCTTGAATATAGTCATCTAAAGATTTTGAATCTGATATACCGTTGATATACTGTATTTCTTTAGTGTATTTCTCCAATAAGTCATTTAGTTTTGGGATTTTTTGTTCAATCATTTGAGCTTCACGAGCAATTTCTTGCATGGCATTCCAATAACGAAGTAAGCTAATAGCATTTATTATTGAATGTTCATTAATATCTTTATAAGTAGAGTTTGAATTTTTTCCTGATTTTTCAGCCAATTCACGGTGTGCAGATGTACATTGGACTTCATTTTTTAAAAAATTGAGTATGTCTTCACGCATGATTTTTGCGGATAAATACTTTTCTGATAATTCTCTTAAAGAACGTTTATAAGATTATTCTTGAGGCTCCATTTAATAATCCCCCTCCAAGCTCTTAGCTATATTATGTCCAAAACAAATTGCATTAAATAATCCTTATAAGGATAAAAAAACACAGAAACTGATTGTGTTATTGTATGAAATTTCAAATAATGTTAAATTAATTTTGGTAGTCTAACAACTTTTAAGGGGGAAGGTAGTAATGGCTGTAGCAGGTAACTCGTATGTAATAAGGTTAACAGATGCTCATCTAGGATGGGGAACATATCGTCATACAACAACAAGAAATCGTAGACCTGGTGAGGGTTATATACCGATTCCTATAAGCGTATCACGAAATCTTGATATTCTTAATAGTAATCAACAAAATATTAGTAATATTTATACTTGTCGATCTGTAGATGGTTTTTTTAATGATGTAGAGTTAAAAGCATCAGGCAATATAGAAGCTGGTAGTCCATATGCTAAGCAATTTCAAGGTAATGGAAATTTGCTTTTGATTGGTGATTGGTATGCGCATGTTGGGGCAACTGTGGGTGATAGTGTTCAAGTGACATGGTTAAGTTCCCATCATATCGAGATTGAACTTATTTAAAGTAACTTTAATGAAAGGGATAATTAATGGTAATTATTCATAACGAATGATTCAGGAATGTTATGATTTTGCAGAGACAGATTGGAATAATGGTAGTTAAAGTCAGCGACAATTTGGCACACAAGTATGCCGAGGAAGAAATGATAGTCCGTGGAAAAGACGAGTGTTACCAGACTCAGTAATAGTAATTACGAATATCCAACTTCTAAATAATAAATTTAATTAGCGCATTCGTAATAATCAGCTAATAGACGATCAAATTAATATAAATGTTGCTTTGGATGCAGAATTTAATATTGGTCTACCTATTTACTGGTTGCATTAAAATATTGAAGAATTACTGAATTTAGTTGAATTAGAGTAATAAGCACAGGCACAGAAAATCTGTGCCTGTGCTTATTCTATAAATACATGTTTATGATCAAGTGTCATGTATTGTTGCATTTCAATACTTACTTGAATTTGTAACATTGAGTTGACGTTAAAACTCATTTATTGTAACGGTGAAAGGATACTGGGAATTTGGATGTTTGCCAGTTTCTTTAAATGTAATCAGCCCCTTGTCAAACAAGTTATCATCGTTTGGGCATAATAATAGGCCATTATGTTTGTCCAAATGTTCGAAATCGGTACTAGACATCCGTGGCTAGCTATGACTCGCGCATGTATGATCGAATTCTACACCACATAAGGCACACGATTTGTATTTCGTTAGGAGCAATTTACGAAACTCGGCTTGTACTTTCTTTTATTTTCCTTGTTTTGGACTTCCGTAATTAATTCTTCATCGTTCATTGTTAATTGACTGGCGATTCTCACTTTTTTTACTACAGAAGTAGAAGTTAAGGTATTGATTTAGTAGTGTTTCACGATGAAGAAATCTTGCGCATTTTCTTTGATAATCATTTCTAATCCCAACATCGTATTAACGCCTTTTTTTACTATATGAAGGATGCCAATTGGGGTCTGATTTCCAAATTGTAACGTGTAGCCGTATGTCACTCTTTTTCGATTTTCTTTTGTGTTACTCGGGGGCCTCATTTTAATTGTTTCAAATTCATGACACGCTTTATATTTCCAGATAATTTGTTGCCCTTAGTTTTCATCTGATTCAGTTGCTTGATAAGAGATTAATAATTGCATGCCAACTGGTTTATAGAAACCACGAATTAAATCGCGTGAAATAAGATCATCTTCTACAAATTGATCGGCTGGTACACGTTGTTCTTTGCTCACGCCTTTAATATACATTTACCCAAAGTGGGTTTCGCCTTTTAATGCTTCGAACTTATGTAAAATCCCTTTGTGAACTCGTTCACTTTATATGTTGTCCATTCCTCCATAGAAAGGAAATGTTACATAAAAAAAATATAAGCAGATAGGGTATTACTAATATCCCTACCTGCTTTAATATGAAAGTTTTAATTTTGGATATATTTAAAATTTCTATGATAGGCCATATAGTTGTTCTTTTCGAGAGACATTTCAATACGTAAGTCAGCATTTAATCTAAAGTCATTTAAGGAACTTTCATCAATGTTATCAGATATAAGGATTTTTCCATCATTATTAAATGTGATTAGCCCTCTATCAAATAAATGATCGTGATTTGGGCATAATAGTAAACCATTATTAACATCCAGACGTTCTCGATTATTTGAGGATTTCCAAGGTTTAATATGGCTTGCTCGGCAGTGTTTCGCTTTGATGCTACATAATTGACAGTTATCAAATTTATTAAGCAATAAGGCTTTAAATTTTTGTTGTCCAACTCTATATTGGGCTAGCCTAGAACCCTCAGTAGAGATATCGTTATTTACTGAGCTATCATCCGATGTAATAGCCGGACTTTGTTCAGCACTACTATCAGGGAATCGGACTAAATCTAAGTAATCTTCATCTGATAGTTCTAGTGGTTTCACTAAAAAAATTATATTGCCGCGATCCACTAATTTCTCTACGATTAGGCCAAGACCTAAAATTCGGTATTCAGCTCCTAATTCCGCAAAGTGTTGTATTATACCTACAGGAATATGGTTTGCCATATTAAATTCAGCAGCTCGAATATCGCCAGCTTTTCTTACATCCTTTTCTTTATTTGGAGCAAGCATTCGTATTTCTTTGAAGACGCCATTCTCTTCATCTTCCCAAATGATCTGGGGTCCATAATTCTCTATTTTTTCTGTAGGTCTAAAAGAGAGTATAAAGTTTTCCTTACTAGGCTTATAAAATCCTCTTACTAGATCATTTAAAATGTGGGGCTGATCAACGTATTCGTCTGCAGGTAGATTTTTTAATTCAATAGCTCCAGATAACCTTTTCCCCTTGTAAGCATTAAATTTTCTTAAAATCTGATTGTGTGTAATTTTATCCAAGTTAACACTCCTTTAGAAAGCGGGAAACTTGAGTTATCCGTGAAGGGATTAATATATCAGAAAGCCATTCTTAATAATTAAAGGCTAATTGCTTTTCCTCCGAATTGATCTCGTTTTTCTCTACTTTTTTAGCTTTTTCTTTTTGTAAATTCTCTAATTGGAATTTCTTTGTTGGTTCAACGAACTCATAAGCGATTTTTGCAAATGATTTTAAAATGGCTTCAAAGACAATTTGGGCACCCGCGGGTGGTACAGCCATACCAATTTGCTTACGGGCAGCTTCTTTACTACCTATAAAGACAAAATCATCTGGGAATGTTTGTAAACGTGCGCGTTCACGGTTCGTTAGAGCACGTGTTTCATCCCAGTGATACATATGAGTACCACCACCACCACTACCTGTTACGGTATAGGCTGGACGTGTCGGATCAAGACGTTTATAAATAGAACTTAAACGAGCGCCTTTTACATTTAACTGGAGTTCTTCTGGAATGCCAAGATACCAAGCGTTTTCACCTGGTGGAATATAACTCAGCATTTCCTTTACTTTGGGTGTATGACGAGGCATTTCATGGTTTGGTGCGTCCTCAGGTATCGGAGGATTTATTATAGCCTCTTTACATGTTTTATAATCAGCTGAATTAGGTGTCGTTGGTGCAGGGACTTTAAATTCGATTCCTTGTTCGGCAAGATCTTTACGAATACCAACAATAATAATTCGATGTCTTGCCTGAGGAACACCATATTCTTCGAACTTATATAAATGTGGTGTAACAACGTATTCAACATCACCTGGGGATTCTAATTCCTTTAAAATTTGAATGAAAGCTCGTCCTTCATTTGCACTTTGTAAGCCCCCAACATTTTCGGCAACAAAGAATTTTGGTTTGTATTCATTTAATACTTTAATACCGTAGCTGTACAGAGGTCCAAATGTACCGGTTAAGCCTTTTTTTTCCCCAACATTGCTATAATCATTACATGGGAAACCGAAAGCAAAGCAATCAATGTCTTTTAATATAGAGCGATCACCAATCGGTAGGTTTTCAACGGGGCCACAAATAACACTTGGATCGTTTTCATCGCCACAGATATTAAGTGCAAATGTGCGACAAGCGTTTTGATCGAAGTCATTTGACCAAGTATGTTCAATGCGGAATTCTTCATTTGTTTCGGGATGGATAACGACCGTGTTTTTTGCTGCTAAACTTAAACCGCCGGGGCCGTTAAACAATTCACCTTTTTTAAAAATCATGTTTTCATCTCCTTGATTAAGAACTAATGAAAAACGAACAAAAGTTCTTGCATATAAATATGCTATAATCTATATTACTACTTTTCTCTTCAAAAAGTTGCAATAAAGCATTAAATTTTTTATACAAATATTATGAATGAGGTGGACAATGTTACAAATTTATTTGCTATATTTTAATACAGAAATCATGAAAATCCAAGCGGAGATCCTGCAATTACATAATGAAACAGAGGACATATTAGATCAGGAGTTAAAAAAAATTTTAAATGCAGAAGGCTATGATTTTTTTGATTATAGTGATGAAATTGCTATCTTGGTAGATGATCGAGGATTCGAAAAAGCTTTGAATCCGGTATTTGAAATAGTAAGTATGTTTGGAGATCGAAGTTATTTAGCTGGTCGTTTAGGATTTGTACGCAACATAGAAAGTGAATTTAGCACGGAAATTGGTAGTATTACGCGCGAGGATGTTTTTAATTTACGTATTAACTTAGATATCAAGTTAATTGGTATGACGAAAATGGAGTGAAGTTCTTTCGTTGCTCTTTTAGGTAGATTACCGCTATAGTAGGAAAAAGCTATTCCTTTGGGACGCATGTAAATAATAGTTATGGGTTTTTGGATAATCTGGATTTTAAGTATATTAATACCTTGCCGTTATGCGCACCTTAAAAAGTTAACAATTGAACACTTTAAATTGAGTAATAAATGAAAGAAAGGATAGAGCATATGTTAATTAAAAGTTTAAAATTGCCCAATAATAATATGTGGGATGATGGTTTGGGAGATGTAGAATTAAAGAAGTTGGGTAAATTTGTTATTTTCGCTGGAAAAAATGGGTCAGGAAAATCAAGATTATTGAATAGGATTGGTTTAGCTTTAACAGAATGGCCAAAAATGCTTAAAGAAAAAGAAGCTCAGATAAATAGTAAGAAAAATGAACATTGGGCAGCTATCATGGATAAAGATCACCATGATTTACCGATTATTGAAAATGAAATCAAGATATTGGAAAAAGAATTAGAAGAACTAAAATCCTGGATAATGCTTGATCGAGAAATAAGTGATGGTGTAGTGCCTTATGTTAGTTTTATTCCAGAAGTGCCTGACTTAATAGACAATAGAAAATACACAAAATTTGAAATAGATGAAATGCTACGTACAACTTATATTAACAAAATAAATGAATATGCCTTTGCGTTAATACAATTTTTTCAAGATAATCACTATAACCTTACTCATCAAGATTGTGAAGTTGAAGAAGAAATTAAAGGACCTTATTTGAGAGATTATCAGAGGCTCTCAGATATTATTGAAGAATTATTAGGAACCCAAATTACGAGATCGCCATTAGGTGAGGCTCAATTGTTTAATAGACCTTTACATTCTTGTAATCTTTCTAAAGGTCAATCAGTAATTTTACAATTATGTATCGCCATTTTCAAAATAGAAGATCATGAAGGTGAGCCTGTCATTTTATTACTTGATGAACCTGAGAACTATTTTCATCCTTCAGCATTAATAAATATTATAAAAAAGCTTGAAAATTTAAAAATAGGACAAATACTGATTGCAACACATTCCGTTCCACTTATAAGCTATTTTAACGAGAACTGCACCCTTCATTTTGTTGAAGATGGTAAAATTAAGTACTCAGGGAGAGCTCCTGAAGAAATTTTAGAAGGGTTAATGGGTGGATCTGATCAGATAGATAAACTACATAACTTTTTAGGATTACCAGCTCTATATGCTAACATACAATATGCTTTTGAATGTCTTTGTCCTCCAAGTGTTGTTGAAGCTGATAAGTCCGACCCTCAAACAAATCAAATAAGAAGAGTTCTTTCTCAAGTGAAGCCTGATAATGTATTAAAAATATTAGATTTCGGAGCAGGTAAGGGTAGATTATTAGCAACTTTAAGAGATGGATTCAATATATCTGGAAAAGAAGTATCCTCCAGATTTGATTATGTAGCTTATGATATTGAGGATTCAGACAAGGAGCATTGTATTAATGAAATAGAAATGTCGTATGGTTTAATAGAAAATAAATACTTTAATAATAATGAGAGATTGTTGAGTTTTCATAAAGAGTCTTTTGATGTGATTTTGTTGTGTAATGTCCTACATGAAATAGATCCATCAGAGTGGCTTAGTTTATTTAGTCCTGACAACTTGTTATTAAAAAGTTTAAGCGATAATGGCTATCTATTATTGGTTGAAGATACAGAAATGTGGGTTGGTGAGAAAGCATATTCAAATGGATTTATAGTACTAAAAACAAATCATTTAAAAACTCTCTTTAAGATAGAAAATGAGGAAGGATTTATTATTGATGACGCCCGGAGAAATGGAAAATTATTAGCACATTTAATTTCTAAGAAACATTTATTAAATATTTCTCAAGATACAATAGTGGAAACACTTAATAATTTAAAAACTGATTCATTAAGTGCAATAAGAGAATTAAGAAATGGCTCTACAGATTATAAATCTGGAAAAAAACATGCATTTTATATGCAACAGTTTGCAAATGCACATCTCGTGTTAGAAGATATCTTCGTAATGAAAAAATAAATTTTATAAATTTTTTATTGTCATACATTGTTTAAGGAAATGATGGTTTTTTCATTAGACTTCAAGTAAAGTGATGTAATTTTGGGTAACTCATTTTAGCCAAATAAGTTCTACACAAATTCTACACATCATTTCTTACAAAACCACTAATACCAACGTTCCAAAAGGATGCAAAACTCCCTCCTGGGACGCTTACTTTAGAAAATAATAAAACACGCCATCTTGCAAGCAAAACAGAAAGATTGCGTGTTTATTTTGTGCGTACTAAAAATTCTTTTTGAAGTAAGGTGTTTTTTTCAGCACGATACATACTGGAATTGCTATTAGTAAACCGACAACGTTTTGGATTACGTCCCCTGGAATTGATGCCATAGGCGCAATCCAGCTTTTGAACATAATTGCTTGCCCAATGTAGTATACAGCAATCATCACTGGCATTGAAACAACTGCGCCTAAAATGTTTAATCCAATGTGGTCGCCTCGATGTCCTATAGACCAAGCAATTTTCCCTACGATGAATCCTTGTAATGCGCGGGAGATAATTGTGGTTGGTGCCCAAATTAACCAACCACCTACGATATCAAATAATCCCATCCCAATTGCTCCAGCAAGTGCCCCTTTTTTAGGACCAAATAAAATTGCCGTGATGAAAAGCATGGCTGTTCCTAAATGGATAAGCCCGCCTTGCCCGAATGGTAGTTTAAGATTGATGAACATTGTTGCCACGAATACAAGTGCTGCTAAAATTGCTGTAATCACTAAATCAAATGTTTTCGTGCGTGGTTTTGTATAGGGTTGACTTTGTATACTTTGCATCTGTATCTTCCTCACTATGATGAATTTTTTGATAATTTTTACTTTAGCAAAGGACTGACTATTGTAAAAGTGCCAATTATATAAAAATGTTAAAGGTCAGATTGGTTTCTATGTATAATAATTTTTCATCTCTCGAATTTAAGTTGTGTGTATTTTCGTATCTTTCTAATTATGATAGGATGAATTGAGTATAAGCAGTATTAGTTAGGTGGAGAGTATGATGAAAAAAGTTGCTGTAATTCAGGATATTTCATCCTTTGGGAAGTGCTCGTTAACGGCTGCGATACCTGTGCTGTCGGTGATGGGTGTTCAGGCGGTGCCATTGCCAACTGCGATTTTAACAGCGCAAACAGGGTATCCGAGCTTTTATTGTGAGGATTTAACGCCAAAGATGGACAACTTTGTGTATGAGTGGAGCAAGCTTGGGGCGAACTTTGATGGCATTCACACAGGCTTTGTGACAGGAAAAGAGCAAATCGATAACATTTTTCAGTTTTTAAGCGTGTTTCACTCGAGTGAAACGAAGCTACTTGTCGATCCAGTGATGGGGGATATGGGCGAGGTGTATAAAATGTTTACTGGCGACTTACTTGATCGTATGAAGGAGCTAGTGAAGCGTGCAGACATTATTACACCAAATGTTACAGAGTGCTGCTTGCTTACAGGTTTGTCGTATGAGAAGCTACAGAGCTATCAAGACGATTCGGATTATTTTAAGGCACTAGATGAAGCGGGCCATCAGCTACAGCAAGTAACTGGTGCTAACGTTATTATTACCGGTTTGAATCCGCCGCCAGCAGTTGCGAACAAGCGTTATGTAGGCAATATGTATATTGATGCAGATCGTTCATTTTATAGTATCCGCGACTATAACGGCGAGAGCTATTCAGGCACAGGTGATTTGTTTGCATCAGTCATTATGGGTGGCATTATGCGCGGGCAGGATTTAGTAGAGTCAATGAAACTTGCAGAGGCGTTTTTAGCGGCTGCGATTAAAGCTACGTCGAAGGAGCAAGTTTCGCGTGAGGCAGGCGTGAATTTTGAACAATTTTTGCGAATGCTGCTTTAGTAAACTCAGACTCTTTATAACATGAGTATGCTTTGAACTGACCCAGTCATTTAATAGTACATAGAGATTTCTATTAGTCGCTCAAAATAAAAATAGTGTCTTCTGTTTAAACGACCATTTTAAAAATAAGTTGTAGGTCGTTTTTGTCAATTTTGCATATTGTCGATGTCGTGTATGCAAATAAATTACACCCTATTATCATCAAGTTGAATTGACGATAATAGGGTGTGATTTTTAGATATTAGAAAGGAATAAGTACTAAAAAAGAGCGACTCAATTTATTAATTATTGAGTCACTCTCCTTTTAGCGAATTACCACACTCACCATTAACATAAAGTATAAACTGCTTACAAATAAGCAACTAAACAGAAAAGATACAAGTATCGATGCTTTTTTGAAGATGGATAATACTATTAATCCTATAAACAAAAGAGATAGGAAAAAGAATAGTAAAGTGTTTAAGTTTAAAGCAAAGCCAATTGTATTAGTTGAATTGATGAAGTCAGCGTGAAATAGACGGAATAAAGGTGACACCGCATCATTCGTTAAATAATGGCCATGAGGTGGTGATTGTTGTGAAAAAATAGCTGTAATTGTGAAAATGGTCAATAATATAAATCCTTCGACACGAATCCAAGGAATGGGGTTGAATGAAGCATCTTTAGATAGTTTATATTTAACAATTAAACCATTCACCAAAGCATAAAAAACAAGGGGGAGTAGGAATAAATGTTTTAATAATAATCCTTGTCCATACGATACCATCCACGAATCGATATATCCATCAACCATTACTTCCATTAGAAACAGTCCACTAAGAGCCGTAGCTATTAGACAGACAAAAGCGACCATCGAAAACCAGCTTAAAAATTCGAGCCAATTTTTTTGATTAGTCGAACACCAAGCTATTATTAGTAAAATCCCAACCCAAATACTTACCGCGGCTAGATGAAGAAAGTCGCTAATAATACCCATGATTGGATCAATAGCGCCCGCATGGCTTGACCAAGCAATTGTTAAAATTAATAAAAATGTAACGAATGTTCCTAAATAAGCGAAGATGCCCTTTTCAGGAATTCTCGTCAAAGAAATTAATAGAACTAACACAACGGAGCCAAGTAGGGTAAAGTCCCATGCATTCCCAACTGTGTAGGTTGTTAGAACGATTTTAAGCGATTCAAGAAAACCTAAGCGTGGAGCGATATATAATACACTCTCTAGTACTGGTATAAAGGATAGAACTGGTATAGCTATCGCACTAATAAGTAACAAGCGTTTTGAAATTTTTATGTCAGGACGATAGTTGCTTGGGACAAGTAGAAGAATAAAACTTCCAACTAAGATCGAAAAAAATAAATATAAAAGTGCCTGACTAATGATTACTAATATACCCATAAATTATTTCTTTCTTCTAGTAAGGAAGAAGAAACCACCTGCTACAAGGATAACTAAAAGTACAACTAGAATTACTGTCGTAGAAGATGAATTTTTTTCTCCTTCTTCTGCTGAAGGTGCTTCTGTTTTTTCTTCAACAGCATTCGTTGTTTCTGACGGTTCTTTTTCTACAGTTTTAGAAACTGGATCATTTACTGTAAATGAAAAATTACCTTCTAATGGATGACCATCTTTACTAATAATACTCCAATTAACTTTATATTCGTCATTTGGAAGTGGCTCAGCAACAGTTCCTGTTAATGTACCCTCACCAATAATAGTTTCTTTTAGTTCAATAGTTTGACCCGAGGCGGTTGTTACATCAATAAAGCTACCTTGTTCAATTTGACCGTCAAAATTTAGCACGATTTCATTTAACGGTTCCGTTATAACTTCACCATCTGCTGGATTTGATCCTCCCAAATGCGAGTGAGCAAATGCACTAGTTGAAAGAGACATTACTAGTAAGACTGTTATAGCTGCAGTAAAAATATGTTTCAAAATAAACCCTCCTGAACTTTCCTCTAGATGGACAATAAATATTACTATTCTATTATCAATCATCATTTTATCAAAAAAATGTGAAGTTTATATGAAATTATACTTATAAAAAAGAAATTTAACAATTATTTGTCTACTGTCTTGAAATAATCCAAAAAAAATTTGCTGTCACTATGTAATTATTATGGTCGTTCAATTGAATGCCGCTTTCACCATTGATTTATGGGGTAAGGGTGGTCCAGGGGTTGCTTATGCTTTATCTACATTAAAGCCGAAAATGAAAGAGCTAGGATTAACAGTAGAACAAATTGACGCTATCTTTATTGATAATCCTGCTCAATCATTTGCTTTTAAATGTCGAAAAAACATCAAAATTACTAGAAATATACGTAAAAAATGAAACCATTACATGCTATTATTCGTAATGATAGTATAAGTTAGATTATCAAAGGATGAGAAGTACTTGTTAAATTATAAAATATATAGCCAACAACACAAAGAGTGGGTAGTTTTAGTACATGGAGCTGGTGGTAGCTCGACAATTTGGTTCAAGCAAATTCGAGCATATCGCAAACATTTTAATGTCTTGGTAGTCGATCTTCGAGGTCATGGAGATTGTATGATTACGAACAGTCCGACTAAATATACACTTGAATTAGTTAGCCAGGATATTCTAGACGTGCTAGATTCATTAAAGATTGAAAAGGCCCATTTTGTAGGGATTTCACTAGGGACGATGTTAATTCGTCAACTAGCTGAAACGAATCCAGAACGTTTCCACACGATGTTACTAGCAGGCGCTGTGATACGTATTACACCTAGACTGCATTTTTTACTTGGTATAGCTAATACGTTTAAAAAAATGATTCCGTTTATGTGGTTATATAAAATATTCGCGTGGATTTTAATGCCGAGAAAAACCCATGAATCTTCACGCCATTTATTTATTCAAGAGGCAAAAAAAATTAAGAATAGAGAATTTTTACGTTGGTTAACATTAACCGGTGGTGTCGCAAAATATTTAGTGAAAATAAATGAAAAGGACACAAAGATTCCGTCACTCTATATTATGGGAGACGAGGATTATGTATTTTTAGAACCTGTTAAGCGTTTAGTGAAAGAGCAACCATCAAGTAAATTAGTGATTTTAAAAGACAGCGGTCATGTATGTAATGTAGATCAAGCTGTGGAATTTAATGAAGTGTCTTTACAATTTTTATGTAACGCTTTGAAATAACACGGGAATTTACTACATAAGGTTATTAAAAAATAGCAGGAGTGTTTATTAACCAATTTAGCCATTACTATTAAAGAGGGAAGTTGATTTCCGCTACGGGATGCTCGCTTTCCGCGGGCAAGCACCGAGCCGCTTCCTCCACTTCGTTCCGTGCAGGGTCTCGGTATGCTTGTATTTCCCGCAGGAGTCGAGCACCCTCCGCTACAATCAACAATAAAAGAAGTAATGTATGCTAGTATTGAATACGGAATTAACTATTTTATTGGTAAATAACAACCCGATATTTCCTTAATCAACACACCCGAAAAAATAGTATGTTATACATTATTTTTTTGTGAAGAGTAACTTATCTCTTGGTAAAATACGGGATTTGTTTGAGGTGTATAAAATTGTCTTTAATGAGAAATTACAAATAACAAACAGTAAGAATGGCTGATTTAATGATTAGGGTGTTTTTTGTGGGGGAATTAATAAGTAAGGAAATGTACTAGCAGCTCTAATGATTTAAAAGTAGGGGAGAAATATTGGCGAACTCACTGAAGTTTTTAGTAGCAGCTATGAAATCAACAGTGTTGACGAATACATTATTGTTATATGTTGAGCGGTAGATTCATACATAAACCAGGTTATTTGCGGTAGGGCATTAAGTTAGTGGATATAGTTTCTTAAAATATCAGCCTTTTAGCTGAGGCTTGATCCGAACATTTACTATATTATTTAAATATACTTTTCAAATTGAAAAGTAGGTATTATAACTGCATCAAGTATACATAACTGACTCTATATTTGTTTTTTCTACTTATATAATTGGTAATGGTTATGCAGTACTGGATGTTTTTTATTGCCGCTATCAGGTTGTATCCTGTAAATATGAATGATAGGTGGAAAAGAAATGGATTATCAAGTATTACTGTATTATTTTTACACAGACATTAATGACCCGGAGCAATTTGCTGCTGAGCATTTAGCGGATTGTAAGGCGCTCGAATTAAAGGGAAGAATTTTAGTAGCCAAAGAGGGTATTAACGGTACACTGTCTGGTACAAAGGATCAAACTAGAGCTTATATGACAATGATGGAAAATAACCCATTATTCAAAGGAATTGTCTTTAAAATAGATGAGGCAGAGCATCATGCGTTTAAAAAAATGCATGTTCGTGCTAAAAATGAGCTTGTACATTTAAGTTTAGAGGATGATATTAACCCACTGGAATTAACAGGTCGTTATGTGGAGCCAAAAGACTTTTACGAGCAAATGCAACAGGAAGACACGATCGTTATTGATGCGCGTAATACGTATGAATATGATGTTGGTCATTTCGAAGGGGCGATTCGTCCAGATGTGGAAACATTCCGCGATTTGCCAGAGTGGATTCGAGAAAACAAGGATGCACTTGAGGGTAAACGTATTTTAACCTACTGTACAGGTGGCATTCGCTGTGAGAAATTTTCTGGCTGGCTAGTACGTGAAGGTTATGAAGATGTAGGTCAATTACATGGTGGGATTGTCACATACGGGAAAGATCCTGTCGCAAAAGGGCAGCTTTGGAATGGGCAATGCTACGTATTTGATGAAAGACTAGTCGTGCCGATTAACCAAGTGGCACCAACGATTGTTGGTAAGGACCATTTTGACGGCACACCATGTGAGCGTAACATTAACTGCGCGAATCCTGAGTGTAATAAAAAGATTTTAGCATCTGAAGAAAATGAAGCGAAGCATTTAGGTGGTTGTACAATCGAATGTTCTAAACATGAACGTAACCGCTATATTGTGACGCATCAGTTAACAGCAGAGCAAGTACAAGAAAGTTTAAGATTGTTAGAAGCAATCCAAAAGTAATGAGAATAATTCAAGGCAGCATTCAGTTCAATCTGATGCTGCTTTTTTTATTTAATGTACATCCCTGAATTTCACCATGGAATTAATACATGAGATTGTCATTTATACAAAAAACGTTGACTCCAATAATATAGTTTAATTTTGCTTCATCACCAAAAGAGGGGCATGATATTTGCTAAAAAGGTATATTGATTTTGGAATGCTCATTGATTGGAGTGGAGGCTGGACGCCCCCCGGAAAGCGCCCAGCCGGAACGGAAATCAACTCAAAGGTATAGTGCCGAGCCTTAATTTGAAATATTTAACTTTAATTATAAAAATTAGATATAATGGATGAGAAGCGTTTTTCTGTACTAATGAATGCCTTTTAAATAGATGAAGTAGTGTGTTAATAATCTTCTTAATCAAGTAATCGTGGCTTATTTTAAAGATGGAGTGTTTGCATTTCAAAAATGGAGGGATTATGTTGACTACAATTATTAATATCGACTCATTAACAAAACAATATGGCGATAAAGTGGTACTTAACGGCATATCTGTTGCCATTAAACGTGGAGAGATCTTTGCCTTAATTGGCACCAATGGGGCTGGAAAGACGACAGCTATTGAATGTATGGAAGGACTTCGAACGTATAATGGAACGATCGAGATTCACGGGAAAATTGGTGTGCAACTTCAAATTGCATCATTGCCTACGAACATTAAAGTAATTGAAGCAATAAAACTAATTGCCAAATGGCACGCTACTACTATTGATATGGCACTTGTTCAAAGATTGAATGTAGATTTGATTTTAAATAAAAAATATAAAGAACTATCAACAGGGCAAAAACGGAGATTACATTTAGTCATGGCAATGATCGGTGATCCGGATATTGTTTTTCTTGATGAGCCTACAGCAGGTCTCGATGTAGAGGGACGGGTAGCATTACATGCAGAAATAAAAGATCTTAAAAAAAGAGGGAAAACAGTTGTTATGTCAAGCCATGATATGGCTGAAGTGGAGGAACTGTGTGATCGACTGGCAATACTGAACAATGGCAATATCGGTTTTATTGGTACAGTGTATGAGCTAACTAAGAAAAAGCAAGATAAGTATAGAATGCATATTAAATTATCCAATCCCCTAGAAATGAATGATCTCGTATCTTGTTCCTATATAGGAGAACATCAAAATTACCAAATATTCGAGACGGATAAATTAGAAGAGGGACTATATGAATTAACAACATTGTTAAGAGAGCAAAACGATTCTATGCAGGATATAAAAATTGAACACACCAGCTTGGAACAGAGTTTTATGGATATTGCGAAGGGGGTAAAAGTATGAGTGCATTTTTATATGGAATCGGCTTGCAATGGAAGTTGGATTTTCGCAGTAAAGGTATATTACTAACTTATTATATTATCCCACTTATTTTCTTTCTATTCATGGGTGGCATTTTTACTTCAATAGATCCTAATGCTTATAAAACGCTAATTCAATCTATGACGGTTTTTGGTGTGACAATGGGTGCAATTATAGGTACACCAACATCTCTTGTAGAGTTTTACAACAGCGATATAAGGAAAGCATATAGGGTTGGGGGAGTTCCACTTTGGACAGGAGCGGTAAATAATTTCATTTCTGGACTGATTCATCTATCGATTATGAGCATCATGCTATTTTTCATCGCTCAAATTGTCTTTAATGCGAGTGTCCCTGCTAATCTATTCAGCTATTTTGTGACGCTTGAGCTTTTTATTATTACATCTCTTTCAGTAGGTGTAATACTTGGGTTGTTTGTGAAAAGCACTTCAAAGTTAACAATGATTTCACAGCTAGTATTTCTACCATCCGTTATGCTTTCAGGTATTATGTTTTCAGTTGATATGCTACCAAATGCCTTGCAAATGATTGGTAAAGTGTTTCCTGCAACTTGGGGCTATTTGAATTTATGTAGTGATCAATGGGGGATGATGTCTATTTTCCCGTTAATCTTAACGATTTTAATTGCTTTATTGTTATGTACATGGAGACTTAGAGGATTACATACGACTGAATAAACCTCATCCATATAGGATTTGAAGTTAATTTTTCGCAAAAGGAACTGAGGGAAAGAATTAGAATATTTTAAGTGGAAAAGAGAATCTCGCAGAAAAGCTGACTTTTAGCTTTTCTGCGGGATTTAATATTGGTCGGTGAATAATCTAGGATTAATGTAGCAACTGGTTTATTCATGTTCATATTATTTACTTTTATTTTCTAGTTTGTATAAATCCTTTAATAGTATCTCTTCCTTACTATTTTTATATCGAATGCGTACTTTGTCTTCGTCTGTTAGTTTCTTTTCTTCACCATCGTGCAGTATTAATGTATTTTCATCTAAAAATGTAAACGTGAAATTGCTTCCATCTTTTAAAATCCTGGCTGGTTCTGAAAAATCATTCCACTTTTCGTAAATAATGATCTCATCGATGGAATTTTGATACCATATTGGCATCGCTAAAAGATAACGATTGTCATTTTTCGTTTGAAAGGACAGCGTAACCGTTGACCCTTGTTGTTTGACGGTTGTTTGTATGTCCTTTTCATCTGCAATCCACATTTGGTCAAAGAAGAAGAACCAACCGATGAAAATGGATAGTAGTGATCCTACAATAATGAAAATCTTTTTCCTGTTTTTTGATCGTACCTTTTTTAAAAAGTCGATATTTTTATCCTCCTTTTTTTGCTCATGGGTACGTTCCACCAACAAGTCTTCCTGCATGTCCTTTACATACTGTCGGCAATCCTCACACTGTTCCATATGTTTTTCTATTTGTTTATTTGTCTCTTTGCTTGTTAAATTTTCTATGTAGCCCGGGATTAAATCTTTAAAAACGCTATGATTCATAATTTTCCCCACCTTTTCTGATTTGTTGTTTTGCACGATAAAATGTTACTCTTGCCCAGTTTTCTGTTCCGCCCAAAATGGTGCCAATCTCTTTAAAAGATAAATCCCCTAATAATCTGAGATAAAGTATTTCACGGTTTATCTCGCTCAGTTGTTGAGCTTTTTTATAAAAACTAATTTTGTCTTCATTTTTAAAATATTCATCTTCTAAATTATAAAATATAGGCGTTTCATCACTTAGAGAGTTCACTAACTGGTGCTTGTTTTTTTCGCGATTCATTTCTTGTAACCAAACGTTTTTGGCGATTGAACAAAGCCATGTAGAAAATTTTGCATTTCCGTTATGATGAAACTTGTCAATGGACTTAATGGCTTGATAGAACGTCTCTTGCGTTAAATCTTCAGCAGATTGACTATCATTTGTAAGGGTTAATAAATACCTAAAAACAAAGTCCCCATATTCTTGATATATATTTTCTTTATCCACGATTTACCTCCTTTCTAATGCGAATTTTGCTATTCTGAACCAAGTCTTTTGAAAGCCAATCATCTATATATCCAGAAATTTGCTGATTCGTTACAACAAATTTTTTATTTATTTATTTTTTGTGCCTCAATCATTTTATCTTATCATTTTCCACTAATGAAAATTGATCGGAATATTCTAAAGTGTTTTTATTGTGGGGAATTGAAATAGAAATCATTTCTTTTGTAGTACTTTGTTGCTTAAGCTAATTTGAAACCTTATAATCCCTCGTCTTATTGCATTCAATTGTCTTGAGAGTTTCTTTTCCAAAAAAAACGCAATTATCCATAATAGATAATTGCGCTAGTGAACTGCACTTTGTATATGTTGATGTTAAAAATTAAGGAGTAATGTAACTCCGAGTGATTCATTAATACGTAATCTTGAATCACATAAAGAATAAAAAGCGACATTTAAATAAAGGATCTAGAGTAAAACAGAGCTTAGTAAAATCCCAATGACGACTGCAGAGATTGTTGAAACTAAACCAGGGAGCATGAAGCTATGGTTGAGAATATATTTGCCAATTCTAGTTGTGCCGGTACGGTCAAAGTTAATGGCTGCAACAACTGTCGGGTAGTTTGGAATGAAGAAGTAACCATTAACAGCTGGGAACATGGCAATTAATAATGCTGGGCTAATACCAAGTGTTACACCAAGAGGCATTAGTGTTCGAACTGTTGCTGCTTGGCTGTATAGCAAAATAGAAAGTACAAATAATGCTATAGCAAATAACCAAGGGGCTGCTGTGACTAGTCCAGAAATCGAACTGTTAATAAGTTCAGCATTACCATTGAAGAATGTGTCACCCATCCACGCGATACCGAAAATCGCTACAACTGCTGAAGCTCCGGCTTTAAACACACTACCAGAAACAATTTCGTCAACATTTGCTTTACCAAAAATAATGATTAAAGCAGCAATTGTCAGCATAACGATTTCAATGGTAACAGGCATAGACATAGGTGTAAATACGCCGTCAATATCCCAACCTGGACGTAATTTTTCAAATGAACCTAGAACAACAATTAATACTGCGGCAAGTAAGAATAATACAACAGAAAGTTTTGAAGCATTCGTTGGATTGAATGCTTTTTTATCTTTTTTAATAGGAGCTAAGCCTTCTTCTAAGCGTTTTAAATAAACTGGATCGTCTGGAAGGTCTTTTCCTTTTCTACTCACAACAAATGCAGCGATCATACAGCCGGTAAAAGTAGAAGGAATAGAAATCATTAAAATATCTAGTAAAGTAATTTGGAAATCAGCTAATAAAGCTAATAATGCTACAGTCGCTGCAGAAATAGGACTGGCTGTAATTGCTTGCTGTGATGCAATGACTGCGATTGACATAGGTCTTTCAGGTCGAATACCAGATTCTCGGGATACTTCGGCGATAACTGGTAAAACCGAGTATGCAACGTGTCCTGTTCCTGCACAAAAAGTAAACACGTAAGTAACGATAGGTGCGATGAATGTAATCCATTTAGGATTTTTTCTTAATGCTTTCTCAGCAATATGAACGAGATATTCCATACCTCCGGCGGCTTGAAGAGCACCTGCAGCCGTAATTACAGATAAAATCATCAGCATAACATCAATAGGAGCGGATGTAGGTTGAAGACCGAAAACAAATACAAAGATTGCTAATCCAACACCACCCATTACTCCGAGACCAAGTCCACCGATCCTAGCACCAATAAAGATACAGGTTAGCAAAATTAAAAATTGTATCCAAAACATATCAGTTTCCTCCAATTAAGAATGGTCATTTTATTACGATAAGTTTTTGATATGTAAACCTTGTTTACATTCCTTGTTGAATGATTCACAAAAAGACATCTTATAAGTAATAGCCATGATATAGAACTTTTAGTTTTTCAAGAATGATATTAAAAGATTTTTTTCATAAATCGTATTTCATATTACATAAGATTCGACATAAAACTACAAAAAGTGACATAGTTTTTTTGTAAAGACAAAAAATTGTCAAAAATATATGTTTTGAGGGATTTTTCGTTTCCATTGTGAATGTAAGGATTGTTAGAAGTAATTCAATTCAGCATTCAGCTCAATTTGATAATAGAACGGCCGAATTTAGTATTGATAAAGGTGATATAATGTATGCACTTATTGCTTTTCGTTATATTTTCGAAAAAGCATTTGATACGATAGTATAGAAATCCTAATGTAGAGGGACGTACAAGTAATATTCCGTAGTATTCGAAATTTGAAAAGTAACTTTAGTTGAGTAAATGAGGTGATTACCTATGAACAAACGAAGAATCATTTTACATATTGACCTTAATTGCTTTTATGCCTCTGTCGAACAAATTTACGATCCTACTTTAAAGGGAAAACCAGTTGCAATCGCGGGAAATCCAAAGGAACGTAGAGGGATCATTATTACATGTAGCTATGAAGCAAGGGCAAAAGGTGTTTATACAACCATGAATGTCGGGGAGGCACGGCGAAAATGTCCGGAGCTTATTGTAATACCGCCTAATTTTGATCGTTATCGAGCTGCGTCGAAGGCCTTTTTTAATATGTTAAAAGAATATAGCGAAATCCTTCAACCAGTTTCAATTGATGAAGGGTATTTGCAACTTCCTATTGTTGAGGGGCAAAATGTATTGCAACACGTTCAAAATTTGCAAGATAGAATCTGGACTGAACTACAATTGCCTTGTTCAATTGGTATTGCGCCGAATAAATTTTTGGCGAAGATGGCAAGTGATATGAAAAAGCCGATGGGTATTACGGTATTGCGTAAGCGGGATGTGCCAGCAGTGTTGTGGCCATTAAATGTGATTGAGATGCATGGGGTCGGAAAAAGTACTGCAGAGAAGTTGAAAAAGTTAGGTATTCAAACAATCGGGGAACTCGCTGCAGCTGATGAATATCTATTAAAACAAAACTTTGGCATTAACGGACCCCGTATGAAGCAAAAGGCCAATGGGGTAGATGACAGACCTGTTGATCCTGATGCCATTTACGATACGAAAAGTGTAGGAAATTCAACAACGTTTGCCTATGATGTGACGGAAAGAGATGAATTATATGAAATAATTTCAACGCTTTCTGGAAAGGTAGCTGAAAGATTACAGGCAAAGAAACTTGCTGGTGTTACTGTCAGTGTTATGATTCGAACAGCTGATTGGGAGACTTATACGCGAAGTAAATCAATGAATAACGCGATACATTCAAAAGAAGATATTGCCGAGCAAGCATGGAATCTATTTAATAAGCATTGGAACGAAGAGCCCGTTCGATTACTTGGTGTCACTGTATCGAATGTCAGTGATATTAAAGAAACGACACAGCAGCTAACATTCTTTAACTTTGAAGATTATGTAAAAGAAGAGCCAATCATTAAACTTGTCGATCAAATTGAGCAGAAGTTTGGAAAAGGTGCGATTCTTCGTGGTTCAGATATTGCCAAGCCAACAGGGAAACATCATGCAAATACAAGTTTTAGTAAGGACTTTTGGGATGAACATAAATAATATGTTTGTCCCTTTTTATTTTGTTTAAAAGATCGTGATTTTACTAATAAGGACTATTTGAACTTTAGCAAATCAAGTTCAAGCTGATGTGATACGGCAATTAAAAAATCAAAAACTATTGAAAAAATAAATAGGAATAATGCAGATAATCTATCGGTTAGTAGCTTGTGTGCATTACTTCTTTAGCAAAATGATTTAAAGCGAAAAAGGAATGAAAAATGATGCTAGAAAAAAGGTAGATAACAAATTATTAAAACTACGAATATTCTAACTGTTAAGAATAATATATTTATATTAGTGTTATTTAATAGTTATAGGTTAAACATATGATTTTGGGGGGAAGAGAAATGAGAACGATTAAAAAGATGTCATATCTATTAATTTCTGTATTAATGCTAACCTTGTTAGCGGCATGTGGTGGTGGAGCTGATACAAAAAGTACAGGTGGAGATAGTTCAGGAGGTGCTGGAGAAACTGTTTCAGCAAAAATTGGGGTTATCTCGTATTTAACTGGACCTGGAGCGGCATATGGAGAAGCAATTACGAATGGGTTTAATTTAGCATTAGAAGAAGTGAATGCAAAAGGCGAAGTGAAAATTGAGCTTGTTGTTGAAGACTCAGCTGGAAAGCAAGATCAAGCTTTAACTGTTGCACAAAAACTAATGAGTTCGGATGACATTGTGGGGCTACTAGGACCAACTTTAAGTACAGAAATGAATGTTGTGGCACCTGAGGCTGACATCAATGGAATTCCAATTATGGGTACTTCGACGACAGCTGCTGGAATTCCACAAATAGGGGAGTATGTTTTTAGAAATTCAATTCCTGAATCTTTAGCTATTCCAGCTGCTTTGGAAAAAGCAGTTGATAAATACGGAGTGAAAAAGGTTGCAATCCTGTATGGTAATGACGATCTATTTACAAAATCAGGATTTGACACGATGAAAGAAGTAGCAGAAGACATGGAACTTGAAATAGTAACAATCGAAACTTTCCAAAAAGGTCAGTCTGACTATAATGCACAACTGACAAAAATTAAAGATTTAAAACCAGATTTAATTTTAGCTTCTGCTCTTTATAATGAGGGTGCTGTGATTATGGATCAAGCAAGAAAAATGGGGATTGAAGTACCTTTCGTAGGTGGAAATGGGTTTAACTCTCCAGAAGTTATTGATATTGCTGGTAAAGCATCTGAAGGATTAATAGTGGCTACACCATGGTTTGGAGAGAAACCAGATCAAAAGGTTCAAGACTTTGTTAAAAAATACGAAGAAAAATATGGTAAAAAACCAGATCAATTCGCAGCACAAGCATATGACGCATTATATATCATGGCAGAGGGATTAAAAAATGCTGGAGAAGCTGATAGAGATGCACTTCGAGATGCTCTAGCAGAGATAAAAGATTTAGATGGAATTCTTGGGAAATTTTCTTTCGATAAAGACGGAGATGTGGTGATGGAACCAACGGTACTTATCATCAAGGATGGGGAGTTCCAATTATTTGAGTAAAATTAGTAAGATATAAGGCTTGGATAAAGTGGCAAAGGTATTTTCTTTTGCCACTTTAAAATTAATGTCTTATAGAAGTGGAAGATTACTATTTCGTTATAGGTGAAAGGAATACTTTCCTTCTGACGTGTTGATTAGGGAATAATTGTATGGTTTTATCGTGATTCTTCAGCTTTTCCATAAAAATTTACCTTATGAATAATGCCACTTTTATAGATTGTAGCGGAGGGCTACTCGACTCCCGTGGGAAAAGCGAGACAGGCGAGACCCTGCACGGAGCAAGGCGGAGGAAGCGGCTCGACGCTCGCCCGCAGGAAAGCGAGTAGCCCGTAGCGGAAATCACCTTTTCCTTAATCAGGGCAGGATAAAATGGGTTAATCAACACACTTGACTTTCCTTAATACAAATAAATCTATTAATTAAAGGGTGAGAAACAATGCTATTAGAACAACTAATTAATGGAATAACATTAGGAAGCATATATGCCATCGTTGCCCTTGGATTCACTCTTGTTTTTGGTGTACTTGGGATCATTAATATGGCACATGGTGAGATTTTTATGTTTGGTGCTTTTATTGGAGTATTGGTGACGAGTATATTTGGATGGCCACTTTGGGTAGCATTTATTGCTGCGATTGGAGTTACTGCTATCCTAGGTTACTTGTTAGAGCGAATTGCGTTACGTCCACTACGAGGAAAGCAAGGAGTCTCACATCTTGCTCCTTTAATAAGTACGATTGGGATATCCATTTTCCTTGAAAATCTTTCCCATCATTTATTTGGAGCTGGAAATCAGCCTTTTCGTAATGCATTTGCTGAAATCCAATTTCAAATAGGTTCAATTACTATTTACCTCGTCCAGATTGTCATATTTGTTATATCAGTCGCTTTAATGATGGCTCTTTCTTACTGGCTTTCGAAAACAAAAGCTGGAAAAGCGTTACGAGCTACTGCAGAAAATATAGAAACGGCAAGCATTCTTGGTGTTAATACAAAAAGAACAATAACGACAACAGTAATTATTGCTTCTGCAATGGGAGGTATTGCTGGGATTTTAGTAGGGATGGCATTTAACTCAGTTAATCCACAAATGGGATTATCAATGGGACTTAAAGGATTAGCCATTATCATTTTAGGTGGTATGGGAAATGTAAAAGGAGCTATGGCTGGGGGGTTACTTCTAGGTATAGCAGAGACATTGATGGTTGCCTATGGGGATTCAGGATATCGAGACGCAGTAGCCTTTATTATAATCATATTCATCCTTTTATTAAGACCTCAGGGGATATTCGGTAAAAAGACAGCTGAGGGAGGAAGGTGACGTGACTTTATGTTAGGTGAAATATTAAATCCATACTATTTACAAGTAGCTTCATTTGTTATGATCAATATCATTCTGGGGATTAGCATATACATAACTCTTTCCTCAGGGCAATTATCTTTGGGTAGTGCCGGGTTTATGGGTATAGGAGCATATACTTCAGCATTATTAACGATTCATTTGGATGTGCCGATTATAGTTGGTATTATCGCCGGAGCATTAGTTGCTGGTATTTTGGGAATGTTAATCGGTATTCCTGCCCTCAGACTTCAAGGAGTCTATTTGGCAATTGCAACACTTGGCTTTGGAGAAGTAATTCGAGTGATTTTTTTGAACTGGGAATCTGTTACCTTAGGTGCAGTTGGACTTGCGGGCATTCCTCATTTAGGTAGAGAGCTATTTAAAAGCCTATCTGGTATGGGGTTTGATCCTGATATGATTGGGTTAAAGAATAACCAGGTGATTTACTTACTTGTTCTTATTCTTTTGTTGTTAATTAATATCTTTCTAGTATGGTTCTTTATTAGACAAAATAAATCCCGTGTTGGGCGCGCATTCGCTGCTATTAAAATGGATGAAAAAGCAGCCGAATCGATGGGGATAAATATTACTTATTATAAAGTATTGTCCTTTACGCAAGGGGCTATTTTGGCAGGCTTTGCTGGAGCTATATATGCTCATGTAATGGCGTATATTAGTCCGGCTGATTTTGCATACCATCGCGCAATAGAAATACTAATTTTTTCAGTGTTTGGTGGTAGTGAAGTGATTTGGGGAGCTATATTCGGGGCAACTTTTATGACGATTTTGCCTGAAGCTTTACGATTTATCAGTGAATATCGTTATATGATTTATGGAGTAATTCTTGTATTAATGATGGCATTCCGTCCTCAAGGTATTATTGATGCGTCCATTTTGCAATGGCTTAAAAAGAATATGAAATTAAAAAGGAGGTCCGACCATGGTACTAGAATTAAAAAACATCACTAAAAACTTTGGCGGTATCTCTGCATTAACTGATGTTTCTTTCAAAATCAATGAAGGTGAAATTTTTGGTCTCATTGGTCCTAATGGAGCAGGGAAAACGACGATGTTTAATGTTATCACGAACATGTTCGCATTAACTTCTGGGCAAATTAGCTTTCTTGGAGAAGAAATATCAGGGATAAAACCGCACAAAATTACGAATAAAGGGATTTGTCGTACCTACCAAAACATACGACTTTTCTCGCAAATGACAGTACTAGAAAATGTTTTGGTTGGCGGACATTGCCGAAGTAGCTCCGGTGTTTTTCGCAGTGTTTTTCGTACAAAGTCCCAGCGTACCGAAGAAGAGGGTATGTATGAAACAGCAAAAGAGCTACTAGAGTTGGTAGGTTTAGCTCAATTCGAGGACGTTGTTGCTGAAAATTTAGCATATGGTCAGCAAAGAAGACTTGAAATTGCTAGAGCTTTATCTAGTAATCCAAAGTTATTACTATTAGATGAGCCAGCAGCGGGAATGAATGAAACCGAAACAGAAGACCTGTTTGATTTAATAAAACAAGTACAAAAAAGAGGCATAACGGTACTGTTAATAGAACATGATATGCCCTTTGTTATGAAGCTTTGTGATAGAATTACCGTTTTAAATTTTGGAAAGAAACTTGCCGAAGGAACACCTGAAGAGATTCAGAATAACCAAGATGTTATTGAAGCATACCTCGGTTCAGAGGAGGACGATCAAATTGCTTGAAATAACTGGTATTGAAACTTTTTATGGGAAGATCCAGGCTTTAAAAGGTGTCAGTCTTAAAGTAGAACAAGGTCAGGTTGTCACAATTCTTGGCGCAAATGGAGCAGGGAAAACGACTACGATGAAATCGATTTCGGGGTTATTAAAGCCGAAAAATGGAACTGTGGAGTTTTTAGGAGAAGATATTACAGGGATGAGACCAGATCAACTTCTTCGAAAAGGGATCGCACTTGTTCCTGAAGGTCGAGCTATATTATCTAGCATGACAGTAATGGAAAACCTTGAAATGGGAGCATACCATCGAAACGATAAAGATATAAGAAAAGACATTGAAGAGGTAATGGGGCAATTTCCTATTTTAAAGGAAAGAAGAGAACAGCTCGCAGGGACCCTTTCAGGAGGACAGCAACAAATGTTGGCTATTGCCAGGGCATTACTTTCAAAGCCGAAACTATTGTTACTAGACGAGCCTTCTATGGGATTGGCTCCTTTAATAGTAGCGGACATTTTCAAAATGATTAGAGAAATTAAAAACGCAGGGACTACAGTCCTTCTTGTAGAACAAAATGCAAGACAGGCTTTAAAAGTTGCGGATTATGGGTATGTAATGGAAACAGGAAAAGTAATTATCAGTGGAGAAGCAAAGACTCTTTTAGAAGATGCAAGGGTCGTTGAAGCATATCTTGGGAAAAAATCTACGTCAGTTGAGTCAAAAGAACAAGTTAAGCATTGATAAAGTATATATCATTTCATATTGCGAGGTATTCGACGATTGAATCGTTTTGAATACCTCGCTCTTTCGTTTGAGAGGGATCCTTCTTTTCTTAAAAGACAAGGCTGTAGGGGGACGTTTTCCAGGGGGCAAGCATCAAGCCGCTTGGGCCAACAAAATGTTGGTTATGAAGGCGTCGCATCCAAGGTGTATGGTTGTTATTTGAAAAGAAATTATGTATAATAGCACTAAATTTAGGAGAGGAGGGTTAACTATATGCAATCTGTTCGTTTACGCTAAGTTGGCAATAAAAAAGCGAATTTTTCCATCCGCAGATGGGCTTTTTTGTCATGCTTGCGATTCGAATAGAAAGATATAGTTAACGCTTCTGAGCGGAACAGTACTCTTTCATATGCGTTTTTGCGGGCTTCTGTGCACTTTTGTGGAGAAAGCCTGCTTTTTTATTGCCTTCTTTGACAATAAAAAAGAGGAGAGAAAATGAAAGATGAACTTTGAAAATTGGCAACTGAAATATTTTACAATATGGGGCGGTCAAGCGATTTCCCTTGTGACAAGTGCAGTACTACAAATGGCGATTATTTGGTATTTAACAGAGCGAACAGAATCCGCGATGATTTTATCGATGGCGACGCTCGTGGGCTTTTTACCACAAGCATTATTTGGTGCGTTTATCGGTGTGTGGGTGGATCGTTGGAATCGTAAATGGACCATGATTGTGTCTGATATGCTTATTGCAAGTGCTGCAGGGGTCTTAGCAGTAGTCGCTCTGACAGGGGATTTACCTATTTGGTTAATTTTTGTGATTTTATTTATTCGTAGTGTCGGCACAGCTTTTCATACACCGGCATTACAGGCTATAACACCGTTACTTGTACCGGAGGAAAATCTAGTAAAATGTGCAGGGTACACACAGTCATTACAATCTATAAGTCTCATTATTAGTCCAGCCCTAGCAGGTTTGTTGTATGCATCTTTTGGATTACAATGGATTTTTTATCTCGATATCATTGGGACAATTTTCGCTAGTTTAGCTGTTGCCGCTGTGGTTATTCCAAATCTACCGAATACAGAAGAGCAACAGGTTTTACAAGAAATGCGTGAAGGATTTTTAGCACTAAAGAATGAAAAAGCCTTATATGCATTACTTTGGGTTTGTGCTGTTTATTCGTTTCTTTATATGCCAATTAGTGCATTATTCCCGTTAATGAGCTTGTCTTATTTTAATGGGACGATTACTTCTGCAGCGGTAGTAGAAGTGGTTTTTGCCATTGGCATGCTGGTTGGGGGTATCTTACTCGGCGTGACAGGTGGATTCAAGAAGCGGGTTTGGAGCTTTACATTTTCACTTGCTTTAATGGGGGGAGCACTGATTATTAGTGGTGTATTGCCAGAAAGCAGTTTTATGTATTTTGCTGTAATGTGTAGTTTAATGGGGTTATCTGCTCCGTTTTTTAATGGGATCTATATGGCGTTAATACAGGAGAAAATTGCGCCTGAATATTTAGGTCGAGTGTTTAGCTTACTCGGCAGTGTATTCTCACTTGCTATGCCACTTGGATTAGTATTATCTGCTCTGTTTGCAGATGACATCGGTGTAGAACGTTATTTCTATTTATCAGGAATAGGCATTTTGGTTTTAGCCATTTTCTGTGCATTACATCCAAAAATTAAAATATTATAAGAGGTCATGAAATATGAACATGCTGTTATTCTTTTAATACGAGCGTTTAGTAGACGCTCGTATCGATGCTAGCTATCGATACGAAATATTATTTCGGAGGTAGCTACAATGGAAAAAATCTGTTTTGAATTAGAAAATATAAATGTCACGTTTTTAGATAAAGAAGTTTTATCAATTGATCGATTAACAATTCATCAGTTTGACAGAATTGGTATTATTGGAAAAAATGGTGCGGGAAAAAGCACATTATTAAAATTATTAGCAAGTGAAATTTCACCAACAACAGGTGTCGTAAAGCAATATGTAGATCTGGGCTATTTTGAACAAATGGAGGTTCCTACTGACAAAGAAGTGAACATCGTACTTCAAAGTAAACTTGGGGCGAGAGATGCACATAGTGGTGGCGAACAAACTAGACTAAAGTTAGCACAGTTATTTACGAATTATTATGAAGCATTACTCATCGATGAGCCGACAACACATTTGGATCAACAAGGTGTTAATTTTGTCAAAGAAGAGCTTAAGTATTATTTCGGTGCACTAGTATTAATAAGTCATGATCGTGATGTATTAGATGAATTGGTGACGACGATTTGGGAAGTAGTAGATGGAAAGGTTAACGTTTACACAGGGAATTACAGTGATTATGTCATCCAAAAAGAACAAGAAAGATGGCAGCAGAAGCAAGCCTATGAACAATATCAGCAAGAAAAAAATCGTCTTGAAAAAGCAGCAGAGCAAAAGATGAAAAAGGCTGAAAAAATCGCAAATGCAAGCAACAAGGCAAAAAAGGATGCAAAAGCAAAACCCAATCGTATGATTGAAACCAAATCGAAAGGCACAAGCCAAAAAGCTGTGCATCGTGCTGCGAAAGCCATTGAAAAGCGAAAGGAAAAATTGCAAGAAGTCGAGGCTATGAAAGAAACACAACCGATTTTCTTTAAACAGGGACCGACTATAGAGATGCATAACAAGTTTCCCATCATGGCAGATGGTTTAACAATTCAAATCAAGAATCGCGTACTCCTGAAAGATGTGAGATTTCAAATTCCGTTAGGTGAAAAAGTAGCGATTACTGGACCGAACGGCTGTGGCAAAAGTACGTTGTTAAACGATATTGTAGCCAACGGTGAAGGCATTTCACTATCTCCCAAAGTGAAAATTGGTCAATTTCAACAGCTGAGTTATCAGCATTTAAAAGATGAATCTGTATGGTTATACATGAAGTCACGAACAAACTATGAGGATACGATTATTCGTAGTGTGTTACATGCAATGCAGTTTAGTGGATCAGATCTACAAAAGAGTATTCGTCATTTGAGTGGTGGGGAGGCCATTCGCTTGCAACTTTGTGAGCTATTTCTTGGTGAATACAATATCCTCATACTTGATGAACCAACGAACTTCTTAGATATTGAAGCTATTCAGGCATTAGAGCTGTTTATGCAAAATTATAAAGGGACGATTCTTTTTGTCTCCCATGATCGACAATTTGTTGAGCGGGTTGCAAATCGATGTTACCGTATCGAGCATCAGCAATTAATAGAGGTTTAGTGGGTACTATTAACTTTTCTTATACTAGATGTGTTAAACAAATAATTAAGCAAGGATTTTTGAACTTAAGAAGTTTAAGATAATCAAACCTTTTTACAAAATGATATTTGGGGGTATTTTATTAAACTCGCATTTTGATTAATTTTTCAAAATGCGAGTTTATTTTAAAGCGTATAGAAGAAAAGAGCTAATCATTAAATTTGTCGGTTAAATCGAGCAGAAGGTTGGAAAAGGTGCAAACCTTCGTGGTTCAGACATAACAAGCCAGTAGGGAATACCATGCGAATACGAGTTTAAGTAAAGTCTTTTGGGATGAACATAAATAATATGTTTGTCCTTTTTGTTGTTTAAAGGAGAGAAAGGTTTTGTGGAGATAGAAGAACATTCTTAAATATTGAATCTCTAAAAGTGACGAGATGGGTGCAAACAAAATTTCTAATTCAGTGGGTATTCAAACCCCTGCTGAACAATGGAACCCTGGCTAAGAATGCCGCGTCCTGTGGCAACGCCTAAGTGACCAACATTCTATTGGCCCAAAGCCTCCAGCAGATTTGCAGAATAGGGTTAGTCCTAGGTGATTTTTTTAGAAGCCATTTTCACCTTACTCTTTGTTTTCTCATCCATTGCGTTGCAACCCACTTTTCACCAGATATAACGGGCGCTCCACCGTGTAAAGTTAACTCGTTTAAGTTTTCATCGTTATAGAAATACTCGAAATAAACCGCCATACCTTTTTGTGGCGATACTGAAAGATTCAGTTTAGGAAAAAAAGTTTCTCCACCTTGTTCTACATCATTTAAGTACATAACGAGTGTACTAATTCTATTATTGTTTGCTATTTTACTTGTCGATGAAAAGAAATCATAATGAGCCTTATATTCTTGACCAGGAGTATACTGAAGGATTTGAATGCCTTCACCGTGTTCAATGGGGATATTCATAATAGATGAGATTCTTTTTTCAACTCTAGCAACCAATTCATTTTCACTTTCTTCAAAAAACATACTACTACTTGTTCTCTGTTCATTTACTTCGCGTGAAGCTCCAATTTTTGAACGTTTTAGTTTGTCCTTTGACAAATTGATTAGTTCATCGCATTCTTCGTTACTTAAAACATTACCTAAAATCACGATCAACGGTTCTTCTAATCTAGTGATGATGTCAATCTCTCTATCTGTTATTATTTTATTTCCACTGTGACTGAATATAGTTTGCTCCTTATTTTCCGTTATCAACTTCATAAATCACCTTATCCTTTTTTTGGAATTACTTTCGCTTTATTTTATCATATTATTTTTATATATCGCAATTTTGTCAATGTTCTGATAATATTTTGGGAATATCGGTACTAATAGTGTGTGAATTTTAAAAAGGTAACTGGTACTAACACAATTCGGAAAAAAACCGTCTAATTGCAAGTTATATTACGCATACGTAATCAGACAATTTTAAGAATAATGACTTTAAGTAAAAGGGTTGAATTTCATCTTAAAAACGAATATTATATTTGATGTTGTAAAAAATGTTCGTGTTTAAGAAAGGCGGTATTATGATGTTTCGTTTGAAGGAACATGGTACAAATGTAAAAACTGAACTTCTTGCGGGAATGACTACATTCCTCACAATGGTATATATCGTAGTTGTAAACCCGATTATTTTATCGGGTGCAGGTGTACCACTTGACCAAGTATTTATGGCAACTATTATTTCGGCTGTTATTGGGACATTATGGATGGCGCTTTGTGCCAATTATCCAATCGCAGTTGCTCCTGGTATGGGATTGAATGCATATTTCACATCTGCTGTTGTGTTAGCTTCTGGAGGGAAAATTGATTATATAACAGCATTTTCCGCTGTTTTCGTGGCAGGGATTATTTTCATTATTTTATCTTTAACGCCATTACGTGAAAAACTAATCATGGCAATTCCAGAAAATTTAAAACATGCTATTACTGCAGGTATTGGTTTATTTATCGCGTTCCTAGGCTTACGTATGGCTAATATAATTGTCGCAAGTGATAGTAACTTAGTAGCGCTAGGTGATTTAACTTCTCCTGGTGTACTTTTAACGTTATTTGGTTTAGGTATCACGGTTATTTTAATGGTACGTAATATCCATGGTGCATTATTTATTGGTATGGTGGTTACTGGTATTGTAGCAGCACTTACAAATCAATTGCATATTGATAAGGTGGTAGCTCTTCCTCATTTACCAGAAGGTATTTTAGTTTGGAATCCAATTGAAGCATTTAGTCAGGTTATTTCTTATGGTTTATATGGAGTGGTATTCTCATTTATTTTAGTTACACTCTTTGATACGACAGGTACAATGGTTGGTGTCGCGAAGCAAGCTGGTTTAATGAAGGGCAATCAATTGCCTCGCGCTCGTAAAGCACTATTAGCTGACTCAGTGGCTACAACTGTTGGGTCTATGTTCGGGACAAGTCCAACAACAGCATTTATTGAATCTTCAGCTGGTGTTGCGGCTGGTGGTCGTACAGGTTTAACAAGCTTAACGGTAGCTGTTCTATTTATCATTGCTTCGTTCTTTGGACCGTTAGTAGGCGCTGTATCTGGTGTTGCTGCGATTACTTCTCCAACTTTAATTATCGTGGGTACATTGATGATTGCGACAGTCAAAGAAATCGAGTGGGATAAATTGGATGAAGCGTTCCCTGCATTCTTAATCATTTTGATCATGCCACTTTCTTCAAGTATTGCGACGGGTATTGCTTTTGGATTTATCACTTACCCTATCTTGAAAATTGTTAAAGGTGAAGCGAAAAAAGTGCATCCAATACTTTATGTTTTCGCTATCTTATTTGCATTCCAATTAATATTCTTACCTCATTAGTTCGAAAAAGCTCACTGTATAATTAGATGCAGTGAGCTTTTTTGCACAGCATGGGTGTAAACTATCGTTTTTGAGAGGTGTATACTAAAATAGATTGAGGAATGCCAGTTTAAGTATGGTCAGTGGAATGGATATCTTTGAGGTGTGGTAATTAAGTCGGTTATAGGGCTATTAATAAAGTTTTTCCAATTAGATAAAAGCATTACAAAAATTATGAATTATACATAAGAGGTGACTTACATGGTACAAGTAAATACATATATTTCAAATCCCGATTACGGTCAAGAGCAATTAGATGTACCGCTTGTCTACAATATTAAGGATAAGTTTGTGACGAGCACAAATGCGCTAGATTACGGTTATATCACAATACATGATGGTAAAACGCTTTTTGAAGGTTCAATGGAGGTGATGCCGGAATATTGGTTTATTGTCCTGCAAATAATCGGCAATGCTTTTGACGAAGGGAAGGATAGTTGGGAATTTCCGACGCTACTCGCATTTGAAATCAATGGTGAGCAACTTACGATTACTCAAAATGACGATAATTTTCATTTTGTTAGAAAATCAGTCATTCATGCGCTGCTAGAGGCATGCAAGGAGGTAGTTATGACACCTGAAATATTCATTAACTATCATTATCCGTATAAGCCAGTAAAGGAAATGTACATAAAGGTTATCGAAGAGCTACATAGTAAAAATGAATCTTTTGATTAATAGATTTTAAAGTAGTTTTTTGGGGGATACATACAAAATTTTGATTACACTTTAATAAAAATCAACAGAATAAGGAAGATTATATGGATGTGCAGGAGCAGCAAGTGCTAGAAATTGCCCAGGAAATATTGAACAAAATTTTGCGGAAATTCAATTTGTTATGCTCGATATATGGTACAACTAATAAATTATTAGTAAAAATGACGTCAGATATGAAGAATCGTGTGGGTATTACGATGTTAATTATTCGTGAAGTTAAGCGAGTGCCATGAAAGCTCGTTGCTATGCATTTTATCGGAGATAGTATAGCGAAAAAGCTGAATGAGCAGGGGATTTTTACGATTGGTGATTTATCCTAGAGTGTGCGAAAGCGCACATCCGGAACTAAAATCAACCTCTATTTATGATGATGAACCCAATTTTTTAAATTAAATCTCATTTAATCTGACTAACCGAAGATTACCAATGTTTAATATAGGCAAATGCGTAGTCTGTCAATCCTTACATAACATAATCTATATCGAGATTAAAAGGAGGAAAAATTATGCGGAATTTTGACCAATATGACAGATACGATGATGACTACGAAGATTATTATGACAGTTATGGAAGACGTCATAGAAGAAGACGTCCACGTTATCAATACCCGTTTTACCCATTCTACCCATTCTACCCATTCTACCCATTCTATCCACCGTACTACCGCCGACCATACAACCGTCCATACGGCTACTAGTATAAATAAGGTACCTACTCTTGAAAAAAAGAAACGACAGAATCTAAAAAACAGATTCTGTCGTTCCGGTTCGTTTTAATGTTCATTTTAAAACTGGGAACGCTTTAAGAATTTCCAGTTTATTATTACATAAACTCTGTCATAATGACTGGTGGAATTTTCCGACACGAAGAATACTTTTCAGCGTAGAGAATATATACATATTAAGAATCTAAGTACATATTTTCTGATGGAGGGATAAATTACATGAATCAATTAGTAAATGACAATCTGAATAATTCGAGAAATAACTTAGTTCAAGAGATTACCACATTAAGTGATGTTCAATTTAATAGTAAGCCTGATATGGATATGTGGAGTATAGCACAAATTTGCCATCACTTAGTTTTAGTGGAAGAGTCAACGATAAAAGATATTGCATGGGGATTAAAAGCGAGTGAACCTACTCAACAAGAGCGTAAAAAAGTCGACCTTATATTATTGGATAGAACGAAAAAGATTAAAGCGCCAAAAATGGTTGAACCAGATGTAACACCATTTGAAGTTCAGCAAATGATTGATTTGCTAAATGATTCAAGAAAAAAATTGCTGACTTTTCTTAGTACAATAGAAGATAAATCCATATTGGCGGAAAAATCCGTGAAGCATCCGGCTTTAGGTGAAATAGCTTTGGACCAATGGGTTGAACAAATCTATTTGCATGAACAGCGACACATAGAGCAGATAAAAGAGATCAAATTACTGTTAGAGGTGAAGCACTAAAACTATTGTTACTGACTTTTTTCTGTTAGTGAAGCAGGTGCTCAAGCCAATGCGATTTTTTTAAGTTTGGCTGGAACAGCAAAGGCAAATGGTATCGACTTCTATCAATACCTAGTGACATTAATGACAGAGTTGCCGAATTTACCAATCCATCAGGAGCCAGAAATTTTAAATGATTACATGCCTTGGTCAAAAACTATCCAAGCCACATGTGCAAAATAGCCATCTATCTGAAAAAAATTTCAAATAGATGGCCATTCGTCGTACGTACCGAAAGGGTGCGTATTTTTTATATTTCGGGCTTACAGTTCAAATGCCGTTTTAGTTAATTTAGATGAGAATAAAATCTTACTGGACAAGAGTAGTGAAGAAAAGATTTACCCTGCTTCTCTAACGAAGATAATGACTGTCCTAGTTGCAATTGAAAATATACCGGATTTAAAGGAAAAGATATCCCTTCCTAAAAGTATATTTACAGGTTTATATGGAGCAAATGCCTCAATGGCAGGCTTCCTTCCTAATGAAGAGATAGAAGCAAAAGATTTACTTTATGGTTCTATGTTGCCTTCTGGAGCAGAAGCATCTATCGGTTTAGCAAATTTTATAGCAGGTTCAGAGAGGGGATTTGTAAAACTAATGAATGAAAAAGCTCAACAACTAGGAATGGAAGACACTCATTTTAAGAATGCAACAGGACTCCATCACCCTGATCATTATACAAGTGTCAAAGATATTTCAATACTTCTACAATATGCATTAACAAACAGCACATTTCGCGATGTTTATACAGCAGAAAGGTACTCTATTTCACCAACTAATCTTCATCCAGCAGGCATAACGTTTACGAGTCTAATGTTTAAAAAATGAGTTCAAGTGATTTGCCTAAAGGAGAAATTATTGGAGGGAAAAAGGGTATACAGATGAAACTGGTTTATGTCTAGCAAGTCTAGCTGTAGTAAATGGGCAAGAATATATTCTTGTTACAGAAGGAGCTAAGGGAGATCATTACACAGAACAATATAATATTACAGATGCATTTTCGGTGTATAGTAGATTATAAGTAGGACCGACTATTTCAATAATCAAATCTCTGCAAATTTGATACAAAACTACATTCAAACTTTTTTTATTTTGCCAATAATAGTATATGTACTAGATCTTATTTTTGAAAAACATGCAACGATTAAAATGTGATTTATGACATTTAATGCGTTGCATGTTTTTTTGTAAGGAGATAAGAGTAGGAAGAATTATAAAGCGATAAGGTGGCTCTTAGAATTTCATGGAGTAGTGACTTCCTAAGCCTCTAGACTGATACAATTTCATTCCTAGGTACCTACTCTTTTATTACAGAAAGGGATAAATTGTAAGTGTGGATACTTTTGGAATAAGATACATGCTCTTGTGAGTGTGTTAGAGGGGCAGGTAGTACCTGAACAACCTAAATGTATTAAGGTGGTGAATTTTATATGAAGTTACTCAAATGTATAACCCAAATAAGCTTAATCTTTTTATGCTGCAATATGTTTCTACCCATCACGTTAGTTTCAGCAAATCAAGATATTGAGATTCAGCTAGACGCCTATATTGAATCGTACTTAAAGGAATACCAAGTTCCTGGTGCATCGGTAGCTATTGTCCATAACAATGAAATTTATTATTCAAAATCGTGGGGGATAACAGGAGAATCGGAGGAACAAGTAACGACAGAAACCCCTTTTACAATAGGCTCCATCAGTAAATCATTAACAGGTTTAGCCATAATGAAATTAATCGATGAAAATATAATAGAACTAGACGATCCCGTACAAAAGCATATTCCTTGGTTCAAATTAGAAGATAAACATGTAGTAGCTCAAATAACGATTAAACATTTACTTACTCAAACAAGTGGATTTAGTACGTACACAGGATTAAGCATCTCTGATAAAGAATCTAAAGATTTCGGTGCAATAAAGAAGTATGTAGAGAGTTTAACAAATGTTAACCTCACTGCTTTACCTGGAGAAAAACATCAATATAGTAATGCCAATTTTTTAATTCTTGGAGCACTAATTGAAGAAGTTACGAATCAAACATATGCCGAGTACATGGGAAAAAATGTGTTTGCCCCTTTAGGAATGAAAGGGGCAGCAGCAGATTATAAGACTGCTTATGAAAAGGGATATCGAAGCGGATATCAGTCATGGTTTGGGTTACCTCTGAAAAGTTCCGTAACATATGATAATGGTGGAGCACCATACGGATACATTGCAGCAAATGTAGAAGATCTAGTCAAATACATCAAATTATTAAGTGGGAAAGATTTTAAAAATTTTTTGAGTGGAAATATGATGGATTCATACTTAACGCCACATATTCAAACCGGTGAAAACCGTTATTACGGATTAGGAATACGAATTTCAAATCCAGACGCTCAGGATAAAATGATCTGGCATTCAGGTTCTACACCGGATTCTCATTCAGAGATGTTTTATATTCCGAAAACGGACTGGGGAGGAGTAATTCTTACAAATAAAAATAATCAGTTAGAAGAGGAAGGACTATATTACCTTAAAATCGGTATTATCAATATTCTAAATGGCGATGAACCAGTTGACATTCCAGATAACACACTAATTCTTCAGTTTATTATCCTAGGATTTATTTGTTTACTGTTTGGAATATACATTTATTTACTATTAAAAACGAAGTTGGAAAAAACACGTAAAAACGGTTTATGGGCAGGCGTGGGTATTTTTTGCTTGATTTTTGCAATTGTTCTACTTCCGTTAATCGTTTATTTTTTGGGGGCACCATGGCATGCAATCAAAGTATTTTCACCTGATGTTGCATTACTAACAATCATTACGATTACATTATTGGCATTTATCGGCTTAACGGCGATAAGAATATCATTTAGAAATAAAAAGTAACGGAATTTCTTATTAAAATCGTTGGGATACCTTTATTTATTAATTCGGTCATTATAAGTTTGAAATCAGTTGAAAAGCGAGAAAAAAGAGGTGACTTATGTATTTCAGAATAATCCGCAATGATGTTTTAAAAAGCAAACTAATAACACTGACAACAATGATATTTGTTGCTGCTGCGGCAATGCTTGTTTCTCTCTCGGCAATACTTGTCGTCAATCTTTCTGGTGGGATCGATACACTCATGAAGCAGGCAAAAACGCCGCATTTTATGCAGATGCATGCGGGTGGAATTGATACTGTACGGCTTACTGATTTCGCAGAGCACAACAGCAATGTAGATGAATTTCAAGTGCTTGAATTTCTCAATATTGACGGTGCGCAGATTGTCATTGGTGGAAACTCGCTTGCGGACAATGTTCAGGACAACGGCTTTAGCACACAGAGTGCAAAATTTGATTATCTCCTTGATCTTGACGGAAACGTAATAAATGTAGCTGATGGCGAGATTTTTGTTCCTGTAGGTTATATGAAGGACGGCACTGCTAAAGTCGGAGATAAGGTTGTGATAAACGGAAAAAACCTTACCGTTGCGGGATTTCTTCGTGATTCACAGATGAACTCGTTACTTGCCTCGTCAAAAAGGTTTCTAGTGAGCGAAATTGATTACGCGGCAATAAAGGAGTTTGGAAGCTCGGAATATTTGATTGAGTTCAGATTAAAGGATTTGTCTGAAATTGGGGCATTCGAAACTGCTTATACCTCTGCAGGACTTGAAGCAAATGGACCGACAATTACATATCGGCTTTCCAAAATGCTGAATGCCATTTCCGATGGGCTGATGATTGCGGTCATACTTCTTGTAAGTGCGCTTGTCGTTGCGATCGCATTTATGTGCATACGCTTTACGCTTCTTGCGAAAATCGAAGACGACTACCGAGAAATAGGTGTTATGAAAGCGATAGGGCTACGTGTTACCGACATGAAAAAAATTTATCTTGCCAAATACGCTGTGATTGCGGCTGCTGGTTGTACGCTTGGTTTTGCACTTTCATTTATGTTCAAGGGACTACTTCTTGAAAATATCCGACTTTATATGGGGGAAAGTGAGAATTCTTATTCTGCATTATTTTTCGGAATATTTGGTGTGTTTTTCGTATTCCTTACCATTATTGCTTATGTAAGCAGAGTGCTGAAACGCTTTCGAAAAATATCAGCCGCAGAAGCGATACGCTTTGGCACTTCACAAGGAAAATCCGCGGGCGCAAAACATTTTTGCCTAAGCGGAAACAGGCTGCTTAACACGAATATTTTCCTTGGTATGAAAGATGTTCTTGCAAGAAAAAGTCTTTACGCCACAATGCTTGCTGTGCTTGTAATTTCAACATTTATCATTATCGTTCCAAAAAACCTATACAACACCATCTCCTCAAAAAGTTTCATCACATATATGGGGATAGGAAATAGTGATATGCGCATTGACATTCAGCAGACTGACAATATTTCTAATAAAGCAACAGAAATGGCAAAGGTGATGGAGAAAGACAAATCCATATCCAAATATGCCGTGTTTACGACTAAAACATTCAAAATTAAGGCTCGGGACGGATCAGAGGAAAGAATAAAGATTGAGCTAGGCGATCATTCAATATTCCCTGTAAAATATTCCGACGGCAGAGCACCGGTCTCAGAAGGTGAAATTGCACTTTCGGTTATTAACGCCGGTGAACTGGGTAAAAAGGTTGGCGATGAAATTACGCTGATGATTGAAGGGAAGGAGAGAAATCTTACCGTATCTGGAATTTATTCTGACATTACAAACGGTGGCAAAACCGCTAAGGCCGTTTTCAGCGACAATTCGGCAGATATTATGTGGAGCGTTATTTCCGCGGAGTTGTCGGATAAAACTCATGTCGAAGGTAAGGTTTTGGAATATGCGGATAGATTTAATTTTGCGAAGGTTTCGGGCATTGATGATTATATTACTCAGACATTTGGCTCAACAATAAACTCCATAGGAAAGGCCTCCGGGGCTGCAATTGCTGTTGCGTTGATACTAACTGTATTAGTGACGTTGTTGTTTATGAAAATGCTTGTTGCAAAGGACAGATATTCCATTGCCGTGATGAAATCATTCGGTTTTACAAACAGTGATATTTCGGCACAGTATGTTTCGCGTTCAGTATTGGTGCTGGTTGTCGGGATTATTCTCGGCACGCTTCTGGCAAATACTCTTGGAGAAGTACTTGCAGGTGCGATTATTTCCTCGTTTGGAGCGTCGACGTTTAAATTTGTGGTAGATCCACTTTCGGCGTATCTGTTTTGTCCACTGCTGCTGATATGCTCGGTGCTACTGGCTACCATTATTGGCACATTTAATGCGGGACAAATAAAAATATTCGCTAACATTAAGGAGTAGATTATGAAGAAGATCATTATTGGTGAAAATTTAGTAAAGTCTTTCGGTGAGGGCAATGAAAAATACCGTGTTCTCGACGAAGTGTTCGTTGAAATAAACGAGGGTGAGTTCGTTGCGATTATGGGACCTTCAGGATCGGGAAAATCGACACTGATGTTTGCGCTAAGCGGAATGGACGATATTGACGGCGGAAAAGTTACTTTTGACGGTAAGGATTTATCTGTATTCAAAGAAAATGATCTTGCCGACATACGCAGATCAAAAATGGGATTTGTTTTTCAGCAGCCGACTATGCTGAAAAACTTGAATATCCTCGATAACATCATTCTACCTTCAATGCGCGATAACAGAAAAAATGTTTCGGAGATTAACGAAAAAGCAAGAACACTTATGAAAAAGGTAGGCATTGCAGAACTGGAAAAGCGTGATATTACCCAGGTTTCGGGAGGGCAGCTTCAGCGTGCGGGAATATGCCGCGCACTTATGAGCAATCCTAAAATTATTTTCGGTGATGAGCCTACTGGCGCACTTAACTCAAAATCCGCGCAGGACATTATGGACATATTTTCCGACATTAACTCAGAAGGTACTGCGGTTATGCTTGTAACACACGACGCAAAGATTGCAGCAAGGACCGAGCGTATTTTGTTTATGTGCGATGGTAAAGTCGTGAGCGAAATGCGACTTCAGAAATTCTACGATACAGATATTGATGACAGGATCAAAAAAGTCACGGCAAGATTGCAGGAAATAGGAATCTAAATAGAGACTTTATAAAACAACAATAAACTCTTATTTCGATTAATCTTTTCAGATGTGTTAATTAGGGGAATATTAGGTTACCACTTACCTGTAAATTAATTGATTGTACGGAGGGTGCTTGCTCGTGGAAAACGAGCATCCCGTAGCGGAAATCGACTTTCCACTTCAATGGTAATGGTGAAAATAGGTTAATAAACACACATTTATTTATATGGGTATTTTTGGGATTTGTTCCATATATATTGATATGGTGTGTTTCGAAGAAAGAGGGGAATAAGATGAAATTATGGTGGTTTGCAAATATTTTTTGGTTGGTTGTTTTTGCATTAGGTGCAATTATTATTGGTTTAAGGGAAGTTGATGGAGCTGGAATATTTCAAACTCCTGAAATAAAAACTATAACTTTTATAATGGTAGGAATTTTATTCGTAATTATTTTGTTTATCCAATTAGTATGGCTATTTTTTGTCAAAAAACTGAAATATTGAATGTAGAATTTTAATCGCTCCTTATTTAGTTAACTTAAGAAGGAGCTTACCTAAAAGAAAACTAGTGTGCGAGAATACTTTTAGAATGTTTTTTTGATATACAGGTAAAAATCCACGTAGACTCCTGCGGGAACATTTTTTCGACGAAAGCGTGAGTGAAACGTAGCGGCAGGAGTACGCACAAGACGTAAGTCGCAACAAGCCGCGCGTAGAGAGGGTTACTTACGCTGTGCCCGCGGAGAGCGAAGTGGATTGTTACCATATAGAAAGCTAGTTGTTCTACATAGAGGGACTTATTGTATAGTCCCTTTACGGTTTTTACTATTCCTTCCTCATGTTAAAATTGGAATAAAAAGGGGGAGTGTTATGTGAAAGAGAATTGTATTCTAAAAAGGAAAGTTTTTATCATAGCATTATTGGGTCTAATAATTAGTGGCATATTAATAGGATGCCAAAATGATGATAGTTTGCCAGAAACGAAAAGTACCGTAGATGAAGCAGAAAGTGAAGCAAATAAAGAGCAGCAAAGCATTACAGAACTCACAAGTGAAATAGAATCGTTACAAGCTCAAAGTGAATATTTAAATGAAGAAAAACAATATTTTGCGACTGTCATTAAAGAAATAATTGCTGATTTTACCGAAGAAGAAATGTTGAAATTTTCCCAAGATCAGATTATTTATGATTTAACAGTTAATGGAGAATCTATTCCGAAAAGTGGACAAGTAACTATTCCTACTGGTGATGTGAAAATTTTACTCTCAGAAAGAGTTAGGGGTTATGATTTTTTACCATCTGAATGGATAGATAGAGGGAGAATTAGTGAGAACTATATTGACCAAATATTAAATTTTGATACTACAAATTGGACACCATTGATGACTGATGGAACTGTTGTTACTGGCCAGGGATATCAAGCAACAAATATGAAAGCAGGAGAACGATTCTCCTTTAACATTACTGATGAACTGAAAGAACGATTAAACCTTGATACCAATACTATACAGATTGAAATAAACTAAGTTCCATTGAAATAATAGAATTTTCATCAAAATTTTGACCATATTTCTGTAATTAAGATTGATTGTCTATAATTATATAAACCTAAAAGGAGTGGTGCATTTTAGTTATAACTAACTATGTATCACTCTTTTCAGTGCTTAGAGCATGTCTTATACTTTCCTAATCTATTTACAGTTCATTAAATGTAATAATTAAATTTTTTGAAAATATTCCATTGCTGAAATATGTGCTTTCTTTAGAGTAACCCCACTATAGGTAAGCGCATGGAACGAAAGGCGGCGACTCCTAGGGAATTAGCGGCTCAAGGCTCGCCCCTTGGAAAGTGTCCGCCTATAGTGGAATGTTCTAGAAAGTGCAGATTTTAGTGTAGAGCCCAGAAAATATTTGTTAAATCTTTTTAAAATTATATGAATATATTTTTATAACATGTTAACATTCAAGATGTAGTAGACATTAAGGCAGAAAGGAAGATGGAAAAATGAATATTGAGTTTGAAACACTTCCAAAGTATCGCATCGCATATGTACGACAAGTTGGTCCATATGGTCCTGCAAACAAGCAAGTAATGGAAAAGGTGAAGCAATGGGCTGGGGAGAATAATTTATTGACAGAATCGGCGATCATATTCGGAATTCCACAAGATCACCCGGAAATGACCCTCCCTGAAAACTGTCGATATGATGCGTGTATTGTGATCTCCAAGGATTATCTAATAGATGACTCGATTTGGGAAGGTGAATTAGCTGGTGGAGAATATGTTATTTGCAAAGTCAAACATACTGCAGAAGATATTCAAAAAGCATGGGCAGAAATTTTTCCGACATTACAAAACAGTGGCTATCAAATTGACAACAAACCGATCCTCGAAAGATATACTGGAGAAATGATTAATAATCATTATTGCGAAATATGTGTACCAGTTAGACCGTTATAGTTTGATTTGGGGTGTTCTCTGAAAGTGACAGCTAGTAATTATTCAAATGAAAAAGCCTTATTGAACTAAAATGTTCAGCAAGGCTTTTATGATGGATAAACGTTTCCAGTATAATGTTGTTGGATTATTATCATTTTTGTGATTCACTTGAAATAATGTGGATATAAGTTTTTATGCGAGTATATCCAATCTCTCATTTCAATTATCATTTCTTCATAGCTTGGGACGTTAAATGAAAAATCTTTTCGGGTGTTGAGTAAGGTTTTATCTACATTGACTTCCAGAGAGGGTAAGATAGTAGTCTTATTTTCTTTTAGATGTTTATTGAATAATTGGAGTAAATCAAACTTATTAATATTCGTAGGATTGACGAGATGGTAGATTCCAGTGAGGTCTTCTGTTGCTGCTTTTTCTATTGCCTTTGCTAAGGTTAACGTCGTTACACCGTTCCAAATTGCGCCTGTGTACCCATTAATAGTACCGTGCTGCTTCATGAACCAATTAAATAAGCCAATGCCACTTTCCTTCATATCGGGACCAATAATCGAATTTCTGAATGTTAAGTGCCTGTCACTATCAATTTCTCCTAAACTTTTTGTGCAGTCATAAAAACTTTCGCCATCATGCTTGCTTTTTTCGTTATAGGGAGCTGCTTTTCCTGAGAAAACACAGTCAGTACTTAGATGAATAAACAATGTATCTGTATCTTTTAATATATTGACAATTGCGTGTGGCAAATAACTATTAAGAAAAACTGCTTTATCAGGGTTTTTATCACATGCCTCATTTAAAACCCCGATGCAATTAATGATGACATCATAGTCGTTGAGTAAAATCCACCGTAAAAAAGAAGAATCCGTAATATCACCAGTACTACTTTTGCCAAAAGGTAAGTGAGTTCTCGAATAGGTAGTGACGTTATGCCCATTCTCACGTAAGTAGTGGGTGATCGTGTGACCGGCCATTCCTGTTGCGCCAAGAACTAGAAATTTCATGGTTTTCCTCCCTTCCATTTATGTAATTCTTCCTGAATGTATGGCAGTTTTAATAGTTTTTCCTTTATTTCTTCTATAGAAAGTATTTTTGTATTATTGGAGTTATATTCATCTGTTAGCGTAATTTTGGGAGAGCCTTCTTCAAGGTACTTACTATAATTTAAATCACGATTATCCGCAGGTATTTTATAAAAGTTACCCATATCGATTGCTTTTGCTGCTTCTTCCTTTGTTAATAGAACCTCATAAATTTTTTCCCCATGGCGTGTGCCAATAATGTTCACTTTATTTTGTACATTAAATAATTCGAGTAGGGCTTGCGCTAAATCAGCGATATGTGCAGCCGGAGATTTTTGGACCATTATGTCTCCATTTTCTGCGTTTGAAAAAGCATATAATACTAATTCGACAGCTTCATCAAGACTCATCATAAATCGTGTCATTTTGGGGTCTGTAACGGTTAATGGTTTGTCAGCTTTTATTTGTTCGATGAATAGGGGGATGACAGATCCACGTGATGCCATTACGTTACCGTATCTTGTGCCGCATATTAGTGTTTGGCTAGAAGTTAGCATCCTGGACTTGGCGATAAACGTTTTCTCCATCATTGCTTTTGAAATGCCCATTGCGTTGACAGGGTAGGCAGCTTTATCTGTAGAGAGGCAAATTACTTTTTTTACTCCTGCATTTATCGCAGCAGTTAATACATTATCTGTGCCTAGCACATTTGTTTTAACAGCTTCAAGTGGAAAAAACTCGCAGGAGGGAACTTGCTTTAGGGCTGCAGCATGGAAGACAAAATCCACATTATACATTGCATTATGGATGCTTTGAATATCGCGAACATCCCCAATGAAAAATTTGATTTTATTATTTTGGTATAAAATCCGCATATCATCTTGTTTTTTTTCATCACGAGAGAAAATCCGAATTTCCTTAATATCTGTCATTAAAAATCTTTCCAATACCGCGTTTCCAAAAGACCCAGTACCACCTGTTATCAGCAATGTTTTATCTTTAAACATCGTCTTGAAATTCCTCCCCCCTAGTTGCTAGGCATTACTTAAGCCCTCTTAGATGCAAATCATACTCAGAATTTTCTCTAGGGAAATTATACCAGTATGCCAATAATTCAGTGTACTTGGCTGTAGGATTGGAATTCATAAGTGCACAATTGAAGTCCCAATCTCCGGCAATATCTGTTCTTTTGGTAAATTTCGCCTCGCCGATAATACTTCTACGGATAATTTTAAATTGCCCGGGTAATGAATAACGATTGGATTCATCTTTGATAAAAGTGTATCCAGCTTTCGTTAACATATTGTAATAATAGATGTCATAGGTTCCATCAACTTGTGCCAATACATTTCTAATTGCAGGCAAGTAATGATCATCACTATCGATGATTGCGACATAATCACCAGTTGCTTCTGCAATGCATCGATTATAGGTATCACTTGCACCAATGTTGGTTTCATTTACTAATATTTTTAAGGAAGGGCAATTTTTTTTATAGTCTTTTAATATCGCTAAAGTACGATCCGTAGAGCCGTCATCGCAGACGATAATCTCATAGGCATACTCTTTTGGAATGCTATCAAGCATTGTCAAAATCCATTCTTCACTATTGTAAGCCGGTGTTAAAAAGCTAATTTTCATAAAAATACATCAATCCATTCATCAATTATTAATACCCTGAAAATTACATGATGCTATTGTGGTTAATTGAGTTTTTCAAAGAACCATCATTTTTGACCAAAAAATTGAACTTCGCCTTCCTAATCTACTATATGCAAGCATACGAAACGTCTTTAGGCCAATGATTTAGGGCGGTCAATAGAATATGAAACTAGCAGATTGTATACTTGATATTGATAATTTCGCGAAGTATAATTCACAGAAAAGCTTGAAGGAATTTTCAAGATGATAAATGGAAGGGGATTATGATGGAGATAGTTCGTGCAACGATGAATGATTTAGAGGATCTAACAATACTTTTCGATGAATATCGCCAGTTTTACGGTCATGGATCAGATGTGAGTAGCGCAAAGGCTTTTTTACAATTACGACTTGCGTTAAATGAATCTATTATTTTTTTAGCTGTTCAAGATGGTAAAACAGTTGGCTTCACACAGTTATACCCAACTTTTTCATCGGTAGCTTTACAACGAGCGTTTATTTTAAATGATTTGTATGTTACAGACGATGCGAGGGGATTAGGCGCTGGGAAGGCATTAACTGAGATGGTATTCCAGTATAGTCAACAACAGCACGCTCGCTATGTAACACTTCAAACAGCACCTGATAATGTAAATGCCCGTGGGCTCTATGAGAAGTTAGGTATGAAGCAAGATGAATACTGTAATTATGTGAAATATTTTGATTAAGAAAAAGCATGGGGAAGTCCAATAAGTCAATTTAAGCAGAACAACTGCCTTTCTATATGGTAAAAATCCGCTTCGCTTTCCGCGGGCACAGTGTAAGTCGCAACCCTCGCTACGCGCGGTTTGTTGCGTCATACGTCTTGTGCTGTTCCCGCAGGAGTCTACGCGCATTTTCACCTTTATATCAAAAAATAGAATACTATCTTTTCTTTTAGGACAACCCCATACTTTTTTTAAGTTGTTCAATTAGTTGTTGCAGATCATGCTTAGAACGAGGTAAGGGAATATTTTTGTCGAATAACTTTTTATTTTGTAAAGTGATTGCCATTTCAAATACCCAAGGTCGTTCCAGGTGTGCTCTTTCTAGTACATCTTCTTGATGGAAGAGTGTGACTGGATCACCGTTATAAATGATTTGACCTTCTTCCATCACAAGGATAATATCAGACCACTCATAAGCAAGCTGAATGTCGTGGGTGGCAAGTAAAATTGTACGTTCGCCGTTTTCTAATTTAGCTAAGTATTGTAGTACTTGTGCGGCATAATAATTATCTAATCCTGCAGTGGGCTCATCTAGCAGTAATACAGAAGGCTCCATCGCAAGGACACCAGCCATTGCGACGCGTTTTTTCTGCCCAACACTTAAGAAGTGAATGGGCTTTTCGAGTAAATCTTCAACCTCTGTTTGTGCGACGGCCCAAGCGATATTTTCTTCAATTTTTTCCGCGGACCAACCGAGATTGAGTGGACCGAAGGCAATGTCTTGCTTGACCGTACCAGAAAAAAGCTGATTGTCGGCATCTTGGAACACGATTCCGACTTGTTGACGCAATAGTTTTAACGCTTTTCTGTTATAGCGTAGTTTTTCCCCACAAAATGAAATACTGCCCGATGTTGGTTGGAATATTCCGTTTAAATGCTGAAATAATGTCGATTTTCCAGCGCCATTATGACCTAGAATTGCGATTTTCTTCCCCTTAGGAATTTGTAGCGTAATATTCGTCAATGCATGTGTACCGTCTGCATAGGTATACGATAAATGCTTGAGATCAAAGTAAAGTTCCGTCATGAGATAATCCCTCCAGAAATGACGAATAATATGGCAATCCCAGCGATACAGAGCCAGTTTTTCTTGCTATAAGCAGCAGTTTCCTGCCAGTAAACAGGCTCACCACCACGTGCCTGCATCGCGTTATTTAATTCACGACTACGCTGGAACATTTCTGAAAATAATGCCGCAATTAGCATTGATGCAGAGCGCAGCCACTGCATAGGCGAATGGTAGCCGAGTCGTGCTTGCTGGGCAAGGTGGATTTTTTGCATGCTTTCTAAAAAGATGAAAATGAAGCGATACGTTAATTCTACTAATTCAACGAATAGCACTGGTAGACGCCATTGTCGTAACACATAGCAAATTGACTGCACCGACGTCGTTAATATTAAAAAGTAGAGACAGCTAATGCTACCAAGCACGATGAAAAATAGCTCCTGTGCCGTTGCAACACTTGATGTACCGATAAAGATCGTCCATGTACTCAGTTGGAAATCCAAAATGTGTGACGGCAAAACACTAGAAGAAGGTGCAATAGAAACCAAAATTGTCACTATGCTCGAGAGTAGGAAAAACCCTGGAAGCAGTAGTAGTTTTGCATAATACGTAAAGGGGATTTTTGCGGCTAAAATGATAAAAGCACTCATTACGATAAATGTAATGAGTGAAATATGTTCATCTCGAATAAAAAGCGACAGTAGTAGTAACCCAAGTGAAAACGTCATCTTTTCTAGTGGATGAACAGATGCTAGTTTATTCATGTAAGCATATTTATCAATGAGTAACATCGCTGTTAACCTTCTTTATGTTTGCCGCGCATGAAACCGATAAAATAGCCGATAAAACCAGCACCGATTGCAGCTTGTAGCACGAATAATAAGCTCTCAATTTCACCACTTGGTGGCTCCCAAATACTTTCAAACCATGGCTCATACTCTGCGTTAATTTCACCAATTGCTGCTTCTGCTTCTCCATCAGCACCACCGAATTCAGCGCCCTTTTGTATGAATAGGGGAAGGATGGCAAGGAACACGACAATTCCTAGTAACAGTAAATTTTTTTTCATCTTAATGTGCCTCCTTTGCTGAGAATACACGTAATGCTTTTAATTCGCGGACGTTGTATTTTTTCAGGAAGTTCATGACAATTACCGTTAAAATCCCTTCACTAATTGCAAGTGGAATTTGTGTTAAGGCAAAGATACTAGCAAATTTAGTGAGTGAAGCCATAAAGCCACCAACTTCAGATGGGAAAGCAAGTGCAAGTTGAACAGATGTCACAATATATGTACCTAAATCACCAAGCATAGCTGCAAAGAATACAGCTAGTGAGAATGATAAGCCAATCTTTTGTGCCCCTTTAAAAATAAAATAGACGATAAACGGTCCGACAACGGCCATTGAGAAGACATTTGCTCCTAATGTTGTTAGCCCACCATGTGCTAAAAGTAAAGATTGGAATAATAATACGATTGTACCGATCACGCTCATTGCTAATGGTCCGAATAAAACGGTACCAAGCCCAACACCTGTAGGATGTGAGCAACTGCCTGTTACAGAAGGGATTTTTAGAGCTGATAAGACAAATGCAAAGGCACCTGAAAGGCCTAGCATCATTTTAGTTTCCGGATTCTCATCTATTGTTTTACGAATAGAACGTAATCCTAAAATAATAAATGGAATCGATACGACCCACCAAAAAATTGCCCATTCAATCGGCAAAAAGCCTTCCATAATGTGCATAGCAAATGCACGATTTGGCACCATGATAAATGCCAATAAGAAATAACTAAGCTTCCAAATTGAAAATTTCACCATTCTTCCTCCTTTTGTTTTATTGATTCATCACCAAAGGTCGTGGATGACATTTGACGAAAGTGCATATTGATTTTAAACTGCCAGTTGATTGTAGTGGAGACTGGGCGACTCCTGGGGGATTAGCGTCCCAGATGAGACCCTGGAGCGAGCATAGCGAAACTGTGTTTTGTTGCGAAAGCGAAGCGTCAGCAACCAGTGAAGCGGCTCTTCGGACGCCCCCCGGAAAGCGCCCAGTCGGAACGGAAATCAACCCTAAGTTATGGTGATGAATCTTTTTTAGCGTGTGCAATAAAAAAAGCACTTCTCCTTTTTGGAAAAGTGCATAGCTGAAAAAAAGCAAATGAAAAACGATTTGCTAAGCTGCACACCTATCCGCGTAGGTTGAAACTTGTCACGTATTTTTTGGCAGGTCTCCTGGCTTTAGTTCATCGTTTTATAGGTCTTCCCATCCGTTGGACAGTGACATATCTATAAAAACTCCCTAGTACAGTGGCGGGACCGCGCCGGACTTGAACCGGCTTCCCTTTTAAGTAAAATGTAAGCATCTTACACCAAAAAATGTTATTGTTGTGAGTTTTCAGGACAAAGTGTAACACGGCTCAAGGAAAATAATCCATCCCTTTTTGGAAAAATATTTATTTTCAGTAAGTTTGATGTAGAAAATTCTGATAAATTAAAGCAAAGTCAGGTAGTATTCTAGGAAATATTTGTCGAAAAATTATGGAGAATAGAACATTTTAAAAAAGAGATGTTGAAATTTTAGAATAATGAGCTATGATAGAAACAGTTTTTATTAATATTTTAACAATCTAAAAATTTAATATAATTACATCTATAAGTGCTCGAAATCGTTCGAGATAATAGGGAAATCGGTGCGAATCCGGTACAGCCCCCGCTACTGTAATAGCTGATGAAATCGCAAATGCCACTGGTGCAAACTTGGGAAGGTGCGAAAGTAAAATGAAGCTTAAGTCAGGAAACCTGCTTAATTGATGGCATGCAAACTTTTCGGAGGGAGAAGTTGAAGCGAGGGCGGGAATCTGTATATATCCGTGTTCATTCGGCTTCAATAAAACCTTTACTCTTCGTCTTGAGTGAAGGTTTTTTTCTTTTTCCTAGAAGGAATGAGGGGAGAAATACTTTGACAACATGGAATTTAGAAGGCATGAAAACGCATCTTTTTATCTGCAATGGCAGTAGTTGCATGAAAAAAGATGGGGAAGATATTACACAGGTGATTCGAGATGAAATACAAACACTGGCACTTGATAAAGAAATACATACGACAAGAACACGTTGTAATGGCAGATGTAAGGATGCTTGTGTAGTTATTGCATATCCGCAGGGCAATTGGTACCGAGTGCCAACGACTGAACATGCAAGAGCGCTTGTACAAGATTTACATCATGAATCTTTACATAGCGAGCATGTGTTTACACTAAGTGAAGGTACGTTACAACGAACAGCACAAACGACTGCTATTAAAGGGATTGAGAAAGTGAAAGAGGGGTAATTGGACAGTGCAAAAAGGAAAAATTTTCGTTGTTGGCTTTGGCCCGGGCGATTTCAAACATATTACAACGCGTGCTGTAGAGGCACTGCAACAAAGTGAATTTATTATTGGTTATAAAACATATGTGGAATTGATTGAAGATTTAGTTAGCGCAAAATCCATTGTAAGTACGGGAATGACTGAAGAAGTATCACGTGCGCAAGAAGCCGTTCGTCAGGCAGAAGCGGGAGGGATCGTGTCGGTCATTTCCAGTGGAGATTCTGGCGTATACGGAATGGCCGGGCTGGTCTATGAAGTGTTAATCGAGCTTGGTTGGACAGAAGCGACTGGTATTGAAGTAGAAATCGTCCCTGGTATTTCTGCTATTAATTCTTGTGCCAGTTTACTAGGCGCACCGATTATGCATGATTCATGCACGATAAGTTTAAGTGACCATTTAACGCCGTGGAATTTAATTGCGAAGCGTGTGGAAGCCGCGGCAATGGCCGATTTTGTTATCGCATTGTATAACCCGAAAAGTGGCCGTCGTACGCGTCAAATTGTAGAAGCACAACGTATTTTACTAGAGTATCGTTCGCCAGATACACCTGTTGGACTTGTGAAAAGTGCTTACCGAGATCGTCAGGAAGTAACGATGACAACATTATCAGACATGCTCAATCATGATATCGGAATGCTGACAACGGTTATTATCGGGAACTCTTCAACGTTCTTCTATGACAATAAAATGATTACACCAAGGGGCTACCAACGTAAATATACGCTTGGTGATGAGAAACAACCATTACGACCACATCAGCGCTTAAAAGAAGAAGCTGAACCGTGGGCGATGAATCAAGAAACAGGCGCAGCACGTACTGATTTTGCAGCAGATCCAAATGCGGGGCGAGTGACGTCGATAACAGCAGCCCCGCCAGTGAAAAAAAAAACAACACTTGAAATGGCAACCGCAGCACTAGCAATGGTGAAGGGGACTAGTGCGGTTAAAGTATCACCAAAATTAGTCCAGCAAAAAATAGAGTCGATTTTTGAGCTAGCTGTTAGTCCAGGTGTGGCGAATAAATTTTTCACGCCTGCACAAATGATGATGTTAGCCGAAGTAGTTGGAGAAGAAGGGACAATGGAGTATACACCAGACCATCAAATCCATTTAAAAATCCCAACAACAGAGCCGTCTGAAATTACAGCCAAGCTACGTAGTGTAGGCTTCTTACTTGCACCAATCGGGGATGTGCTATCACTAAAAGCTTGTGACTTCTGTTACGGCGAAAAGGCAGATTCAATTCCATATGCAGAGGAAATCCAAGAAAAACTAGGTGGTTTAGCATTACCAAAAACACTGAACATTGGTTTTAACGGCTGTGGTATGGCGTGCTATCGTGCAGTGTTCGATGATATTGGCATTGTTTATCGAAAAAGTAAATTTGATGTCTTTATTGGGGCAAAGCCAGTGGGTCGTACAGCTCATGCTGCACAACCTGTTGTAGAAGGCTTAGAACCTGAACAACTCATTCCACTGATTACAAATATTATCGATGAATATAAAGCAAATGCACATCCGAATGAACGCTTGTTTAAATATTTCAAACGTGTGAAAAAGATTTTACATTTTAACTATCAAGATATGTCTTCAAAAATAGAAGTAGAGCCAGCTCCGTGCGGCGACTAGTGAGGAGAGCAAAGATGAAAGCAATTTTATTTGTCGGCCATGGTAGCCGTTTAGCAGCAGGAAATGATGAGGTACGTTCATTTATTGAACAAATGACACCGAGAATTGATCAAGATTTTTTAGTGGAGACATGCTTTTTAGAGTTTGCCACACCAAATATTGAGCAAGGGATTACGAATTGCGTGAAAAAGGGCGCAACTGAAGTACATGTTATTCCAATTATCTTGCTACACGCAGGGCATTCGAAATTGCACATTCCAGCAGAAATTGAGCATGCACGTGAGCATTATCCAAATGTTCACTTTACGTATGGCCAAACGATTGGTATTCACGAAGAGATTTTTACAATTTTACAAGATCGTTTAGCAGAGACTGGCTTTGACACAGAGGCAAACCATGAAGATACAGCGATTTTACTAATTGCACGTGGCGGTAGTGATCCATACGCGAATGGCGATTTTTATAAAATCACACGTTTGCTTTGGGAGAAGCTACCTGTGCAGTACGTTGAAAGTGCCTTTATGGGCGTTACAGATCCTCGAGTGGAAGAGGGCATTGAGCGTTGCGTGAAACTAGGTGCCAAGAAAATCATCATGCTACCGTACTTTTTATTTACAGGTATCTTAATGGAACGCATGCACGAGATGCGTCAGCAATTTAACGAAAAATATCCTGAATGTGATATTCAGATTGCGGATTATTTCGGCTATCATGAGCGTTTGCAAAATGTCCTATTAGAGCGTATTGAGCAAGCGGTGAATGGTACTTCTACAGGTATGCAAGATTTAGAAAATTACCGAGCTTACGCAGAGGTACATGGTCACGCACACCATCACCATCATCACGACCATGATCATGACCACCACGATCACCATCATGAGGAGCCAGTGAAATGATTTTCATGTTAGCAGGTACGAGTGATGCAAGGAGCTTAGCGCTTGAATTGAAGGAAGTGAGCTTTGATGTGACAGCGACTGTTGTCACAGAATCGGCGGCGACAAGCCTTGAAGAAGTCGGCCTTAAGCATTTAGTCGGTCGGTTAACGGCACAGGAAATGTCGATGATTTTAACGGAGCAAGGCTACAAAATCGTTGTTGACGCTTCTCATCCATTCGCAGAGGAAGCTTCAAAAAATGCAATGGCTGCGGCCAAAATGGCAAATGTTCCATACATTCGCTATGAACGTGCCCATGAGCAATATGCACATCCACTCATTACAGTCGTCAAAGATTACGAGGCAGCCGCGCAGTTAGCAGCTGAAAAACGTGGTGTCATTATGCTGACAACGGGCAGTAAAACACTTGCGACCTTTACAAAAGTATTGCACGGGTTAGAAAATACTCGCCTGATCGCACGCATGCTTCCACGACTCGACAATATGGAAAAGTGTGACGCACTTGGTGTGGCGCAAAAGGATATCGTCGCCATTCAAGGCCCCTTTTCAAAGGAATTGAATGAAGCATTGTTCCGTCAATATGACGTGACTTTAATGATTACAAAAGAAAGTGGCAAGGTCGGTTCTGTCGATGAAAAGCTTGAAGCGGCACTGGCTTGTAATATTGAAACAATATTAATTGCACGACCAAATATAAAATATGGACAGCAATATTCTACTTTTGAAGAGGTAGTACAAGCTGTCACAGACACTTTAGGAGGCAACACAAATGGACTTTAAAACAGATTTCAAACCACTAACAGTAGACCCAGATAAAATTTATGATTACAGCTTTGCGATTATTGCAGAGGAAATGGGTGAGCATAACTTCACTGAAGATGAATGGAAAGTTGTCCGTCGTATTATTCACGCATCAGCTGACTTCGAATTAGGACGCAGTGTGATTATCACACCGGGAGCACTTGAAGCGGGCGTTAAGTCAATTCTTGCGGGCCGTCATGTTATTGCAGACGTGCAAATGATTGAAAGTGGCTCTGGTAGAAAACGATTCCAAAAACATGGTGGAGATTTACACTGCTATATCGCAGATGAAGATGTTTCGATTGAAGCGAAAAAGCAAAATACAACACGTGCGATTATTTCTATGCAAAAAGCGGTGAGCTTACACGAGGGTGGAATTTATGCCATTGGTAATGCGCCAACTGCTCTACTTGAGTTAATTCGCTTAATTAAAGAAGGGATTGCAAAGCCGGATTTAATTATTGGGATGCCTGTTGGATTTGTTTCAGCTGCTGAGTCTAAAGAAGAGTTACTGAAAATTGAAGGAATTCCGTACATTACAAACGTTGGCCGTAAAGGCGGTAGTACAGTAACGGTTGCAGCACTTAATGCCATTTCTATTTTAGCGGACGAACAGGCGAAAAAGTAATGGAACGGAAGGCAAAAAAGGATCCCAAAGATATGCGTCATGGTTACACAACGGGAGCCTGTGCAACAGCTGTCACGAAGGCAGCGCTTACTGCCCTCATTACGAATGAAGAGCAGGAAACGAGTACGATTCATTTACCTGTTGGGCGTGATGCGACTTTTACCATTGAAAAATGTACTTTTGACGGCAATGAAGTAAGCTGTGAAACGATTAAAGATGCTGGTGATGATCCAGATGCTACTCATAAAGCGCTTATTATTGGGACAGTCAGTTGGACAGATAAACCTGGTATTCATTTAGACGGAGGTATTGGCGTCGGGCGTGTCACAAAGCCCGGTTTACCTGTACCTGTAGGTGAAGCAGCTATTAATCCGGTACCACGTAAAATGATTCTCGGTACTGTCCAAGAAGTGCTTGAAACATTTCAAGTTGCACGTGGGGTAAATGTTGTGATTTCAGTACCGCTGGGTGAGGAAATGGCGAAGAAAACGTTGAATGGACGGCTCGGCATAATCGGTGGTATTTCGATATTAGGCACAAGGGGAACCGTCGTGCCTTTTTCGAGTTCTGCGTATATGGCAAGTATCGTGCAAGCCATCAGTGTTGCAAAAGCAGCAGGCTGTGAACATCTCGTTGTAACGACAGGAGGGCGCAGTGAAAAATATGCAATGGCGCAGTATCCAGAGTTGCAAGAAGAAGCGTTTATTGAAATGGGTGATTTTGTCGGCTTTACACTGAAGCATTGTAAACGACAAGGCATCAAGCAAGTATCTCTCGTTGGCATGATGGGAAAATTTTCAAAAGTTGCACAGGGTGTCATGATGGTGCATTCAAAAAGTGCTGGCATTGACTTTAATTTTTTGGCGCAGCTTGCTAGTGATGTAGGTGCAGATGAAGAAACACAAGTAGAAGTTCGAGAAGCAAATACAGCATCACAAGTCGGTGAAATTATGGCAGAAAAGGGCTATGATGATTTCTTTCATCGCCTGTGTGAAGCTTGTTGCTATTCCTCGTTGCATCATATTAAGGGCGGCATGATCCTCGCAACATCGATTTATTCGATGAAAGGACAATTATTAGGAAGGGCTGAGAATATTGCATCCATCGATGAAATTGATTGGGATCGGGGATAACGGACTGGAAAGCTTACTGCCACAATACAACCAGTGGATTGAAGACAGTGAGGTACTTGTCGGCGGAGAACGTGTACTTGGATTTTTCCCAACATATACAGGAGAAAAAATCGTGATTAAGGGTGGCCTATCAACACTTGTAGAAAGACTAGCAGCCGAAACACGTAAAATCGTCATTTTAGCGTCAGGTGATCCGTTATTTTACGGAATCGGAGGCTATTTAGCGAAGAAGCTAGACATTGAGGTATACCCGTATATGAGCTCGATGCAATTGGCGTTTTCTAAAATGGGTGAGAGTTGGCAAGACGCCTACGTGACAAGTATTCACGGGCGCTCGATGAAGGGGTTGGCTCAGCGGATAGATGGCAAGAAAAAAGTCGCACTTTTAACGGATGCAGACAATAGTCCAAATGCACTCGCACGTTATTTAAAGCATTTTGGTATGACAGAATATCGCGCATTTGTAGCGGAAAATTTACAAGGTGCCAACGAAAAATGTGGCTGGTACTCATTAGATGAGTTAGAAGAAGCTGATTTTTCGCCACTAAATGTTGTGATTTTAAAGCAAATGGAAGTGCCGAAACGTTATGCACTCGGCATTGACGACGAAGAATTTTCGCAACGTAAGCCAGATAAAGGGCTAATTACGAAAAAGGAAATTCGGGTACTAAGTCTACATGCTATGCAAATACAAAAGGATAGCACTGTGTGGGACGTTGGAACATGTACGGGATCAATGGCGATTGAAGCAGGGAAGCTTGCACCAGAGGGACAAGTGTTTGCGGTGGAGAAAAATGCACCAGACCTTGAAAACTGTCTGCAAAATCAGCAGAAATTCCGCGTAGATATTACAGTAATTCATAGTAAAGCACCAGCAGGACTGGAAAACTTCCCAGATCCAGATGCGATTTTTATCGGGGGAACGGGTGGCGAGATGGTAGAGCTACTCAAGCTTTGCTGCAACCGCTTGAAGCCAAATGGTCGTATTGTTTTAAATGCGGCGACGATCGAAAATTTATATAAAGCGGTGGAAGCATTTAAGGCATGTGGCTTTGCAGTAGATATTTTACAAGCGCAGCTTGCTCGCAGTAAACCGATTTTAGATATGACAAGATTTGTACCACTCAATCCAATTTACATTATTTCGGCACATCGAAAGGAAGAAAATCATGAGTAACTTAGGTATTTTATATGGTTTAGGCGTTGGCCCTGGAGATCCAGAGTTAATTACAGTAAAGGCATTTCGCATCATTCAAGAGTCACCAGTAATTGCTTATCCGAAAAAATTAAAAGGTAGTAAAAGCTATGCGCACCGCATTGTTGAAGTCTATATTAATCCAGAAGAAAAGGATATGTTGGGCCTTGTGTTTCCAATGACGAAGGATGCGGCTGTACTTGAACGTGAATGGACGAAATCTGTAGAGTTAGTATATGGTAAATTACAAGAAGGCAAAGATGTGGCGTTCGTTACAGAGGGGGACCCACTTTTATATAGCACGTTCATACATATGATGAAGCTGATGCAAGAGATGCATCCGGATGTGGAAATTCGTACAGTACCTGGTATTTCATCATTTAATGGATCAGCTTCGCGTCTTGGTATTGCGCTTGCAGATGGCGACGATCATGTTGCGATTATTCCTGCGCACGATGATTATGATGCAATGCGTCAAGCAATCGAAAGTCATGATGCCGTTGTCTTCATTAAAGTGGCGAAAGTCATTGATTTGATGCTAGAAGTACTGCGTGATTTAGATTTACTCGATAAAGCCTCAGTTGTGACAAAAGTGACATCAGATGAAGAAATCATTTGGGATGTCCGCGAGCTAGACGGCGTCGATTTAGAATATTTAACGTTAATGGTGGTGCGTAAATAGTGAAGAAGGTTTTTATAGTTGGTGCTGGTCCTGGAGATCCGGATTTAATTACGGTGAAGGGCTTACAGATTTTACAAACAGCTGATGTTGTCATGTACACAGATTCTTTAGTGAATGAGGATTTAATCGCGAAGGCAAAACCGGGAGCGGAAGTTATTCGTACTGCAGGTATGCATTTAGAAGAAATGGTCGATGTGATGGTAGATCATGTAAATGCAGGTAAAGTTGTCGCACGTATGCATACCGGAGATCCTGCAATGTATGGGGCGATTATGGAACAAGTGGCACTGTTAAAGAAACAGGATATTGGCTATGAAGTAATACCTGGGGTGAGTTCTGTATTTGCATCCGCAGCGGCAATTGGTGCAGAGTTAACAATTCCTGATTTAACGCAAACACTGATTTTAACCCGTGCTGAAGGACGTACGCCGGTGCCTGAATTTGAAAAACTTCGTAGCTTGGCAAGTCATCATTGTACAATTGCGCTGTTCTTAAGTGCAACGTTAACGAAGAAAATTGTGAAGGAACTACAAGGTGCGGGCTGGGCAGACAATACACCAGTTGCGGTTATTCAACGTGCGACGTGGCCAGATCAAAAAATTGTTCGCACGACGTTAATTGAGCTAGATGAAGCAATGCGCGTGAATGGCATCCGGAAGCATGCCATGATTTTAGCAGGCTGGGCATTAGACCCGGATATCCATGACAAGGATGAATATCGATCGAAATTATACGATGCAAGCTTTACGCACGGCTTCCGTAAAGGTGTGAAGACAAGTGATTGAGTTACAAGAAGGCGTATTACCAGAGGTCGACCAGCAACATCCATATGCAATCGTAGCCATTACTAAGCATGGTGTGCAGCTGGGGCGAAAAATACAACAGTCATTTTCGCAAGGTGACCTCTATTATATGGGGAAATTCGAGCATGGTGACGAGGAGCAAAAACATATTCAAATGTTTACGGGTACAGTGCGCTTGCTCCTCCCAACTTTGTTTAAGCAATATAAAGGATTAATTTTAATTATTTCACTCGGTGCAGTCGTTCGTATGATTGCGCCGATTTTACAGGATAAGAAGACAGACCCAGGTGTCGTTGTTATTGATGATCGTGGTGAAAATGTCATTAGTGTACTCTCTGGCCATTTAGGTGGCGCCAATGAATTAACGCATGAAGTAGCTGCTGTAATGGGGGCAAATCCAATTATTACAACTGCATCAGATGTGCAAAAAACGATTCCAGTTGATTTATTCGGTTCGCGTTTTGGTTGGGTGTGGGAAAGTGATGAGAAATTAACACCTGTTAGTGCTTCTGTTGTTAATGAGGAGCATGTTGCCATCGTACAGGAAACTGGTGAGCGAAATTGGTGGATGCGTGATACGCCGATGCCAGAACAAATAAAAGTGTATCCATCGACACAAGCGGCAATTGCCGTAAACCCTCATGCGACGTTACTCATTACTGACCGTATCATTGAACCAGAAGAAGAAGTACTACTTGAAAATGGTGTGATTTATCGCCCGAAATCAGTGGTTCTTGGGATGGGCTGTAATCGTGGAACATCAATTGAAGAAATTGAACAAGTCATAGATGAAACACTTGCTGAACTAAAGCTATCGAAAAAAAGTGTCAAAGCACTTTGTACGATTGATTTAAAGAAAGACGAGCAGTGCTTTATCGATATTACTAAAAAATACGACTGGGAATTCATCACGTATACACCAGCCGAATTGAATGAAATTGATTTTCCAACACCGTCTGATACGGTGTTTAAATATACAGGCGCGTACGGTGTGAGTGAACCAGCAGCGATGCGTTACGCCCAGGTTGAGACATTAATTTTACAAAAGAAAAAATCAGGCAATGCAACGATTTCTGTTGCGAGACGCCCATTTTAAGGAGGAATTGCATGGAAACAAATCGCTTTGTACTTGCCGGGACGGGTAGTGGTGTTGGTAAAACGACATTTACAATTGGTCTCATGAAGGCATTACAGGATAAAGGGAATATCGTGCAAGGCTTTAAATGTGGTCCTGATTATATTGACCCGACCTATCATACAGCAGTGACAGGACGTGTATCGCGTAATATTGATAGCTGGATGTTTGCGCATGAGGCAGTGCGTGATATTGTGGCACGTGCAAGTAAGGATGCGGATGTTTCGATTGTTGAAGGTGTCATGGGCTTTTATGATGGCAAAAGCCCTTTATCAGATGCAGGGTCAGCTGCTGAAATCAGTGTCGTTACGGAAAGTCCTGTGATTTTAATTGTCAACTGCGCGAGCATGGCAAGAAGTGTTGCTGCTGTTGTAAAGGGATTTCAACTGCTGTCCGATAAGCCGAATATTGTTGGTGTCATAGCCAATCAAGTCGGTAGCGTTGGGCATTATGAAATTGCTAAAGCGGCCATTGAACAGGAATGTGGTATTCCAGTCATTGGGTATTTAAAGCGTGAGGCAGACATTGATATTCCTAGCCGTCATTTAGGGTTAATCCCTGCAATTGAGCGTGGAGAGCTAGATACCTTTTTTGATAAGCTTGGTGCATTAATGGCTGAAACGATTGATTTAGAGCTGCTTCTTGCTTTAACAAAAGCACCAGTACTTGAAGAAACGGGAACTCTATTTGTTAAACAACCACAACAAGATGTGTGTATAGCGGTAGCGAAAGATGCAGCATTTAACTTTTATTATGAGGAAAATTTAGCATTGCTACGCGCGAAAGGTGCGACGTTGCAGTTTTTCTCTCCATTAGCGAATGAGCCTGTACCTGCTGAGGCAGATGGGCTATATATCGGTGGGGGGTTCCCGGAAGAATTTGCACAAACACTTGCACAAAATGAAGTTGCCAAGCAGTCGATTCGTGAAGCGATACACAAAGGCTTGCCGACATTGGCAGAATGCGGAGGCTTTATGTATTGTACAAAAGCTATTACGAATAGTTCTGGTGAGCGCTATGAGATGCTTGGTGTTATTCCGGGTGAGGTAGCGATGCAAACAAAACTCGCGGCACTTGGGTATCGCGAGATTTTTGGCACAGAGGGTAACTTTTTAATAGAGGCGAATGAAGAAGCGAAAGGGCATGAATTCCATTTTTCGAAATACAGCGGAGAGCATGCAACACCTGCTTATGAAACGAAGGGGCGATTCGGTAAAAAGCAGGAAGGCTATAACGTAAACAACTTAGTAGCTGGCTATACACATTTTCATTTCGTATCAAATCCACAACTCGTGGACAATTGGATTACAGCATGTAAGAAGGTGAAAAACGATGACTAATTATTTTCCAATACATTTAAATATCGAGTATAAAACGGTTGTTATTGTTGGCGGGGGGCATGTTGCAACGCAAAAAGTGGCATCGTTACTACCAGCAAAAGCAAATATCGTAATTATCAGTCCTACATTGCAAGAAACACTGGTGCCACTTGCCGAGAACGGTGAAATTACATGGCGTGAAAAAGAATTTGAGCCACGTGATTTAGATGATGCCACAATGATTATTGCGGCAACGAATGAACCATCTGTCAATGATGCCGTGCAAGAAGCTGCGCAACACTGGCAGCTGTTGAATCGTGCAGATGTACAAGGGACAAGTGATTTTATTACACCAGCAACAGTACGTCGCGGGCCACTCGTTTTAACTGTTTCAACGTCAGGAGCAAGCCCTGCATTAGCACGAAAAATAAAAAAAGATTTAGAACAGCAGTTTGATGATGTCTATGAAGATTATGTACATTTTTTACAGCAAGCACGCTTGATGGTTACTGCTGCGATCGAAAAGGGTGAAAAGCGTACTAAGGCTTTAAAAGCTTTACTTGAACCGTCTTTATTAGAATGGACACGCAGTGGTGACATCGACAAACGAGAAGTTTATTTACAACAATTATTGACGGGAGAATCACTATGAGTAACGGAGTAGTTTATTTAGTTGGAGCGGGTCCTGGTGATCCGAAGTTAATTACCGTATATGGCCTTGAATGTATTCAAAAGGCTGATGTGATTGCCTATGATCGCCTCGTTAATCCTAAATTGTTGAACTATGCAAAAAAAGATGCAGAACTCATTTTTTGCGGAAAATTGCCCGGGAAACATCACTTAATTCAAGATGAAATACATGAACTGCTTGTCGCAAAAGCGAAAGAAGGAAAAGTTGTAACACGCTTAAAAGGTGGAGATCCATTCGTTTTTGGACGTGGTGCAGAAGAAGCGGAAGTATTAAAAAATCATGGTATTCCTTATGAAGTTGTCCCGGGCATTACAGCGGGAATTGCCGCACCAGCATACGCAGGAATTCCAGTTACACATCGTGATTTTGCCACAAGTTTTGCACTTGTCACGGGTCATGGCCGCGAAGAAAAAGGGCAAGACTTTTTAAATTGGCCTGCGCTTGCAACAGGAATTGATACGGTTGCTTTTTATATGAGCGTGGGCAATATTTCATATATTGCGAGAAAACTTATTGAGCATGGACGCAAAGCAACAACTCCTGTTGCGGTCATTGAGTGGGGCACTACAGACAACCAACGTACGATTACAGGGCAACTCGATGAAATCGCAAACATCATTGAACGTGAAGGTTATCATAATCCTTCAATGATTGTCGTTGGAGATGTTGTTAATGTACGGGAGAAAATCCAGTGGTTCCAAGAGCAACAACTAGAAATTACGCAATAAGGGGAGATCAAAATGTCAGTCATCAAAGCATTAAAACAAAGACGAGCGATCCGTAATTACACGACACAGCCTGTTGAAAAAGAGAAGATTGAGCAAATCTTACAAGCAGCCACTTACGCGCCAAATGATAGAATGCGCGAGCCTTGGCATTTTTACGTTATGCAAGGTGAAGCGATGAACCGCTATGAAGAAATGGCGGCAGCATATTTACAAGAACGTTTTCCGACAAAACCTAATTTAGTTGAGAGCTCATTAAAAGTTGTGCAAACGACACCAGTTGCCATTGTTGTGACGTCAGATATTGTTGAAGGTGATACAGATGCAACAGCAGATAATGTTTTTGCTGTAAGCAGTGCCATTATGTCAATGTGGCTAGCTGCAGAAGAACTAGGACTTGGATTTGTATGGCGTACGCGTGGTGTTGGGCTTGTACATGATACACGTATGCATGATTTTATCGGTGCAAGTGATATACAAAAAGTAGTAGGGACGATTTTTATAGGATATCCAGAAGAGCAAGAGTTACCAGAAAAGAAACGTACTTCATTTGAAAAGAAAACAACTTGGCTCGCTTAGAGGAGATGAGAATATATGGCTAGAAAAGGCTTATTTTTAATGTACACAGGTGAAGGGAAAGGGAAAACAACTGCCTCACTAGGTGTTACTTTGCGTGCAGTAGGACGCGGCTTAAATGTACGCTATATGCAGTTTATCAAATCCCCTGAGCGTACATATGGAGAGCAAATTGCTCTTAGTAAGCTTGGTGTTGAGATGGAACAGATGGGGATAGGCTTTACGTGGACGAAAACGCCAGAAGAACACCGAGTAGCCCTTGCAAAGGCTTGGAAAAAAACGAAAGTAGCTTTGCAAGATGACAGTATCGACTTGCTTGTTTTAGATGAACTCAATAATGCACTTGCTATTACAAAATTCCCTGTCGATGATGTATTACCTTTAGCTGAAGTGATCGAGGCTATTCAAAACCGACCAGCAACGATGCATCTTGTCGTAACTGGACGTAGTGCAAATCCAGCACTTATGGCAATGGCAGATTTGGTGTCAACAATTGATGCGACGAAACATTATTATGATGAAGGAATACCGGCTGTAAAGGGACTTGAGTTTTAGGGGGGGACAGAAATGCCTGCAAAGTCAATTATGATTCAAGGAACGGCTTCAGATGTGGGGAAAAGTATGATTTGTACTGCACTTTGTCGTATTTTTTCGAATGACGGTCTGCGCGTAGTGCCATTTAAGTCACAAAATATGGCACTCAATTCGTTCGTGACAGAGGATGGTGGAGAAATCGGTCGTGCACAAGGTGTACAGGCGGAAGCAGCGCGTGTGGTCGCTACGACGGATATGAACCCAATTTTATTAAAACCAAAGCAAGAGATGATGTCAGAAGTAATTGTACATGGTAAGCATTTCTTAGATATGGATGCAAAAAGCTATCGCAATAATTTTGTCAGTGAAGCAATGCCTATCGTAGAACAATCCGTACGGAAATTACAAAATACATATGATGTCATTGTGCTAGAAGGTGCGGGGAGTCCAGCTGAAATCAATTTGAAAGACCGTGATATTGCCAATATGCGCATGGCACATTTAGCCGATGCAGCGGTTGTTTTGGTGGCAGATATTGATAGGGGTGGCGTCTTCGCTTCTATTATTGGGACGCTAGCGCTTTTAGATGAGGCTGAGCGTGCTCGTGTGAAAGGCATTGTGATCAATAAATTCCGTGGTATGCGTGAATTACTGGATGACGGCCTTACTTGGCTTGAAGAGGAAACAGGAATTCCTGTCCTTGGCGTAGTACCGTATATGGATGTCAATATCGAAGCGGAAGATTCCCTAGCACTTTCTTCACTGCGATTTAAAAAACCAAAAAAAGATGAGTTTGAGATTGATGTTGCGATGATTCGTTTGCCACGCATTTCGAATTTTACGGATGTCGATCCATTTTTTGATGAGCCGGAGGTTGGTGTTCGTTTAATTGCGAATGTGACTGAGCTTGGTACACCAGATCTATTGATTGTGCCGGGAACGAAGAGTACAATGGATGATTTAGCGTGGTTAAAGGCACAAGGATTTGAGATGGCTATTGAAAATTTGCGTGCAAAAGGTACGAAAATTATCGGTATTTGTGGAGGCTTCCAAATGCTTGGGGAAACGTTATTAGACCCTGATGCAGTAGAAGGAAATGGTGACAATGCACAAGGGCTAGCGTTATTGCCAATTGAAACAATCTTTGTAGGCGATAAAAAAACAGTACAGATGTCGGGCAAGTTAACCGGAAGTGATATGAGGTTAACTGGTTATGAGATTCATCTCGGACGTACGGCGATTTTGCGTGAGGAAGTAGAACCTTTTTTACAATTAGCAGATGGACGTGTTGACGGGGCTGTGAGTAAAGATGGGCAAGTAATCGGTTCGTATTTCCATGGACTTTTCCATAATCGTCAATTTACGCGAAAACTCGTTAATGAATTGCGTGTAAAAAAAGGGTTAGCAGTGCTACCAAGTGATGTGAAGAGTGATGCAGAACGCCGAGAAGATGCCTATAATATGCTGGCTAAACATGTGCGTGCAAATTTAGATATGGAAAAAGTGTATGAACTGCTTAATTTAGAGGTGAAAGCATGACAAGAAAAGGCCCACTCGCTTTTAATTATGAAGCATTATGGCAAGAAGGTATGAAAGATTGGCACGGGAAAATGCCAGAACGAATGGTAGATGATTCGTTAGAAGAACAATTTTGGGCTCAGTCAATTGCACGTAAAAAAGTAGGACAAACCGACCCATATGCGACACGTATTTTTGAAGCGATACGCGAAAAAATTGAGCCGCAACAATCTGTTTTAGAGATTGGACCAGGCTGGGGGAATTACACATTTCCACTTGCAGATTATGCAGAGAAGCTAACATGCGTTGATAGTTCCAAAAGTGTACTAGCATACTTAGAAAGCTGTTTAAATGATCAGGAGCATGTGAGCTATGTTCATGAGAAGTGGGAAGAGTTGGGCGAAGATACGCTAGAAGCGCATGATGTGGTAATCGGGGTAAATTGCTTTTATCGTATGTTTCACATTAAAGAGGCGCTTCGTCATATGAACCGCCTTGCGAAAAAGCGTGCCATCATTGGGATGACGACAGGTCCGATTCAGCCACATTATCAGGTATTACATGAACGATATGGTTATGATATCAAGTTTCCACGTAGAGATTATATTGAGTTTTTGAATCTACTCTATGAAATGGATATTTATGCGGAATGTGAGATTGTTAAACTTAAACGTACATATGAATACGATTCTTATGAACAACTCATTAAGACGCAAAGTAGTAAAATTTTATCTGATGGCTATCAGCGGGCGCACGTTGAAGAGGCGTTAGCTCCATTTATTGAAGAAGTAGATGGGCGCTATTTTTATCGTCACGATTTCCATGCAGCACTTGTTTCTTGGGAGCCGAAATAGTGTCAATCACACATTGAATAAGATAATCAACTGTATTCCTCTTACTATTAAGTGGAATACAGTTGTTTTTTATAGAGGTAAGGCAGCCCTGGCAACGTCCAATTCACTAGAGTATTTTCGATTAATAGGGAAAATTGATGTGGATGTGCAATAAAGTTTGATAAAAACCGTTTAAGTCCTATCGTTTTTAATCTCTATGAGTTTTTTGAGATTAATTTCCACGAAATCAGTTGCCATAAAATGTGTATTAAGTATATAATGCACTTTAAAGGGTGTATTACTTGTTTAATACATTTTTTTGATGTAGGTGTATTAAGTGGTTAATACACATAGTGGGTTAGTGGTTGCAATGACTAAATGATATAGAACGTACTTCTTTAGAAAAGTGCATAGCCTATCATTATGCGTAGTGTGTATTAAGAGTTTAATACGCGAAAATATGATTTTCTAGGAGTTGAGTGTATTGAATGTAAAGTTTAATAATCGGGATCCACTTTATGTTCAGGTTATCCGGCATTTTAAAGAGCAAATCGCCAAGGGATATTTTGAACCAGGTCAGGAGATTCCATCAAGAAGGGAACTAGCCAATCAGCTGAAGATTAACCCCAATACCGCACAACGAGCTTATAAGGAAATGGAGGAACAAGGATTGATTTTTACTGAGGGAAATATGCCAAGTTGTATTACGAAAGATGAAGGAGTCCTTAAAAGTGTCCGTGAGGAATTGATTATCGAAGCGGTTGACTTATTTTTAGGTTCTATAAAATCCATCAATGTGCCGTTATCCGAAGTGTTGGAACTAGTTGAGAAAAAGTACGATGCCGAAAGCGGGGAAGCGGAGGAATCGAAATGATAGAAGTGAAAAATGTCAAGAAAAAATACGGCAGAAAACAGGTTTTAAAAGGTATCTCTTTCACGGCTAAAAAAGGTGAAATTACTTGTTTAATCGGGATAAACGGAGTAGGGAAGACGACAATTATGAAAGCGATTATGGCCCTCACGCCGATTAATAGCGGTGAAATTTTGATAGATGGGGAAAAAATCAGGAAAGAAAGCTATGACAAAATCACCTTTATACCGGATACAATCACGATGTTGCCACAAATGAAAATTGCTGAAGCCTTCGCGTTTATGGCGGATTTTTATAAAAGCTGGAATCCACAAAGGGCTGAGGAGCTGTTGAAATTTTTCAAACTAGACCCTACCGAACGGATTGCCAATTTATCGAAGGGGAATACAGCTAAAGTCAACATGCTATTAGGTTTGGCACTGGATGTGGACTACTTACTGATGGATGAACCATTCTCAGGTATTGATATTTTTTCCCGTGAACAAATTGCAGAAGTGTTTACAAGCCATTTGATTGAAGATCGTGGTGTAATTCTCACAACCCATGAAATTAATGATATTGAGCACTTGATAGATAGAGCAGTGCTTATTGATGAAGGTGAAGTTTTAAAGGACTTTAGTGTAGAGGAAGTACGTGAGAATGAAGGGAAATCAGTCGTTGATGTGATGCGGGAGGTGTATCGTAGATGAAAAGTTATATAAAACTTGTTAATTTCGAAATAAATAGATTTTTCAAATTGTACCTAATTCTAATTGGATTGACAGTTGTCTCTCAGCTCATCGGTGCGGTTATTGTCTCAAAAGGATATATAAAAAATGCAAATCAGGTGATGTATGAAAATCAACTTTCAGTGAGTCAATATATTGAGCAATACAGTGTGTTTTCTTTTAGCCATCTCGCTAATTCTGGTTGGTTTATATTGCCGATTGTTTTTTGTATCGCCATGTTGATGATTTATGTTTTCTTTATTTGGTATCGGGATTGGTTTGGGAAAAATACGTTCATTTACAGATTATTAATGTTGCCGACTAGAAGAATTAATATTTATTTCGCCAAATTGTCTACCGTTATGTTTTTGGTATTTGGTTTTATAACCTTACAAATATTATTGATTCCTATCGAAATGCAGATTGTAAAAAGTATTATACCGGCAGATTTCAGAACGTATTTGCCACTTTCCGCAATCTATAATATAGATATGTTGGCCTTTCTATATCCGAACACATTCAGAGGATTTCTCCTGATTTATGGAATAGGGCTAGTTTTTGTAGCAATAATTTTCACAGCCATATTGATAGAGCGAAGTTACGGTTTAAAAGGTATTTTCATTGGAGTCGTTTATGGAGTGATATCGTTCGGTGTACTTATTACGCCTTTAATATTGACAGGCATTTATACACGCTATTTTTACCCACATGAAATCTATCTAATGGAACTGGTAACAAGTATGATTATTTTAGGAAGCGCCATTTGGATCGCGAATCAGTTGCTGAAAAATAAAATAAGGGTCTAACGGGGGGGATTTTGATGAAAAAATACTGGAAAACGATAATGATCAGTTTAGTGATCGTGACAACAATCGGATCTTACTATATCCAAGCAGCAAGGGCAACTAAAAATGATTTCCCCTTTAAAATTGAAACGACTAGCGGAAATAAGGAAGAAATCGAAAACCTTATCCTTCAAGCGGGTTATCAGAATGGAGCTATTTATCGTTTGTTGAACATATCAAAGGAGGGTTCGACTAATCTGTTGGGTCGCCAGGCATATATTGAAGGTTTGATAGCTCCTCCAGTACCTTTAATGCTTCAAAAATATATTCAAGAACATCGTAAGTTTATGCGCGGAAAAGAATTAACTCCATGGAAGTACTTTGAAGACGAAGAGCGTTTGATTTACACAACTGATCCAAATAATGGGCAGAAAGTAATTCAAGGAAATCTTTTAACACTTCAAATCGATATACTCGACAAGCGTACAAATAACAGTTCATCATTAGAAATCAATACGACAGCGCAAGCAAGCTATGACCGGATGTATGTGAATGATGTCTATGTAAAAAATGAGGAAATAAAGATATTTGTAACGAACTATCTCATTAATGGTGGGAGGGAGTTACATATTTATACAGTAAATGAAAAGAGCAAGGTATTAGAAAATGACGCAATAATTGCGAAAATAGAGCAAGAAGAAGAAATTTATTCGGATATTTCATTTTTTAATAATTTCAATAAAATTCAAAATGAAAACTATTACTTTTATATGATAGAAAAATATAAGGAACGAATGGGAGGGGGTAGGCCTGATACTATCTCTAGCCAAATGTATATTTATAATAATGTTAATAATGAAGTGGAAGAATGGACGATTCCTGCCGAATTAAAACCAAATAAGGACTTGATGATTCTTCATGGGGAAAAAATATTCGTTCCTGTTTTTTCAGCCAACAATATAGAGCTGAACCATTACAATATTGAAACTAAACGGTGGGAAGAGCCTATGCATTTTAATTATCCAAGCACTATTAATGATAAAGATACACCTTTTTTGGAGATTACAGATGATAAGCTATATTTTGTGAATCGTGTTTCTGACAGTTATTCGTTCTATATTGGTGATTTACGTACAGGGGAATCCTTATATGAAGGTAAAATCATTAATGAAAACAGCGAAAAACTAGATACAAATTATTCTCTTTATATCGAACAAATAAATAGCATCAATTAAAAAACAAGCTAGTTGTTCTCTTATGGCTACCAACAGTTAGGAATAGCAGCTAAAGGCAAGTATGAATTCCATATTGGATTCATACTTGCCTATTTTAGTACTAGGGTTGTTGATTTTGAGGTTGTAATTGATAGTATGACCAGCAAGATAATTTATCTAATTATAACAAATGAGCCGCAAGACGATAAAAAACCTTCAAATTTGAAGAGATTGTGTGTATTTAAACTTAAGAAAGCATTTGCATAAGAGCAAGACTGTAATCGAGCAACCTTTAGGGCAGTTTATTTTATGAAACAGTTAAATATATCTTTGAGACAGGTACGTGAAATATGGTGTGTAATGGGAAACGTTGGTATATTTTACACTTGGCCATACATAGGACATTTTTTTGAAATAATTTTAAATTTTGTAACGAATTCTGTTTAAAATCTATATATAAGTATCTCAGTTTATATTTGTAGAGAGGAGGGGGCAGGTGGAGGATTTAAATGAAATCTACAAATCGTATGCAGATGAAGTAAAGTATTTTCTTATTTGTTTAACTTCAAATGTAGATTTAGCAGAAGAACTAACCCAAGAAACCTTTTACCAAGCAGTTAAGTCTATTGGGCGATTTAACGGTGAATGTAAAATGTCTGTTTGGTTATGCCAGATTGCAAAACATACATATTATAACTACTTAAAAAAGGAAAAACGTAATACTCATATGAGTGTAGAAAATATGATGCATATGGGTGTAGATATCCCATCTAAAGCTGATGTACCAGACGTTGAGGTAGTTAAACGTAATACATTTGTTTCGATACACAAAGAAATACATTTATTAAAGGAGCCATATCGTGAAATATTTTTACTAAGAACATCCATTAATCTGAGTTTTAAAGAGATTGGTGAGATATTTGATAAAAGTGAGAACTGGGCGAGGGTTACCTATTATCGTGCCAAACTAAAACTAGCAGAAAGGATTGATCTGAATGAATTGTAATATTATTAAAGATTTACTACCGTCATATATTGATGGTATTTGTAGTGATGATACTGTAAAAGCGATTGAAGAACATATACCCCATTGTGAAGAATGTAAGCAGATGTTAAAAAGGATGCAACAGCAAACAGATTATATTCAACAGATACCAGAAGAAGCTAAAAAAGCAATTTCCCCTTTAAAGAAAATTAATAAAAAGCGGCATATTCAAGTCGCTGTAGCCATTGTTATGACATTAATGATAACGATTATAGGAGGGTTAGTGATTCAAGATGTAGGGGCTGTGAATCAAATCTTTTTCCCTATGAGAAGCGCCGTTGTAGTTGTAGATTCAACAGATGGTATGGAAGAGTGGGAAAGAGTAATTTTTAGCGACATAAAGCATCCTAAAAACGACAAAGATTATCTGATATATGATAGCGTCTTTTGGAATAAAGAGATTACTAATTACGCTAATAATCCAAGTGACATATTGCTAAGGGTAAAAGATGAAAATGGAAATTTAGTAGCAGGTGAATTGCTGGTATCACCTGGAACAAGCGTACAATTGGAAGGCCTAAAGAAAAATGAAAAATATTACTTTGAAATTAAAGCTAAACAAGGAAGATTTCTTATTAATGCGACATGAGAAAAACTGTGGCTTTGATAGTTGTCGAGGTCTCTGATTTTATGCAGCTGATTGGAAGAAATGATAGTAAGCTAATGTGCGTATTTTTATGATTTGACTCTTGAAATAATTATTTTTTTTTGTTCATCATCAAAAGTCTGGGATGATAATTGGTTAATGGTATATCAATATTAAAATGCTAGTTGATTGTAGTGGAGGCTGGGCGACTCTTGGGGGATTAGCGTCCTAGATTAGACCCTGGAGCGAGCTTGTAGGGGAACGAAGGCTAAAAGCGTCACGTCCTGTGACAACGCCTTCGTGACCAACATCCTGTTGTCCCGAAGCGGCTCATCAGACGCCCCACGGAAAGCACCCAGTCGGAACGGAAATCAACCTCAAGTTATGGTGGATAAGTAGTTAGTAGTGGTTACTCATGTTATAATAACTCTATTTATTACTAATCATATTTGGTTTATAAAATTAAGAAACAGAGTAAAAAGAGGTGAAGTATATGCAGTTGCATTTTTTAGGGACTGGTGCAGGGATGCCATCAAAGGAACGAAACACAAGTGCATTAATGGTGAAGTTACTTGATGAAATCGGCGAAATGTGGCTATTTGATTGTGGTGAGGCCACGCAACATCAAATTTTGCGTACATCTTTAAAGCCTCGTAAGGTGACAAAGATTTTTATAACACATTTACATGGAGATCATATTTTCGGTTTGCCGGGTTTCCTTAGTTCACGTTCTTTTCAAGGTGGGGATGAGGAGCTGACGATTTTTGGTCCAGCTGGCATACAACAATGGATTGAGATGACACTTTCCTTATCGAAAACACATTTGACATATCCAATAAAGTTTATAGAGGTAAGTGATGGCATTATTTACGAGGATGCACAGTTTATCGTACGAGCAGGTGAGTTGCGCCATGTTGTGCCTTGCTTTGGCTACCGCATTGAGCAAAAGGACTTGCCGGGAGAGTTATTGATTGAAAAAGCTCTAGCGCTTGGAGTGCCGAAGGGTCCACCACTAGGTCAGTTAAAAAGCGGACAAGATATTACATTAGATGACGGTGTGATAGTTCGTGCTACGGATGTAGTGGCACCGCCCCAAAAAGGTTTTACTTTAGCCATTTTAGGCGACACAAAATATTGTGAAGAATCGATTGCTTTAGCAGAAGGTGCAGATATTGTTGTACATGAAGCTACATTTGATGGTTCTACCATTGACTTAGCAGCCAATTATGGTCATTCAACAAATATAGAAGCGGCGACTGTTGCCAAACATGCACAAGCTCGTTATTTATTATTAAATCATTTAAGTGCCCGCTTTTTACCAAGTGATTTACCCAATTTTTTAGCAGAAGCGCAAGAGATTTTTGCACAAACATACTTAACTTCAGATTATGCTATATTTAGTTGGCAAAACGGTGAGTTGAACCATTAATTTAAATATACACATAGTTAATATGTGACGGAACAGAATAGTTGAAGTAAGCATCTTTTTTAATGAATGAACATTAAAAAAGATGCTTTTTACTTTTATGAAAATAGGTCAAATAAACCTAATGAGAACTGAAATCTATATAAAATAATGAAGTAGAAAAGATAAAAAATGATAAAAATCATGTGATTTTCTTAATAAAGATAGTATTTTTCCTCTTACTTTTGAAAATTCTGAATTTCGGTGACGGATTAATGACATTTTACTAACCAAAATAAATTCCATGCAACAATTTTGGTAAAGAATGTATTAAATATATTAATTGGATATTGTATGATGAGAGTGAAATTATGTATTGTTGTCGGGAGGAATGGTGTTATGGTGAAGTCAATGAAGTGGAGAATGATGCTCGAAATTATGGTAATTGTTGTGTTGATAATCGGGGCATTTTCTGTCTATATCTTTCAAGCGACCTATAAAAGTGAAAAGAGTAATGGTGAAGCACTCGTCAATTCAATCGCTATGGGGATGGAAGGGGCTATTCACTCGATGGCAAAGACCGAAGAAATTATGGAGAAGGAAATGATTGCTGAGTCTGTAATGGCTTCATACATAATTAATAAGGGCGCTACATATGAAGATTTAAAAGAAATTGCTGAACGTGGTGGTATGGATGAAATCTGGAGTACTGATGATAAAGGAAATACGGGCGTGACTTCAGTTGCACCTTTTATAGACTTTAATTTTGGCTCTGATCCAAACGGACAAGCAGCAGAATATATGCAACTATTAGAGGGTAATACAAAAGAGATTGTTCAAAAAGCTCAAATCCGAGATGTCGACGGAGAATTTTATAAATTTGTAGGTGTCAGTAGTTGGGATCCTACAACTCCACAAATTGTCCAAGTTGCACGTCATGGTCAACAACTTCTTGATTTAGAAGCAAGTATTGGTAGTCCATATTATATTAACGAGTTAAAAGAAAATTTATCCTCAAAAGTGTTATTTGCTGCGGTTGTCAACGATAGAGGGGAAGCCATTGCCGCAACATCAGATGAAAAATTAGGGGATATCGGTTTTACAAAAGATCAATTTTCAGCAAAGGCTGCTTCAGATTTTTCAGGAAAGTATGACGGAACGCGCGTAACGCAGTATGTGAAACCGTTATCAAATGGTTCGTATTTAGCAGTTGTTGTATCGAATACTGTATTAACTAATATTTTGAAGGGGACGATCATAGCGTCTTTAATTGTCGTATGTATCATATTCTTTACAACAGGTCTTTCAGTATCAAAACAAGTATCGCGTATTTTGAGTGTGCGTAATTCACTTGAAGACATTAGTCAGGGTGAGGCAGATTTAACGAAGCGTATTGAAGTGACATCTCAAGACGAGATTGGTCAGCTCGTGACGTCCTTTAACAAGATGATGGAAAACTTCCAATCGATTATGCGCGATTTAAAGCAGGAAGCGCATCAAATTAAAGATGCCACAAGTATTATTCATAGTAATGCATATGATACGCTTGCTTCTTCTCAGCTCATTCAAGAAGAGTCGAGACAGGTTGCGCAGGCAACTTTCGGGCAACTGAAAAATACAGAGGATAGTACGCATTCGATGGAAGAATTAGCACGTAGTATTCAGCATATTTCTGAGTCCATTGCAGAAATCTCTTCAATTTCTCGTGATACCGAAGAAAACGCTAATAACGGTTTGCAAATTATGAATCGTTTACAAAAACAATTATCAACTATCTATGAAAAGACAGATGTATCTGTCTTACGAACACAAGAGTTAGTAAAATTATCGGGTATGATTGGTGAATTTACGAATGTGATCACAGGTATTTCAGACCAAACAAACTTACTAGCTTTGAATGCTTCTATTGAAGCAGCACGTGCTGGTGAGGCGGGTAAAGGTTTTGCGGTTGTAGCTGAAGAGGTACGTAAATTAGCGGAAGAATCAAAAGTAGCAGCCGAGCGTATTTCACAAGTTGTTTCTAGTGTGCAAATTGAAACGACAGAAATTGTAGAAGCAATCAATTCTACAGCTGAGGTATTAAACGCTGGTCGTACAATTGCTAATGACGCACAGCAAGCATTTGAAGGAATTAATAATGGTGTTCAAGTGCTAGCTGACCAGGTGGACATAGTATCGAGCTCAACAGAAGAAATTGCAGCGAGCACTGAGGAAGTGACAGCTACGATGGAAGATGTTTCACTACTTGCAAAACAGACGTCTACAAGTGTTGATGCAGTAGCACAAAAAGCACAAGACCAAGCAACTAGTATGAATGAAATGACAGCTGTCATCGATAGATTAAACACAACAGCCGATACATTACAACAATCTGCTGGTAAATATAAAGTATAATAATAAGGGATGTCCAAGAAGTCTCTTTAAGCAAAACAACTACCTTTCTATATGGTAAAAATCCGCTTCGCTTTCCGCGGGCACAGCGTAAGTCGCAACCCTCGCTACGCGCGGTTTGTTGCGTCTTACGTCTTGTGCTGTTCCCGCAGGAGTCTACGCGGAATTTTACCTGTATATCAAAAAACAGTATACTAAAAGTACTCCCAGTATACTATTTTTCTTTTAAGGCAGCTCCTATTAGTTTAGGAGGTTTTAGAGAAAGATAGTGCGTTTGATAGCTTATTTCCGTATAATTGAGTAAAGGGGTGTGGTTTTATGGATCAACAGAAAATGCCACCAGCCGTTTTACGTTTACTCGTTATTTTTCCAAACGTGCTGAGCTACATACTATTAGGTGGACTAATTATTTTTGTTTCAACAAATTATGCAGAGTTAAAGGCAGCAGAAAACTTAACAATTTGGGTTATCTCAATTGCCGCTCTTGCACCAATGTCTTTGATGACTTCATACAGTATTGTGAAGAAAATTCGTGCTGGTCATATGTGACAAATTTTAAAGAGAATATAATTTAAAATAACCCCTGCAATTGCTAGAAGACATCTAGCGATTGTGGGGGTTATTCGTTGTAGCATTGAAATAAGGTTTGATCATTTTTTAATTGCAGTAGTGATTTCAAGAAATTCTTCCTTTAAGGATATGACTTAACTTTTCTCTTCATCATTAGGATTTCAATTTTTTTGTATCGGTATGAAATAATATCCTAACTGTAAGGTCCAATCGTGATAAAATCATACAAATACAGCGATAAAATATGAAATGGCTAATAGTAGGCATCGTAAAAAAGTCATTAAAATAAAGGGGAAAGATAGGAATGGCAGAATTAAAGGATTGGAAAAATAGTGCTCACGGGCATAAATTTATAGCTTCTTTTAGCGGGGGAAAGGATAGTGTCTTAGCTCTATATAAAGCAGGGAAGGTTGGAGAAGCGATTGGATTGATCGTAATGCTGGAGGAAGAAGGGAAATGTTCTAGATCCCATGGAATGCCTCCGGAACTCATACATGCCCAAGCTAAATCTATTGGTTTGCCCGTATATACTGCAGCTTCAAGCTGGACAGATTATGAAAAAGTATTTATGTCCCTTTTAGAAAAAGCTAAAAATCAAGGGGCAGAAGTGTTAGTAACTGGAGACTTAGATATGCCTGCTCATGGCTGTTGGCATGAAAAAGTTACGAAGAATGCTGGATTAAAGCTTGGAATGCCATTATGGGAAATGGATCATCGTGAAGCTGTCGAAGAGTTTATAAATCTGGGATTTGTAACGATTATTGTAACTGTTAATTTATCATTAGGAATGCGAGAAGATGATTTAGGACGAACGTTAACTCATGAATACGTGAAGGAGCTTGAAGCACGTGGTATTGATCCCTGCGGAGAAGGTGGAGAGTTCCATACCACAGTAATAGATGGACCGATTTTTAAACACCCTATCCCAGTTCGTAAATGTGAGATTATTAAAGCTGGAGAATATGCTTTTTTACCTTTGGAAATAGAGTTTATTGGTAATAAAATAGTTTGAATTCACTTTTAGAAATACAGTAACCATCTATCTATTACGTTGATAGATGGTTATTAAAGATGTTTAAAAAGAGAGTTTTTCTTTTGTTTCATAATTTTTGTAAAGGAATCTTTATTTTGATTGACCGATTTATATAATCGTTCATTCTAAGATTCATCTTCTATCAATTTTAAAAATCTGTGGTTCCATATATTTTCATAAAAATCAATTGTCTCTTTTGCAGACATAAATGGATTATTCAAAGTAGAGGTTGCTTTCTGTACCATAAAGTTTTCATATCCCAAACCATGAGCAAATTTAATCGTAGCATCCATACAGTATTCTGTTTGGGCGCCGCAAAATTCAATACGATGTACAGCTAATTGGTCTAAAAGATTTTTTAAGTTCGTTTTATAAAATGAATTTGCATGAGTTTTTCTTATAAAAAGTCGTGTTCTTGAACATCTAAATCGGCATTAATAGCCCAAAGTTCTTCTTCAGGTACTAATTCTTCATCACAGTGCTGAACAAAAATGATTGGTTTATGTAATTCTCTATATAAGGCGATTCTATTATTTACTTTTGTGAGTAAATTTTGTAGATTAAATAAATGATCTCCGCTGTAACATACGCCGTTTTGTAAATCGATAACGATTAAAACATCTGCACTAGCCTCCATTATTTTTACCTCTTTCATTTTTGAATATTTTTATAATTCTATCATTTCGGGATGAATTATACACTCTTATTTCGCAATATACTATAGAAAAAATACACAAAAATTCACGTTCAGTATACGAGACAATATTAAAAGATGATATAAAAACCCAATTTCATATCATTTTTTTAAATAACTATTTTTTTGTTGAAGAGCTTTATTATTCGTACACAACTTGAAAAGATTGTGAGTATGAATACTTTTTAAAGTATTAAATAGCATTGCCTCTGAATTTTCAGGTTAGGTCTATTTGGGATTTTTGATTTAAGGCTTAAAACTACTTTTGACTTTACCTCTAACATAAAATGAAATAGCTATTTCTTGATTATTATCAGTGTCAAAATGAATATTTATGTGTTCATTTTGAAAGGCTTTTTGTATGTCCGCTTTCTCTAAACCTCGTGATAAAAAAACTAACTCTATCCAAAATGATGTGTCTGAATGAGACATACTCCCAAACCGATACCTTTCTTGACCATCAATCGAATTGATAACATCTCTAAAATTAGGAACTTCAATCGATCCATCACCTGTCCCGCCTCGTACATTAACCTCTACGACAAGTTTCATAAAATCTTCTTTAGTTGGATTCTCCAATTCGTATGTACCAATTGATAAATACTCATCAGAAGTTACTGGCGTTATTTCAGTGATTGTAGTGACCTTATTATTGATTTCGTAGAGGAATATAAAGAGTACCATAGTCGCGATAATGCCAATTGTAATAAAGTGTTTTATCATCTCATTCCTCCTAGTAAAATCACATTGGAAAATAGGGGTTATACCATGAAAAGACCTAATGACAATTAATAAAATCTAATGTTACTTTGATACAACCTTTAAGCCATTTAACACGACTGCAGTAAAGTAATGCATTTCAGCTACTAAATCAAGTTCTTCATTATGGATTAGCCAGTCATACACATTGGCACGCATGCATCGCTGTACAATAGTCTGTATCTGCGTTAAGTCTAAATCCTCACGAAACTCGCCAAGACGAATCCCTTCCTCAATATACGTATTGAGTATCTGAAAAATTTTCCGCTGAGGACTAATTAAATAGTGGTCTTGTTCAACTTGGTTAGTCATCGCGGCAGTATAGACTGTTCGCATTAAATCTTTGCCCACGACATTAATTAAATACATCATTTGCTCTTTGTAAAGCGTTAGAATTTTCTCACTTGCAGGTAATGCCTGATTAATGTTTTGTTCCACGGTGCTATAAAAACTATCTAGTTCTTTAAATTTTTCTAAAATAACATCATACTTGGAAGGGAAATATGTATAAAATGTACCCTTTGAAACGTTGCAAGCTTTTGTAATTTGTTCTACAGATACATGCTCAAATCCATATTTATTAAATAAATTTAAAGACTTTTTCAGTAATTTTTCTCTGGTTTCTAATGCCTTTTTCTGGCGAGTAGTTAATAGATTCAAAATATTTGGCCTCCAAAAATATTATATTCTATAATGATTATTTGTTTATTATAGAAAATTTAGGAATTGACGATAGATATTGGGTTAGATTATGATTTAGTTGACCGCAGTCAATGACTAAGGTCGCTCAAATTATCTTGTAATTTATGGTACGTTAAAAAGAGTAATTTCGCTAGTGGATCACATAATTTATTTAGAATTCGTGGGGAAAAGGGAGGACTAAACATATGACGACAGTACAGGGGGTAACAACATTAACGCATTTTATCGGTGGGGAATGGGTCGAGGGAAAAAGCGGACGCTACGGTTCGGTATACAATCCAACAACAGGAGAAGTCATTGCAAAAGTACCACTAGCAACAGCAGAGGAAACACGCGAGGCAATTGATAAGGCACTGTTAGCATTTCCAAAATGGCGCGATACATCTGTGGCAAAACGTGCAGAAGTAGTACTAAAATTCCGCAATTTAATTACTGAAAATTCAGATGAATTGGTGCGGATTATTTGTAAAGAAAGTGGTAAAACCATTGAGGATGCACGCGGTGAAATTACGCGAGGAATTGAATCCGTTGATTTAGCGATTGGTGCACCTCATTTAGTAAAAGGGGAATACTCAGTAAATGTAGGTGGTGACATTAACGCCTATTCTGCGAAATATCCACTTGGTGTTGTCGCGGCTATTTCACCTTTTAACTTCCCGATAATGGTGCCATTAGCACAAACGACTATGGCTGTTGCTGTTGGGAACGCCGTTGTGCTAAAAGCATCTGAACGAGTACCAATGACAGCTTTATATGTGAGCGAGTTATGGAAAAAGGCGGGTCTACCAGATGGCATTTGGACAGTTGTCAACGGTGATAAAGATGCTGTCAATGAGATATTAGAAAATCCAAAAGTACAAGCAGTATCGTTTGTAGGATCGACACCAGTTGCTAAATACATTTATGAAACAGGTGCGAAAAACGGTAAACGAGTGACAGCCCTTGGTGGAGGTAAAAACAACATGGTTGTGATGCCAGATGCAGAACTTGAGCAAGTGGCGAATGCATTTATCGGTGCGGCATATGGGGCAGCATCGCAACGTTGCATGGCCATCTCTACATTAATGCCTGTTGGTCAAGAAACAGCAGACCGTCTTGTAGACATCTTAAAAGTGAAAATTGCAGCGTTTAAAGTGGGTTCTTATACAGAGGCAGATACTGATTTTGGTCCTGTTATTTCACAGCAATCGAAAGACTCAATTTTAACTGCCATTGAGCGTGGGGAATTTGACGGGGCGAAAGTAGTTTGTGATGGTCGTGAACTAGCTATAGTGAAAGAATCAAATGGTTTCTTTGTAGGTCCGACATTATTAGATCATGTAAAACCAGGCATGGAAATTTATGAACAAGAAGTCTTCGGTCCAGTTCGTAATGTAGTCCGCGTTGCTTCATTAGATGAAGCGATTCAGCTCATTAATGAGCATGAACTTGGAAACGGTGTCACGATTTTTACAAATGACGGTTATGCAGCTCGTAAGTTCACGACAGAAATCGATGTAGGGATGGTTGGTGTGAACGTGCCTATTCCGATTCCGGTTGGTTATCACAATTTTGCCGGCTTCAAGGGGTCTCGTTTTGGTGAAGGGCATATGTTTGGGCCAGATCAGGCACGCTTCTTTACAAAAACAAAAATGGTTTCTGAACGTTGGATGACAAGTAACACGTCAACAACATCAACATTTGCATTCCCAAGTAATACCGACTAATGACTTGTGAAGAGTCGTTTATACGAGAATAGTTTTTTTATAAAAGATTGATAAGGCACAATCATTGAGGGGGATACGAAATGATTCAAACAAAAACAATCTTTACCGTTAATTCACCGGGGACAATCATTTATGGTCGGGATTCATTTGAAGAAGTAGGGGTGTATGCAAAAAAAATAGGAACGAAGGTACTCATTATAAGTGATCCGATTATGGATAGTCTGGGTTTTGTTCATCAATGTACTTCTTATTTAAATGAGCAAGGTTTGGAAGCGGTTTCGTATTTGGGTGTAATATCAGAGCCGGTTGATACGTATGTGACGGAAGGGCTTCGACTTTTACAGTCAGAACAATGCGATATCATTATTTCAGTTGGTGGGGGAAGTTGCATTGATACTGCGAAAGCTATTGCAGTTGTTGCAACAAATGGCGGTTATATTGGGGATTATATGAAAATGCAAAAGATTGCTAATCAAACACCAATCCCTCACATTGCCATTCCAACAACCGCTGGTACAGGCTCAGAGGCAACAGACGCGACAGTTATTACAAGCACGACGAATGATGTGAAAATGATGATTAAGCAACCAGCATTTATGCCCAATGTAGCAATTGTTGATCCGCTGCTAACATTGACTTCACCGCCATCAATTACTGCCGCAACGGGTATTGACGCATTAAGTCATGCGATTGAAAGTTATTTATCACGTTTAGCACATCCATATTCTAACGTCTTGGCGTTATCTGCGATGGATTTAATCGTGAATAATATTTTGAAAGTGTATGAACAAGGCGATGATATTGATGCACGGGAGGCCATGTCACTTGGCGCAATGCAAGCCGGATTGTCATTTTCCAATGCTTCGGTGGCCTTAGTTCATGGCATGTCTCGTCCAATCGGAGCACTATTCCACGTACCACATGGTATTTCGAATGCAATGCTTCTACCTGCTGTATTAGAATACTCAAAAGATGCGTGTGTGGATGGTTTAGCTGACCTCGGTAAATTCTTTAATAAAGAAGGAGAGGCGTTGACTCAAGACGAGCTTGCAGATTTAGCGATTTCTTCTATTAAGGAAATGTGCAAAAAGATGGATATCGGGAACTTACAACAGTGGGGTATTGAAGAAGATGCCTTTTATGCTGCAATTCCGAAGATGGCCGTTGATGCAATTGCTAGCGGCAGTCCAGGAAACAATCCAAAAGTGCCAACACATGAAGAACTAATGGAACTTTATAAAATCGTGTATCATTATGAATTTTAACAAGTTTCTTCCACTACTATTGAAGTAAGATTTGAATGAGGCTATCCTAAAAGTCAACTGTCTGTTGCTTTTCGGATAGCTTCATTTTTTTATAAATTAAGCTTTGTTTAACTTGATTCTTGTTTTTTATTATATTGATAAGCATATTCAATTTAAATCGAATATACTTATTGTTTCTGTCGCAGGGGGAAGGAATGATTACATTAAACTCCATTATTTATCCTTCAACTAATTGGAAATAGTATTTCAATTCATTCTTATATTTTGCAATTAATACATCATTACGTTCTTTAACTTTATAGATTTCAGTACCAATTGGTAAAATATTTGCAGTAGTATCTTTAAAATCAATTGAGTTGGATGAATTATATTCTATTACTCCAACTAAATCACCTTCTGTTAAAATAAGTCCATCTACCCAATCAATATTCGTTTGATAAATAGTGTTGTCCCATTGAAAAATGTCTGCTTCTGAATCCATTTTCAATATCTCTTGTGCAGTTGGATTATCAAAAGTTACCGTGGTAATTTCCCTTTCAGAACATCCCCATAACAATAGATTTCCTAAGAAAACAGTTATTAAAATTATGTATTTTTTCAAAAACACACCTCCTTTTCTTATAAATTAGACGTTTGATACTTATCATTTGTTACGATTTTTTACCCATATACTAAATGATACTTGACCACGTAAATGTAGAAGCTAGTAGCGGTAATTTACCTCCCACTTTAATAGTGAAAATTGGTAAATCAATGCGCCTGTTATATTTTTGACTTTTCATAAGAATGTAGCGACAAATAGTTTTTTGAAAAGCTATAATTAAGTTAGAAATACAATTAAACATAGATGGAGTAGATTGAATGAAGAAATACTTAGTAGGTTTCCTTTTGAGTTTAGTTATTTTCTCAAGTCCAGTAGAATCTAAAGCTACAGTTAACTGGGATGGAGCACAAGTAGTGAAAGATCAAACAGGGAAAATGACGTTTACAAAAGATGTGAAAGTTTATAAGAAAAATGCGAATGGTACATATAGTTCAATGATTGTTAAACGAAACAATTATTTCCGTGTTTACAATATCGAAAAATACGACAATAAAACATTTTATTGGATGAGCTCTGGTTATCGTGTACAAGCAACGGATTTAGTTGTTTTTAAGGAAGTGCCTTTTGAAATCCGCTCTTCAATTTATGAAAATCCAGGTTATATCGTGATCAATCGTCAAGGAACTACTGCTTATTTTGAAGAAAAATATCCGATGATAGACCTTGCATATGGAGAGCATTTATTTAATAACAGTGTCCCGGGAAGTCATTTTAGCTCTGTTTCTTTCGACAATGGAAAATTAGATTACTACTATAGCCTTGAAGAGGGGAATGCAGTCAATGGTATTATTGATGGAACAGATATTAGAATTGTAGAAACAACAAAAAGAGATGAAGGATTTTATACATTAACAGCCGATGCACAGTTGCTTCTAGGACCAATCCGTGGGGCAAGAGCGACAGAAAGGTATGAACCATCTTTATTAAATGACAATTATTCCACAAATACATTGTCAATTTATTTAAAAGATACAGTTTTTAAGTCGTTAGGGATTGAATTAAACGGCTATCTCCTAGTTCAATCGATGGAAGGTAGTAGAGGTTATATTTCGGTGAAAATACTCCAACCTGCTCAAAATTAAGGGAAATGCTATATTCGATTTGGAGTTGTGGCTAAAGACTCTGATATAAATCAAAAAAATATCAACAGCTCATTGAGTATAATGAAATGGATTAAATATTTAATTATGAAATAGACGGTGTTAACTATACTTTTGAGAAGTTGATTAAGAAAGCTTCAAAAGTTACTCGATCGTGGGACACATAAAAGGATGAAGAATTTGTTCGAGCTATACATTACACATTCACTACCCAAGTAAGTACATTTAACAATGTTGTTGAAACTTCTTTTGACAACTACTTTTCGCCAGAGTGTGGTTTAATTGCTAAATATAGTAAGTGACTTATATCTTTCTAAAACAATAGGTGACTTCTTGTTCGGCTTTGAACAGGTAGTCGCCTTGTTTTATTTATCAAGAATGAATCAATAGAATTCTAGAGGTAATAAAAATATCTCAAATTCGAGATATTTATCTTGCGTATTTATCACTTGCGTGGTAAAGTGATAATACAGAACACAGAGAGGGGGACGAAGCAATGCGAAAACATACACTGGGCTCACTTACATGGCTACGAATGATGCGCTTTACCAATCAAAGTAATCAGTTATCTAATGAATATCTAAAACGCTTTGATTTAACAACGGCGCAATTTGATGTGCTAATGCAGATTAAGACATATGCTCCATTAACACAATCGGAGCTAGCTGAAAAAGTTACTGTTACGCAGGGTGGTATGTCACGTATGCTCGCGCGTCTTGAAAAAGAAGAACTGATTGAGCGCAAGCAAGATTGGAAAACAAAAACGATTTCGCTAACGGCAAAGGGTGAGCAAATGATCGATACAGCAACACCGTGTCAGCTTCACTTTCAATCCTCATTTTTTGAAGATGTTCTAACTGAAGAAGAAATGAAAACACTATATACACTAATGTCGAAATTAGAAAAGAATAGCCGGGAAAAAAAATTGCCGACAACGTAATTTTTTTTACACTATCACTTGCGTAGTCAAGTGAAATGTAGGAGGAAACTATAATGAACAAATTAAGCGGACATCATCATATATCAATGCTAACGAAAAACGGGAAACGTAATAATGACTTTTATACAAAGATTCTTGGCTTACGTCGTGTGAAAAAAACAGTCAATCAGGATTCACCCTCTATGTATCACTTATTTTATGGAGATTTGACTGGAGCAGCCGGCACAGAATTATCCTTTTTTGAAATGCCAGTAGCAGGTCGCACAGTACGAGGGACGAATGCCATTACACGTATCGGATTACTTGTACCTAGCTATGAAAGTTTAGAGTACTGGAAGAAACGTTTTGAATTGTTAGATGTCGAGCATAGCGAAATTACTACGTATGCAGGCAAAGATGCACTATTGTTTGAAGATCATGAAGGCTTACGCATGGTGTTGTTAAATCATAATGGGCAAGAGACACCAGCGGGGTGGCAAGCATGGGAGGATTCAAAGGTTCTAACTGAGCATCGTATTTTAGGTATGGGCACAGTAGAAATGACAGTCCGTTATTTAAGCCGCACTGTGAATTTACTGCAGGAGTTATTTGATTATACAGTCGTTATGGAAAATGACAAAGAAGCACGCCTTCAATCAATCAAAGGAGAAACACTAGGTGAGATTGTTGTTATAGAGCAAGAAGGGCCAAGTGAAAAGCCTGGTCGCGGAAGTATCCACCACCTTGCATTACGAGTAGATACTGTTGAAGAATTACACAAATGGGATGCATTAATTAAAGAGCGTGGCTTAGACAGTTCTGGCGTTATCGATCGTTTTTACTTCCAAAGCTTATACTTTAGAGATCGTAACGGCATTTTGTTTGAAATGGCGACAGATGGACCTGGCTTTACAGTAGATTCAAAGATTGAAGACCTAGGTAAAGAACTTGATTTACCACCATTTTTAGAAGGTAAACGTACAGAAATTGAAGCAATTTTAGAACCACTAGATTAAAGGAGCGAAACAACATGGAAAACTATCGTATTGATCAATCAAAAGGTATTGAATTTGGACTTTATTCACTAGGGGATCATATCCCGAACCCACTAACAGGTGAGCGCATTTCCGCACAACAACGAATTAATGAGCTAATTGAAGCTAGTAAATTAGCAGAACAAGCTGGCATTGATGTATTTGGTGTCGGTGAAAGTCACCAAACGTATTTTACAACGCAGGCACATACGGTTGTTTTAGGCGCTATCGCACAAGCAACTGAAAAAATTAAAATAGCAAGCTCTGCAACAGTATTAAGTGTATCTGACCCTGTTCGTGTATATGAGGATTTTGCGACAATCGATTTAATTTCAAATGGTCGTGCTGAAATCGTTGCAGGTCGTGGCTCTCGTGTTGGCGCCTACCACTTACTTGGCGTTGAATTACAAGATTATGAAGAAATTTTTGAGGAAAAATTAGAACTACTGAAAAAGATAAATGACGAGGAAATTGTGACTTGGAACGGGCAATTCCGTGCACCGTTAGATCGTGCACAAATCTTGCCGCAACCAAAAAATGGTTCCCTACCAATTTGGCGAGCTGTAGGTGGCCCACCGGCTAGTGCTATTAAAGCAGGCTATATGGGTATCCCAATGATGCTAACTACATTAGGGGGTCCTGCTGTGAACTTCAAAGCTTCTGTGGATGCGTATCGTGAAGCAGCAGATCGTAGCGGCTTTGATCCAAGTACATTACCGATTGCGACAACAAGTTTATTCTATGTAGCAGATACAACACAAGAGGCATTACAAGGCATGTATCCACATATTAATGGTGGCTTCCAGGCAATTCGTGGTGGCGGCTATCCAAAACAACAATTTGCACAATCAACAGACCCACGTGATGCACTGATGGTTGGTAGCAAAGAACAAATTATTGAAAAAATGCTTTACCAAATTGAACTATATGGTATGCAACGTTTTATGGCTCAACTTGACTTTGGTGGCGTACCATTCGATAAAATTATGAAAAACATCGAAATAATCGGGAATGACATTCTTCCAACGATTAAAAAATATACAGCGAAATAAGGAGCGAACAACATGAAAATCGTAGCACTAGCTGGCTCAATTGTCGGCTCTAAAACAAAAACAGCGATGGTGAAAGTTGTTGAAATGCTTCAACAAAAATATCCTGAGCATGAAGTGACATTACTGGACTTAGCCGAATACAAATTAGAATTTAGTGATGGGCGTAATTACTTTGAATACGATGGGGATACAAAATATGTGACTGAAACAATTATGGCAGCTGATGCAATTGTTATTGGTACACCAACGTTCCAAGCATCAATTCCAGCGACATTAAAAAATATTTTCGACTTACTGCCGGTGAATGCCTTCCGAGACAAAGTCGTGAGTACAGTCGTTACTGCTGGTACATCAAAACATTATTTAATGGTCGAACAGCAATTAAAACCAATTCTTGCTTATATGAAAGCACACATCGTGCCAACGTATGTATTTATAGAAGAAAAAGACTTTTTACGGAAAGAAATCATCAATGATGACGTCCTATTCCGCTTAGAACGTTTAGCGGAGGATACTGTGATGGTAGTCGATGCTTTCGCAGAAATTCGAACGAAAAAAGATGCGGAGTATGATTTTTAGTATTACAATTAACTATAAAACCGCTTTGGCGCATAGCCAAAAGCGGTTTTTATTTTAGATCATGTCTTAGTAGATAGTTTGTTCTGATTCGATGTAATTACTGATAGATCCTTAAGAATCGCCGATAGAATTAAGATTATCGCTGATAGAACTTGAAATATAGCCGATAGAATCCCTAAATAAGTGTTTACCAACCTCGCACATAAGGTGTCGGTGGTGTCACTTCTTCACCCAATGCTTTTGCTGCGTGAAGTGGCCAATACGGATCGCGTAACAATACACGTGCTAAGAAAATGAGATCAGCACGATCGTTTTGCAAGATTTCCTCCGCTTGGTTGGCTGTTGTTATGAGACCAACCGCACTTGTTGGAATGCCAGCTCCGTGTTTGATGGCTTCTGCATGTGGTACTTGATAGCCTGGGAATACATTCATGCGGGCTGGGACAACACCACCTGTAGAGACATCGATTAAATCGACACCCTGAGATTTCATCCAACGGCTAAAGACGATGAAATCATCCATCGTTGTGCCGTCTTCCGCATAGTCCTCGGCAGAAACACGTACAAGTAACGGTCCATCCCAAACACTACGAATCGCATCGATTACTTGGCGAAGGAGACGATAGCGGTTTTCCTGTGAGCCGCCATATGCATCTGTACGCTTATTCGTTGCAGGCGATAAGAACTCACTAATTAAATAACCGTGTGCTCCGTGAATTTCGAGGGCATCAAATCCAGCTTTGTCTGCACGAATCGCTGCTTGTTTGAAAGCTTCAATGACTTTTTCGATATCAGTTAAAGTCATTTCTGTCGGAGTTTTATAGGAATCGTTAAAGGCAATTGCGGAAGGGGCGAAAATTTCACCTTCAACCGTTGCTTTTCGCCCAGCGTGTGCTAATTGAATGGCTGTTTTCGCGCCGTATGCCTTAATGCCATCAACGACTTGTTTTAAGCCTTCAATATGTACATCATCCCAGATGCCAAGGTCTTTGTTTGAAATTCGTCCTTCTGGTAAAACACCAGTGGCTTCTAATACGATTAGCCCAACTTGACCGGCTGCACGTGTCGCGTAGTGCACAACGTGGAACGGTGTAACAAGCCCATCATCCTCTGCAGAATACATGCACATTGGTGCCATGACAACGCGATTTTTTAAAGAAATATTTTGTAATTGATAAGGTTCAAATAATTTATTCAAAGGTATGCCTCCTAATTCTTGGTGATATACTGTATTTTGCCTGTATCATTTGCTTTTTGCAAGTTCGCGAGACCGAGCTTCAGCACCTTTAATGCATGCTTCAATAGCGTCATTGAAGTGATAATGTTCAAGTGCTTTGATGCCAGCCTCCGTTGTGCCACCAGGGCTAGTTACTTTTTTGCGTAGTTCGTTTGGCTCTTCTGGGGATTGTTTGAGCATTTCTGCAGTACCGGCTAAAGTTTGTGTCATGAGTAGACGCACTGTATCTTTATCAAGTCCAACTTCTGTGCCTACACGTTCAAATGCTTCCATTAAATAATAAATATAAGCGGGTCCACTACCTGAAAGGGCTGTAACCGCGTGAAGTTGATCTTCTTTTACTTCAATCACTGAACCAACAGCTTCTAATAATTGAAGGAATATTGTACGCTGCTCATCTGATACAGCTTCATTAAAGGCAATGCCACTTGCTGACATCCCGATTGTGGCAGAAGTATTTGGCATGACACGAGCAACGGGGCGATTGCCAAGGTTTTCTATGATTGTATCAATTGGTATACCTGCTAGAATAGAGAGGACAGCCGTATGATCAGCTAATTTAGCGTGTAGAAGTTGCATAGCTGCAACTGCATCTTTTGGCTTCATCGCTAAAATAATTGAATCTAATTGAGCGAAAGTCTCATCGTCTTGTAGGATAGACACGCCGTATTTGTCATGTAAACATTGTAAGCGCTCGTTGTCTGAACGATTCGTAATGTATATTTGGTGGGGCTTAAAAACTTGCTGTTTAATCCAGCCCTGCATAAGTGCCTCGGCCATCGAGCCAGCACCGATAAATAAAATTTTCTTCATACAATAAAAACCTCCAGTTAAACTTTCTTCAGTAGATGTTTCCTATCACCATAGATGGTAATAAGTATAATTGGTTTTGTTTTTTATTCAGTGGATGTTCAAGTGATGACTGAATAAAGTTTAAGCCTCCGGCGGATGTCACAGATTTTGAAAGGAGTGAATTGTGTAAGCACAATTCAAAATCTGGACGTAATTACGCCGAGGCGTAATTGATAAAATAAAAAGCGCTCCCGTCCTTAAAATTAAGGACGAAAACGCTATTGCATTCCGCGGTACCACCTTTGTTTGCCATAGGGCACAACTCATAAACCCTTTTATCGCAATGGGGGACGGTTATGTTGTCATAACAGCTCAGAAGTAGGTTCAGCAGTGGGAGTGGGTGGTGTTACTTGCAGCAGATATAACACTCTCTTTCAACACCTTCACCAAATGCATACTTGGCTTCGTCATAGCCTTTTTTAATTTAGATTATTCAAAATTATAGGGATAAACTTGTGCACTGTCAACACTAGCGTGACGAAATGGAAAAAAACCTGTAGAATAGTATGAATGAAGATTCATTAAGTAAGAGGGGGATACAGCTTTGTCGGTACACAAAATCGAAATACCAACACCCTATCCAGTAGGTGATGTTAATGCATTTGTAGTCAAAGGCGATGCACTAACGATTTTTGATGTTGGACCAAAAACAATGGAGGCGTATGATGCGCTAAAATGGGGAGTTCATGCAGCTGGCTATCAATTGCAAGATATTGAGCAAGTCGTGCTAACACATCATCATCCCGATCATGCTGGCTGGGTAGATGCATTCCCAAATGCTGAAATTATTGGACATGAATATAATGATAAATGGCTACGTCATGATGAGGAGTTTCTAAATTATCATGAACAATTTTATAGCGAGCGATTATATGAGCATGGTGTACCACGGGAATATATTCAAGCTAGTGTACATGTTCGTCGTGAGATGGAGCTTGTCGGCGAGCGACCGCTCACTCAAATACTCCATGATGGTGACGAGGTGCCCGGCCATCCAGGCTTAAAAGCAATCGAGACACTTGGACATGCGCAAAGTCACTTCATTTTTTGGAGTGAGAGAACAAACAATGTCATTGGTGGAGATTTATTATTAGATAAAATCACACCCAACCCGTTAATTGAGCCACCATTGGATCGAATGCTTGGAAGAACAAAATCATTGCTACAATATAATGATTCACTCGAAATTCTAAGACAATTACCAGTGAATAAGATGTATACAGGGCATGGTGCGGATTTAGAAAATATACCTGATCTTATTAAAAAGCGTTTAGAGCGCCAGCAGCTGCAATCCAAGAAGGTACATGAGCTACTAGGCGAGGAGCAATTAACAGCTGTACAATTAACAGAGCGCTTATATCCTTCAATATTCCAACGTCAGCTAGGGTTGACGCTTTCAAAAACAATTGGACATTTAGATTATTTAGAAGCAAATGACTTTGTTACTGCGGAGAAAAATGAAGCGGGCGTCTATTTGTTTAAACGAAAGTAGGTTTATACATGAATTTGAATAAAAAAACGATATTTGTTACTGGAGCGACTAGTGGGGTTGGTTTGAAAATTACCGAATTATTAGTTGCCGAGGGGCATCAAGTACATGCAACCGGACGCAATGTAGTAGCACTCAAGGCGCTAGAGCGTCTCGGAGCAAATGTCATACAAGCGGATTTAACGTCATTAGATGCAATTGATCAGGTTTGTGCTCAATTACCTGAAATTGATGTTGCTATACTGTCTGCTGGTGTTGGAAAGTTTGGTATTGCACCTGAACTTTCAGATGAGGCGATTGCCCAAATGGTTGATTTAAATGTAACCGTACCGATGTATTTGGCAAAACGTCTAGCTGCACCAATGATGGAGCGTGGTTATGGCCAACTTATTTTCATTGGTTCACAGGCAGGAAAGGTTGCGACACCAAAAGCAAGTGTCTATGCAGCAACGAAACATGCAATTGTCGGTTTTACTAACGGTTTACGTATGGAACTAGCACCGTATAATATTAACGTTACTGCCATTCACCCAGGGCCAATTGATACGCCATTTTTAGACAAGGCGAATGACGAAAGTGGTTACCGAGAATCGTTAGGTCGTTTTTTACTTACTCCTGAACATGTAGCACAAGAGACTATAAAGACAATTGGGCGTCCGGTACGTGAGGTGAATTTACCACGTATTATGGGGTTAACAAGTAGGCTGTATGCGCTAGCTCCTGCTACGATTGAACGTCTAGCAAAACCACTTTTTAATAAGAAATAAAAAGATTCTGCAACTGCAGAATCTTTCATATTGTTGAAAACAATTAAGATAATCATTTTTTGTGAACGTTGATGTTTGGTTGTTTAAGGAACCTGTTAATTTCCGTTATAGGTGGACGCTTTCCAGGGGTCGAGCCTTGAGCCGCTTCGTCGCTGTGCTCCTGTCGCTTTGCTTTCGTCGCTTTGCTTTCGTCGCAAACCACACTGCTCCTGCAGGGTCTCAAGTTGCTCGCTGATTCCCTAGGAGTCGCCACCTTCCACTCCAATTCACTAGATTTTTGTATTTAATGAGATAGTAAAAGGGGATTGTCCAATTTAATTTTGTAAGAAGGTAGTGACAGATCTTATTCAGACATTTTAGAAGAACTATCTATTTAGCAAAATCCACGCTACTCATGCAGGAAAGAGCCTGTGTCTACATCTTTAAGAACGATTTACAAATTCAATTTTTATGGACAAGATCCTTCATCCACAGAATGAAAGGCATCGAGAATGGACTTCTCGATGCCTTTTGTCATTTTTTCGTTACATTTTGCATAAATTTGTTTCATTTCAACGAAGAGGTGTAAGAGATTTGCTTTTAATAATTCATTGACCTACTGTCATTTTTTCTAACTGTTCAGGTTCACTGATTTGATTCTTCTTTATCCATTTTCGACACCTCGGAAGTACTGTCTACATAGTTATAGTAGATTGTAATGTTCATTTACATATTTAGTTGATTGGGGTGGAAAGCAACCGCCCGCAGTGGAAATCAACAATGTCAGAATCTTTTTTATATCATATACATTGGGTGATTTAGGAAGATAACGTATTTTCGAGTAAAAAGAATCCCTATTCGAATAGAGCCTTTAAACATTGTTATGCCTTACTATTTACATAAATCATAAAAGTCTAATTTTTTATAAAAATGCACTTGTATTTATTTTTATAACATGATACTATTCGTGTATAAACTTTTAATAGAATGTATAAACATACATCGAATAGAGCAATTGGAGGCGCATTTTTCATGGCAAATAAAAAAGTAGTTTTAGCATACTCAGGTGGTCTAGATACATCAGTAGCAATCCCTTGGTTAAAAGAACAAGGATGGGACGTTATCGCAGTTTGTCTAGATGTTGGAGAAGGAAAAGACCTAGAATTTATTAAAAACAAAGCGCTTCAAGTAGGAGCGGTAGAATCATATATGGTAGATGCAAAAGATGAATTCGCTGAAGAATATGCATTAGTATCTTTACAAGCACATACATGGTATGAGCAAAAATATCCATTAGTATCAGCACTTTCTCGTCCGTTAATTTCTAAAAAATTAGTTGAGATTGCAAACGAAGTCAATGCAGATGCAGTAGCGCATGGTTGCACAGGTAAAGGGAATGACCAAGTTCGTTTTGAAGTTTCTATTAAAGCACTTAACCCAGATTTAGAAGTGTTAGCACCTGTACGTGAGTGGGGCTGGAGCCGTGACGAGGAAATCGAATATGCAATGAAACATAATGTACCGATTCCTGCGACACTTGATTCACCATTCTCAATCGACCAAAACTTATGGGGCCGTGCAAACGAAGCGGGTGTCATGGAAGATCCATGGGTATCTCCACCAGAAGAAGCTTACGGCTTAACTGTTCCAGTGGAAAATGCACCTAACGAAGCTGAATTTGTAGAAATCGAATTCGTTGCTGGTAAACCAGTTGCTTTAAACGGCAAAGAAATGAAACTAGCAGATTTAATCCAAGAATTAAATGCAGTAGCTGGTGCACACGGTGTAGGACGTATCGACCACGTAGAAAACCGTCTAGTTGGTATTAAATCTCGTGAAGTATATGAAATTCCGGGTGCAAAAGTTCTTTTAACAGCTCACAAAGAGTTAGAAGACTTAACGCTTGTAAAAGAATTAGCTCACTTCAAACCAGTAATCGAGAAAAAATTATCTGAATTAATCTATGATGGTTTATGGTTCTCACCTTTACGTGATGCACTACAAGCATTCCTTGCTGAGTCACAACAATACGTAAATGGTACTGTGCGTGTGAAACTTTACAAAGGTCATGCTATCGTTGAAGGACGTAAATCACCAAACTCACTATATAGTGAAAAATTAGCAACTTACTCGAAGGAAGACCAATTCAACCACGCATCAGCAGTTGGCTTCATCGAATTATGGGGCTTACCAACAGTAGTAAACTCTTCTGTAAACAAAAAATAACAATGAATTTACAAAGGTGTATTGCAGCATTCGCGCTGTACTGCACCTTTTCAATAAGATATGAAGGAAAAGGTGAGCTGTGATGACAAAACTATGGGGCGGACGTTTCCAAAAATCAGCAGAAGCTTGGGTTGATGAGTTCGGTGCATCAATCGGCTTCGACCAACAACTAGTAATGGAAGATCTAGAAGGTAGCGTGGCACACGTGACAATGCTTGGCGCAACAGGTATTTTACCAGCAGCTGACGTAGAAGCTATTCTTGGTGGTCTTGCACAATTACATGAAAAAGCAATCGCAGGTGAGCTTGAATTCTCAGTAGCGAATGAAGATATTCACTTAAATTTAGAAAAAATGCTGATTGATTTGATTGGTCCTGTTGGCGGGAAATTACATACAGGTCGTAGCCGTAACGACCAAGTGGCAACGGATATGCATATTTTCTTGAAAAAGCGTGTCAAAGAAGCAATTGGCTTAATTGAAGCATTCCAAAAAACATTACTTGAAAAAGCGGAAGAGCATGTAGAAACAATTGCTCCGGGCTATACGCATTTACAACGTGCACAGCCAATTTCTTTTGCCCATCATTTAATGGCGTATTTCTGGATGCTTGAGCGTGATAAACAACGCTTTACAGAATCTATGAAACGCATTGACATTTTACCTCTAGGTGCAGGTGCGATGGCTGGCACAACTTTCCCAATCGATCGTCTAAAATCAGCGGAGCTATTAGGCTTTAGCGAAGTTTATGCAAACTCTATGGATGCAGTAAGTGATCGTGATTTCATCGTCGAATTCTTAAGCAATTCATCATTAATGATGGCGCATTTATCGCGTTTTGCTGAAGAAATTATTCTTTGGTCAACAGATGAATTTAAATTCATTGAGCTTGATGATGCATTCTCTACAGGCTCATCAATTATGCCACAGAAGAAAAATCCAGATATGGCAGAGTTAATTCGCGGAAAAACAGGTCGTGTATACGGCAACTTAATGGGCTTATTAACAGTTTTAAAAGGTACGCCGTTAACATACAACAAAGATATGCAAGAAGACAAAGAGGGTATGTTCGATACAGTGCATACAATTCTTGGATCGCTTAAAATCTTTGAAGGTATGGTGCGTACAATGACAGTTAACACAGAGCGTTTGCATAAGGCTGTACACTCTGACTTCTCAAATGCGACTGAACTTGCAGATTACCTAGCAACAAAAGGTATGCCATTCCGTGAGGCGCATGAAGTGACTGGTAAACTTGTCTTCACATGTATTCAAAAAGGGATCTTCTTACTGGATTTACCGATTGAAGACATGAAAAAAGAAAGCGAACTTTTAGAAGCGGATATTTACGATGTGTTAGCACCAGAAGCGGCAGTTCGTCGCCGTCACTCATTAGGTGGCACTGGCTTTGATCAAGTGAAAATCCAAATTGAGAAAGCCAAAGCTTGCCTCTAATTCATGTCTAGGCATTTGCGCCGCATGCTCGAGGTCGCTTCGGGCTCTCCAGCGCTTGTCGCATGCTGACGGGCGCAAATGCACTTTTCTACTTGCGTGCATGTCCTTGTGACTTTTGCATAGATATTTCATTAAAGATGTCCCGTGAGGCACTATGAAAAACACACTTTCCTTTTTCGGATAGAGCCAGAGGGTGAATCGAAAAAGAGCACCTTACATATGTGAAGGACAATCCCCATTTCCGGAGACGTGGAATTGGGGTCTTTGTATGTGAAAAATATGCTACCATTTAGTGGGGGGATTTACAATGAGTGAACGTTTTACAAAGGGGTTTGAAACGATTAAGCAGTATGTGACAGAAGAAGAGGCAACGCGTATGGTGGAGCATGATGCTTTAGCTGATATTGCGCCAGATTTACGTAAAATGATTGTTGAATTTGCATATGGTGATGTGTATTCACGACCTGGACTTGATGCCAAAAGTCGTGCGTTAGTTGTGATCACAGCCGTTGTCACGCAAGGTGCCGCACTACAAACAAAAACACATATAACGCGTGGTTTACATGCTGGTTTAACACCGACTGAAATCGTGGAAGCATTGCTACAACTAGTACCGTACATAGGTTTCCCGCGTGTGCAAAATGCGTTAACCATCGCTAAACAAGTGTTTCAAGAAAAGAACCTAACAGTGAAAGAATAATGAATTTGAGCATTAAGTATAGTAAAGTATCGTGCTCATTTTAGTTTAGGGAAGGTGTCGTTGAATATGTAAGGGAATCCGATTATCCCGAAACGGTAAAAATTGTTTTTCGGAGTATTTAAGCCGAATTTTATAGAATCTTTTTGTAAAACAGCTAAATAAACAAAACAAGCGCTATAAAAGTACTTTGTGACATGACGTGAACATATTATTTGCATCAAATACAATGGAAAAGGAAAAATTTGTTCGACAAAAAGTGACAAGTAATTTATACTGTTATAATATATCAATGTAATATTTGTACTGTTTTTCCTTAAATGAAAAGGCAAACTTATCGAAAGGTAAGGACGCAAAGCCACGAGTCTAAATCCCATTGGGTAATGATAGTCGGGTTGCCAAGAATATTGATAATAAGCGATTTTTTGCTATCCTTATCTATATTTGGGATGGCTTTTTTTATTGGACTCTTATCATAAAATATGCAAATGTAACAATGACATATAACAAATTTTAGCTGGAAAGGTGATCGAAGATGATAGTCGTAGATAAGAAGAAATACAAAATGGCGATAAATGAGGTCTCGAAGGAAGTACATGTACAGCTACATGGACTAATAAGAGAGGAAGATGTAGAAGGTTATTTGATTGATTTAAACGATACGATTAATAAAGTATCAAGAAATGCATATACGTTTGTTTTAGATGCAACTCACCAAACACCTGTCCCATCAAAAGTTGTACCGCAGTTGGAGCAAACGATACAATTTTATTCTAATTTAGGTTTTAGAGATATGTTAGTAGTACAACCTTCTTCTAAAATTGCACAAGTGCAAATTAGGAATATACTTGAAAGAATTGAATTCAAAGGTACATTTATCGAAAAAGTATCTCATTCTATATCACGATAGTACCAATAGATAGAAAAGGGGGTATTTATAATGGAAGCTATTTTATTATGTATTATTGTTATCTTAATGGGGACATCAGTGTATTTTGCTTATCGATATTTTTCGGTAAAACAACATCCTCATAGTATTGAAATAATAAATGGAATGAAGGAATTATCAGCTGGGAATATCACAAGCAAAGTTGCGGAAAGAAGTTCTGACCATACTGTATTTAATCAACTAATTGATTTTTTCAGTCGTGATAGAGAGAAGTCTCTTTCTTACTCAAAAAATGTATCCGCAATAGGAGAAAATCTTGCTGAAAGCGGGGAATATGCTTCAGAGAAGGCGGATATTGTAAGAGCAGCAATTGATGAGGTAGGTAGAGGATTACAGAAACAATTAGTAGGTATAGAAGAAAGCTCCGTATCTATGGAAGATATGACACAGGCTATCGAAGATTTATCTCTAAGATCGAATCAAATTTCAGAAGAATCGAATACAACGTTAGAATTGACGCAAGAAGGTAACAATATGTTAAAGGGCTCTATGGAAAAAATGGAGCAGTTTAATAAAACGATAAATGCAACATTTGATGCGATAAAAATTCTTGGAGAAAAATCACATGAAATTGGGACCATTGTAAAAGTGATTACAGGAATTTCAGAACAAATTAATTTATTAGCATTGAATGCTGCAATAGAAGCAGCTCGAGCAGGTGAACACGGTAAAGGCTTTGCGGTTGTTGCTGATGAAGTGCGAAAATTGGCAGAACAAACTCGTCTCTCTTCTTCAGAAGTATCAAAAATTGTAAAGGATATTCAAGAAGAAACTGGAATAGTTGTAGAATCCATGAATCAGGGAACAGAAGAATTTTCAAATGCCAATTTAACCATAGTAGAAGTAGGTACCATGTTCAAAAAGATTCTAGCTACTACAGAGATCATTGCTGAAAATAATTTAAATGCTTCAGCAAGTACAGAAGAATTATCTTCTAGTTCCCAGCAGATAATGAAAACAATTAAAGAGATCGCCTTTATCTCCAGGGAGTCTGTTGAAATGTTCGAGGAACTAATAGAGATTAGCGATGATGAACTACAAACAATGCAAAAACTAGTAAATGAAGCAATGAATCTAGTAGCGTTAAAAATTGAAAAAGTATAACCTGTTTTTATTATAAATCATTGAGAATTAATTAGAGGAACTAGTAATGATTGATATGATTTCCCTAATTATTCAAATTATTTATGTTGAAAGAGAGAAATGTTTTTGATTTTACAAAAAGTGAGGAATTTTATCATTGCGTGTATAGAATTATTGTAAGTAGCTCATAATTATTAAGGTAACACTTATTCATCTAATTTGATGAGGAGGGCGCATCATGAGTAGTTCGAAGCCGGTAGACCAAGAATCTCAGGAAAGTCCGCCACAACTGAATAAGAAGTAAGCTTCAAAAAAATCTCATGTGAATTAGTCCTTCAGAGTTTACTCTGTATTGCTATTGCTTGGGGTCTGAAGCTGAATCGAACCAGTTATAGTCAATTGTAGGCAATAGGTGTTAAGAGATCCAGAATTATTCTGGGTCTTTTTTTGTTTTCGAAAAAGGTGGAATTTAAATATTACAGGGCAGTACTTAAACTAAAGGGATTTTTTTAACGGATTAATACGTGTAACATTTGATATGTTAATGAGCATTTCTCGATCTAATCACGGCGCTTAAGTTTCTCAGCGTATTCTTGATTCATATCGTCGGAGAAAAAAATAGCGATATGTTTATGTATAAATTGTTTGTAATCAGCTCATACTGATTGAGGTAACTCTTATTAATCTAATTTGATGAGGAGGATGCATCATGAGTAATTCGAAGCCGGTAGACCAAGAATCTCAGGAAAGTCCGCCACAACTGATTAAGGAGTAGGCTTCAAAAAATCTTAGATGTAATGGTAAATCAGAGTTTACTCTGTATAGCTATTGCTAAAGATCTGAAGCTGAATCGAACCAGTTATAGTCAATTGTAGGCAATAAGTGACCACGGACCCAGAATTATTCTGGGTCTTTTTTTATGCCGAAAGTACGGTTTATCAATAAAATTCTTTTGACGTATAGATGGGATCAATTTTTTGAACCCTTATATGCTCTTTTAAAATTAAATAACACAAGTTTGCAGAATACATGCATATCTACATGTATTTATTTTCCAACCAATGTACAATAAAATCAAGCTTAATCATTCAAAATGTGAAATAAGTTGCATGTTGTATTAAATCTGTTTCTTTGTTTTTACCGTGTAATAACACGAAAAGGGGCTTGTTATGTATGCTTAAATATAATCTTTTAGAGAGATTTTTATTTTTTTCAACGAATTTAAATAAAGAGAAGCTGGAACGCACAGTAAAAGGAAAGACAATTCTGATAACTGGTGCTAGTTCAGGGATAGGTGAGCAGGTAGCGTATCTATTAGCTGATATAAATGTTCATTTGATTTTAGTGGCAAGAAGAGAGGAAAAGCTCGCAACAATTAAAGATGCAATCGAAAAGAAGACTGCGAAGGTTAGCATTTTTAGGGCAGACTTAAGAAATATGGAGGAGATGGCGCAGTTACTTTTATTTATTCATCAACTACCAAAAGGCGTAGATATCGTAATTAGTAATGCTGGTATATCAATTAATCGCTCTATAAAGCATTCACTAAATCGCTATCATGATTTTACAAGAACGATAGCAATCAATTATCTTGCACCGGTTCAATTGATGTTGTCTGTCATTCCGCTACTTGAGAAAAATAACGGTCAAATTATCAATATATCGACAGTTAATGCTTTGTTACTACCAATGCCTTACTGGGCTGCATATCAGGCTTCAAAGTCAGCCTTTGACACCTGGTTTCGCTCAGCATTACCAGAGCTGAATGTAATGGGAATATCCACAACTACTCTGTATCTTCCGTTAGTGAGAACGCCAATGATTGCGCCAACAGCCGCATATAAAAAAATGCCAGCTATGTGCCCCAGTCATGTGGCGAAAATTATCTGTAAATCTATGTATACCAAAAAGAAGATATATAGACCGTGGTGGTTAATTTTTGGGCAGTGGGCATCGCTCCTCTTTAGAGGGATTTGGGAAGCTGTGATGCCTACCGTTTTGAGAAGGAGGGGAAAGGGTGATCGTTAGGTTAATAATAGTTTTATATCATATGAAATTACTTACGCCAGTAGGGATATACAGTTTAATAGCTTCAATTATTAATAATGGAATAAATATGATGACCTTGTTGAAAATAGCTGGGGAAACCTATAGTCATAAGGTTGCGTTAGTAGATGGTGATGAAACTGTCAGTTTTATACAATTGCAATCAGAGGCTGAAAAACTTGCAATTATTTTCAAAGACAAATATAAATTGAAAGCAGGACAAAAAGTAGCTTTTTTATGTAGAAACCATGCTTCAATGGTGAGAGCCATTTTTGCGACGTCACGCTTAGGATTAGACATATATTTACTCAATACAGAAATGAGTAAAATGCAATTTAAACAATTAGTTCATCAGCATAACTTTGATTTTTTGATCTATGATTTTGAACTGAGTCATTTTCTTGAAGATTCGGAGTACATGAAAGATAAGATTTTGAGTTACCATAAGGACCTACTAGCAATCAATCAATTGTTGCATTCGAGGATTGATGATAAATACAAATTACCACGATGTTCTAGCGGTCAAATCATACTGCTGACAAGTGGGACTACAGGGAAATCGAAGGAAGTCGCTCATAAGCCATCACTTTTTAATTTTCTAAATCCATTCTTAGCGATATTGACAAAATTGAAGCTTTTCAAATGTCAAACTGCATATATTGCAACACCTATTTTCCATGGGTATGGGATAGCCATCTTAATTTCGTGTATTGCGTTAGGAAAGAAGGTTGTTATTAGTCAGGGCTTTCATGCGAAAGAGGCGTGTCAGCTCATTCGTAAACATAATGTTGAAGTAGTTTCAGTAGTGCCGTTAATGATACATAAAATGTTAAAAACCAATGCGGCCGATTTAACTTCTCTTACTTGTATTGCTTCGGGCGGTGCAGAGCTTAATCCAAAGCTTGTAGAAGAGGTTTTTAGTAAATTGGGCGGGGTATTATACAATCTTTACGGAACATCTGAAGCCGGTTTGAATATGATTGCAACACCACAGGACTTGCGATATGCAACGAACACTATTGGTAAAAAAATTGAGGGTGTTCAATTAATGGTAATGGATCAAAATAATAATCCAGTTGAAGATGATACAGTAGGTCAGTTTTGCATTAAAAACAGGTGGTCAATGCAAAATAAACGAAAGTACTGGATTGAAACTGGTGATTTAGGTTTTCGAGATAAAAATGGGTACTATTTTTTACGTGGGCGAACAGATGATATGGTGGTTTCAGCTGGTGAAAATGTCTATCCAATTGAAATTGAGCAAGTCCTAATTCAACATTCTCAAGTAGAAGTTGTAGCCGTAATCGGTATTGACGATGAGCAATTTGGACAAAGGTTGCAGGCATTTGTACAGCCATTAAATACTCAACTCACGGAAGAAGCACTACTGGAATGGTTACGTCCAAGAGTGGCGAGGTTCCAAATGCCAAAAGCTATTGTCTTCGTTGCTAGTATGCCCTATACACCTTTAGGCAAACTTGATAAAAAGCAGCTGAGATTTCATTGATTGATAAGATACATTATTAGAGTTAAGATGACATTCTGAGGGATTAGTGGATACGGCACAACTGAATTAATGTTAGCAAATAGTAAAGGTGATTTTAATGGAAGTAATTGTAAAAAACATTAACTGTCTAAATGAACCATATGTACATTTTACATTTGACGTTGAAAAGTTGATTAATCAATTTAAACTAGTTAATGAAGTTTACAAAAAAGATGCAGGTATGTTCACTACAATCATTGAGGGAATAAAATGTACTGACAAACAAAGTCTATTTGAGGAATTTTCAAGAAAATTAAACTTCCCAGATTACTTTGGCTATAATTGGGATGCTTTTGAGGAATGTTTTACTGAATTTGGGTGGCCAGAGAGTAACAAATATGTTTTATTTATTAAGGATTTTGACATGATTTGCTTACATGATGAAGAAGAATTAGATACATTCCTTGAATGCTTGGATAGTGCAATAAAGGAGTGGATTATTGAAAGAGATCATGGAGCGGTAATATTTCCGCCAACTCCGTTTCATATCGTAATTGATTGTAATTCAGACCTGTTAACTAAAATCAATCTAAAGTTCGGCAATTCGAAAATTGAAATGATCTAAAGCACTAGGTAAGGTTAAAGTGCAGAAAAAATAAATTGACTGTATAGTTTTACGTAATGTAGCCATAATAATAAAGATTTCACTGATGAAGTCTAAATTGATGAGGAGGATGGAGCATGAGTAGGCCTGAACATTTAGACCCAAAATCTCAAAAAATCCACCGTAACTGGACAAGGATTAAGCATTCGAAATCTCAAGTAAATGGTGAAACGGAGATTACTCTGCATAACCGACTCTTGAGAAGTGAAGCGAAAGCCCGACAGTTTTAATCAGCTAGAAGCATTTAGTGTTTTCGAGCCCAGAATTTATTCTGGGCTTTTTAGATTGTATATCTGAACAGCCATACCAGTATAGGTAAGGTTTTAAAGGAAAATGGCTAAAAGAAGGGTACTTCTACTATGTGATAGAGAAGTACCCTTCGAAGTTTTATATGATATTTTGTTCCTATACCAAAAATTTGTTTGCAAGCAATGCCTCGATTAAAATCAGGTACAAATAACATTAAAGAGCAAAATTTTCTTTAATAATAGAAGAATTATTTAGTCAAACGATCCAAGAAGACATTTAAATGCTTTAATGTTACTTTGTCGTTTATCCCAAATGTACCATCGCCTTTTCCTGTCGTAATCTTATTTGAAGAAAGGATTGCTACATAATTACTTGCCCAATGAGAGCTAGGAACATCTGTGAATTTTTCTGCTTGTCCTTGTAGACGTAAATCAAATGCTTCAACTAATACTTTTGCTAGTTGAGCGCGTGTAAGCGGAGAGCCTGGATTGAATTTCCCATTCGAATCGCCATTAAAAATGCCAAGTTTATTTAGGGCTACCGCAGCACCGGCATACTTAGAAGATGGTTTGACATCTGGGAAACTTGAATTTGTGTTACTTGTATCTAATCCTAAGGCTTTAGCAAGTTGAAGAGCTACTTCGCCACGTGATGCGTATATACTAAAATCGATTCCTGCATCTTTAACTTCTTCCATTTCATGTGCAGTGAAGTTTGCAACTCGTTTTGCACCTATGTAACGAGATCCCCAATAATATGGATCGTTTATGTTATCTTCTACAACACCTGAACTTGTTGTAGATGAAATAAATTTACCGCTTCCTATGTATATGCCTACGTGAGAAATACCGGCTCCTGTAGTATTAAAAAATACTAGGTCGCCTTCTTGTAAATTAGCTTTCGATACAGAAGTACCTTGTTGATATTGTGCTCTTGTATTGCGATCTAATGAAATTCCCAATTTAGAGAATACAATTTGTGTATAGGCTGAACAATCAATACCCGTATTGATATCTGTACCACCATATTTATAGGGAGTTCCAATATATGATTTTGCTGTATTTGTTAATTCTGTAATTGTCGCTGCTTCTGCATCATTTATTCCAACACCTGTAAAAAACATGAAAGATGCAAAAACTGGAAGTAACCACTTTTTTTTCACTGGAAACTTACTCCTCTCAAAAATCTAGTACTTTTTTGACTAAAATAATATTATCACAAAATAACGATATTTAATTTTTCATTTGTGTTACGTAATAACTCAAAAGTAAAAATGGAATTTGTATCACGAAGTAGAAAATCGGTGCTTTTATAAAAGTATTTTAGAACTTTATTTTGTGGTGTAATATCTTTGTAATATTGTTGGATTTTATTTACCAATAAACTATTGTAATTGACAGAAGTTGGTTGTATTTAATTCTTAACTAAGTTGGAAATCGGGGACATTATCATGTGTTTCTAAAACAGTCTGGGGTATCTTTGTTAAAGAAAAATAATAATCAAAGACAGGTGGAAAAAAGTATTGCACATTTTTCCACCTGTCTTATTTTGCTGATATGTTATTTTCCTAAGTAGACCATAAGCGCAAGAATGAGGACGAAATGCATGTAGATTCCCTGTTAATATGATGACTAATAATTATTAGGAGGAATTAACATGACGAAAATTCTGGAGTTCAATCAGCTACATGCATCACAAGAATTATTATTTATAGGAAATGCCTGGGATCTATTATCTGCATTAACCCTCGAGAAGGCAGGATTCAAAGCAATTGGGACAACAAGTTGGGGAATAGCCAATTCACTTGGGTATGCAGACGGGGAATTAATTGATTTTGATAGACATTTAGCAATCATCAAAACGATTACAGAGAATGTAAAAATACCTGTTTCAGCAGATATTGAGGCAGGCTATGGTAGTGACACGAAAACCATTGTAGAAAATGTATTAAGAACCGCAGATGTTGGTGTTGCTGGAATCAATATAGAGGATTCACTCAAAAAACAAAAAGGATTAAGAGCAATAAATGAACATTGTAATCTTCTTTCAGATATTAGAACAGCATTAGATAAACATGGTTATGAAGGCTTTTATGTAAATGCAAGAACGGATACTTACCTTCAACTCGAGAGACCATTCCTTGAAACAATAAATAGAGCAAAGGCTTATGTGGAGAGTGGAGCTAGTGGCATATTCGTCCCTGGATTGATCGATTATGGTGAGATTAAGGAAATCACGTTGACTGTAGATGCCCCTATTAACTTACTATCTTTACCGAGACTAACTAATTGTAAAGCTCTTCAAGAGTTGGGCGTTAAACGTTTTAGCTTTGGCAATGCGTTGTCAGATAAAGTTATTTCCTATCTAACAAAGAATGCTACACTAATAATGGAGTCGCAGGATACTTCATTTTTATATGAGGACTAACTTAAATAGGACGGTGAATTCGATGATTGACAGCATTAATCTTTCATTTGATGAAATGTGGGATAAAATCATTGCTTGTGATGAAAAATACGATGGACTATTTTTTACGGCAGTGAAAACTACTAAAATTTTCTGCCGTCCTTCATGTAGATCAAGAAAGCCAAAACGGATTAACGTGGAATTCTATCATGACATCCGTAAAGTTGAAAATGCTGGTTTTCGTGCTTGTAAAAGGTGTCAGCCTAAAGTTGAGCACTCGCCGCACACACAATTAATTAGAACTGTAACCTCCTTTTTGATTAATGAATATAAACAAAATCTAACACTACAAGATATTGCCAATCATGTTGGTATTAGCCCGTTTCATCTTGAACGATTATTTAAACAAGAAACTGACGAAACGCCACGTACTTATTTAGAAAAAATAAGAATCGATAAAGCTTCAAATCTTCTTATAAATACAGATCGAACAAATCTTGAAATTTGTTATGATAGTGGATTTCAAAGCCCATCAAATTTTTATAAAGTATTTCGCCGATTTAAAAATTGTTCACCTAGTGAATATCGAAACCTTCATAGATAAGGAGCTACAGATATGAATTGGTTTGATTATGAATCATATATTGAGATTTGTACACCCTTGGAATTCAATTTTAGGGAGTGCTTAAAGTTTTTAGGCAGGTCTGATCAAGAAGTGCTACATCAAATAAAAGGTGATAATTTAAATAAATTGTTAAAGGTAGCTGGAGAATTAATTTTATGTAAAATTGGCTGTGATCAAACTTCTATTCAAGTTGACTTTCCATTAGGTACACCGACCAAAAGCATTCGAGAAAAAATTGCAGCATACATCTGTGAATGGTTTGACTTAGAAAGGGACTTGAGTCGTTTTTATGAAATGGCAAGTAATGATAAAATTTTGCAGCCTCTGACTCACAAATATTACGGATTACGAATGATTTGTATGCCAGATTTATTTGAAGCTCTGGTATGGGCGATAATGGGACAACAAATAAACTTAACATTCGCGTATACGTTAAAAAAACGCTTTGTTGAACATTATGGGGAATGTTTAACTTTTGGAGGAGAAACATATTGGTTATTCCCTTCATTTGAAAGGATTGTTTCTGTTAATGAGGATGATTTAAGAGGACTTCAATTTACTGGTAGGAAGACTGAATATATCATAGACATTGCGAAGAGTATGGCAAGTGGTGAATTGACAAAAGATATGTTGCTTCAAAAAGAAGATACTCAACAAGTCAAAAAATTTTTAATGGGGATTAGAGGGGTGGGTGCGTGGACAGCAGATTATGTAATGATGAAATGCTTTCACGATCCAAACGCCTTTCCAGTTGCGGATGTGGGTCTTCATAACGCATTAAAAAGCCAATTAGGACTAAATCGTAAACCAACAATAGAGGAACTTAAAGAAATTGAAACACATTGGGAAGGTTGGCAGGCATATGCTACCTTTTATTTATGGAGGTCTTTATATGACGAGACAGTATAAATTAGATTACGAATCTCCAATTGGCGTAATTGAGATTATAGGTACAGATGAAGCTATCAGTTCAATCATGTTTTCTGAACGAGAAACAATAGTAAACGTGAAACAAGATGAAACGCCAAAGGTTTTGGTAGACTGCATGGAGCAACTTCATGAGTATTTTAAAGGTTCGCGATATGTATTTACATTTCCATATATTTTAGAAGGTACGGATTTTCAAAAAAAGGTTTGGAATGCTTTGACGTTAGTACCTTACGCTGAAACAGGATCTTATAAGGAAATTGCTGCTTCCATTCAAAATGAAAAAGCTATCAGAGCCGTAGGAAGTGCAAATGGCAAAAATTTATTAAGTATTGTCATTCCATGTCATCGTATTATTGGTACAAACGGAAAATTAACGGGTTACACAGGTGGTTTATGGAGAAAAGAATGGCTACTTCAACATGAAAAATCTTTTAAGCAGTCGTAGGTTAAAGCTAAGAGGATAGGATATAGTAATGTAAAAGTTCATCTGATATTAGTTCTAGTGATATAGGTGTATTCAAAATTTATAGTATTAGGGAAGTGTATTGTACGAAAGAGATCATTCAAAATAAATTAATAGAAATAGAAGAAGCGTATCAAATAAAGGTTCTATATGCTGTAGAATCAGGAAGTCGGGCTTGGGGTTTTCCTTCAAAAGACAGCGATTATGATGTTCGTTTTATTTATATTCATCAACCAGAGTGGTATCTTTCTATTGACCCACAAGGGATTGGCGCGAAGAGAGATGTAATTGAGTTGCCAATTAATGATTTGTTGGATATAAGCGGTTGGGAAATCACAAAAGCATTACGGCTTTTTAGAAAAAGTAATCCTCCTCTATTAGAATGGATGAGAAGCGATATACTTTATTTTCAGCAGTATTCATTTATCGATAATTTGCGATCGTTAGAATCAGAAGTATTCTATCCAAACGCTAGCTTGTATCACTATTTAAATATGGCGAAAAATAATTATCGCGAATACCTGCGAGGGACAGAAGTGAAAATCAAGAAATATTTTTATGTTCTTCGTCCAGTATTGGCTTGTAAATGGATTGAAGAGCGTAAAACAGTTCCACCAATCGATTTTCATGAATTATTACAATCCATGGTACCAGAAGGCGAGTTGCGAACTGAAATAGACAAACTTTTAGAGCGGAAGATAATTGGTGATGAATTAGATATTGAACCGAGAATTACAGTGATCAATGAGTTCTTGGAGAGCGAAATGATACGCCTTGAAGCGTATATTAAAACACTCACAGTTGAAATTGATGACCCTACTGAAAAACTAGATGATTTGTTTAGGAACACATTGAAAGAAGTATGGGGATGATAAAGCTGCTTTCCATATGCTTAAACGTAGTACTTTGTGCAAAAGACAAATCTATAACATAAAATAATCCCTACTTTGCAATAAAAAAGTAGGGATTTATTTTTTGTTAATAGCCTTATAAGAATGAATAGTATTAGTTGCTTAGTTATGAAAAGCGACCAGACCCTCTAATAATTTGGTCATAAATAATGGCGAAAAATACTACATCTATCGCTAACGAGTATCTTCTTATACCTTCTATCTCAAAATCATTTTCTTATTTAGAGATAATCCAGCATTGGAGATACAGACATTCTTTTTGCTGCGAAGTCCTTCATCAATTCAAAGCCAAAATTAGGATATAAATCTAAAGATAATACATTGGCAAATATGAAGTGCAATGGGTATCAATTTATATATTTTTAGAAAAATTTGACTTTAAGGACACGTCTGTAATACCATTTATATAACAGATGTGTTTTAGCTGTGAAAAAATTCATTTTGGAGGTGAGGTTCGGATCTAGAATGTAATAAACATGTTGGCAACATACATACGAATTAATACAGCATGTAAGAGAGGGATTTGGCCTTCGATTGTAAATTTTATTGCCAATAGTGGTGATTTTTAGGTAAAGGATAGGGACTTATGAAAAGAATATTATTTTTAAGTGTAGTTGTGTTGTTATTAACTGCTTGTACAAAGAAGGAGGAGAAGAACGAAATGAGTGAAATGAATTCAGGGTTTGTAGGGAAATGGACTGGAAATATTGAAATTCCGAATACACCACTGCCGATTATTGTGGAGTTAACAAAAGAAGCTGGCACGCTATCAGTACCTGCACAGGGGGTGAAGGGTCTTCCTTTTCAAAGTCTTTCGTACGATGGCGATCAAGTAGACATTTCTATAGATTTACAAGGCATGGTTATTAAAATTACTGGTGAATTAAAAGGTGAAGAAATTAAGGCGACATTCACACAAAATGGTGGCACTTTCCCAATTACATTGATGAGATATGAAGAACAGCCGGTCACTTATGAAACAATTAGCATACCCGTTGAAAATGGGGAATTAAAAGTAGCATTAGAAACGGCCTCAGAGGGAAAGCCTTCGCCAGTTGCACTGATTATTGCGGGTTCCGGTCCAACAGATAAAGATGGCAACTCAGCTGCAGGTTTGAAAAATGACAGTTACAAAATGTTAGCGGAAGGGTTAGCAAAAGAAGGTATAGCGACAATTCGTTATGATAAGCGTGGAGTAGGCGATAATATAGGGTTATTCACGAAAGAAGAGGACGTATCATTCGAGCTGTTTGCAGAAGACGCGGTTCAAATTATTCAGTATCTCCAATCAAACGATGCATTTACAAGCGTACATGTCATGGGGCATAGTGAAGGTTCTTTAATCGGTATGCTAGCAGCGCAAAAAACAGATGTGGATTCCTTTGTATCTCTTGCAGGTGCGGGTAGAGCAGTAGATGAATTATTACTTGAACAGTTAGCAGGTCAGTTAACACCAGCGCTAGCAGCTGAAGCAAAGAACGCGCTAGCTTCACTAAAAAAAGGTGAGCTTGTCGAGAATGTATCAGCAGAGTTACAAGGACTGTTTAGACCTTCCATACAACCTTATATGATTTCGTGGTTAAAATATAACCCTGCGAGCATTCTTCAAAAACTCGAGAATCGTACATTGATTGTTCAAGGAACGAATGATATACAAGTTACAGTTACTGATGCAGAGATTTTAAAGAAAGCCAAAGAGGATGCGACACTTCTAAACGTAGAAGGGATGAATCATGTTTTAAAGGATGCACCAACAGACCGTGCAGGGAACATAGCAACATATGCAAATCCAAAACTTCCTTTACATCCAGAATTACTGCCAGCTATTAGTGCATTTATTAAGGAAGAGCAATAAATTGTAGGAATCAGTCTTAGCATTTTAGCTCTAGTGGATGTCAATAACGGCAATCGTTTTATAAAGTAAATAGATGATATGAATATTCAGTAACTGAAATCCAGATTCTAGCTATTAGAATTTGGATTTTTTCATAGGAACTTTAGACAAAAGTAGAGTTCAATTTCCTTAATCCTTATGTATTTAGTAACAATTGAGTTATTTGATCTTAGTTTGCATACATGAAATCAAGTGAGAATTGACTAAAGATTATGTGAAATAAATAGACATTTCTATTCAATAAATGGATAAATTTACCGATAAACTATAGTAGTACATATATTCAAGGGGGAATTGAATGCTATGAGAGTCACATCACACACAAACTCAGTAACTCTTTATCAATCAATGAATGTAGCGTCGCAGGCAAAGGAAACGAATAGATCATCCATTACAGAAAATGAAGATGCAGTAACAATTGGGCAGGAGGCACGTGATCTATTTGGTGAGCAATCTCAACTTAGAGAAGTTTCAGATGAGATAGCCCAAAAAATAGCATCTCACTTTGTGAATGGAGGCAAACTTCACTATGTTGAAAGTGAGGAGGAACTTGCTATTCGTGCAGAGAAACAGGCGGAATTTGAGGAATCAATCCACCATAATGTTGGTACACTGATTATTCCCCATATCCAAACAAATAGTAAATTGCAAGATAGTTTAGAGGGGGCAAGTCAACAAGTACGTGATGCAACCTTCACTACAATTTCTAAAAACTTTTTACTTCGAGATGTTGGAGATATGACTGAAGAACAACGCCAGGCTATGATTTCACTTGGCTTAGAAAAAGCACGATATATTGCGGATAATTATCTAGAAGGTCAACAAGCAATAGATTATATGGACGCTATGACGACCATTGCGAAATTTGCTGTTAATGGTGTGAAAAACGAGGATGAGAAATATACTTTTGCCATTGAGAAAGGTCCGCTAAACAGTGCGCCAGATGATAATGTTAATATGGGTGATATCATAAAAGAAGCATATCCAGAGGAATGGGAAGCCAATAGAGCAAAAAGACAGGCTGCGCTTGAAAGTAAAGATTACGACGCTCTTATAGCTGCTTTTAAGGAGTATGATAATTTGGCGAAAAATGTATATAAAAATCAGCCACATTTGGTACAACAGAAAATCAGCAATTATGCTGAATGGAAAAAAATGATTGAAAATACGACAATTCCAAATCATTTTAGCAATCTTGATAAAACATCCCTTTCTAACTTTATAGAAAATATCAAAACAGCTAATACGTCACTTTCCAACGATTTTTTAGCGAATGATTTAAAACAATTCCAAAAATTCCTCACTAGAGATAGCATTTAAGTATAAGCCGGGTACTAGTAGCAAAATAACTAGTGCCCCCTATCATTAGAAGAGAATTATTTATGTATACATAGAATTCTAAAAATTGATTTTAGCGAAGATCGGTAGGTTATGAGATATTGACGGAAGAAATAAATAAATTGAGAGTAGGATTTAGTGGGTTTGTTAACAAAATTGTAATAAAAGGGTAACTTATATCGATCCGAAAGTAGAGTACAATAAAAGATAGTGTTTAATGAGATTATAGCCCAATATGAAAATATATAGGTATGGCTTTTACGGGGGGATTTTTTGAAAATCTTTAAAAATATTAATTTTGAAAATACTATAAAAAGCCAGCTACGTAGATGGCTAATTGTTATTACGGTTATTATAAGCTTATTTATTTTTATTCCTACCTTTTATATTGAATATCGTCAAACGATTAAGCATCAAGATGAAGAAATGACGAATTATTTAGACGCTCAAGCCTATTTTTTTGATAGTTGGGTGACTGAGCGCTCGATGGATATACATATGATTGCTAGTTTGGATATTGTTAAAGACTATAATTATGAAGAGTCGATAGTATACTTTAAAGAATTTAAAAAGAATACGGAGTTTTCGGATTTAATATTTGTCAATAAAGAAGGAATCGTTCAATTTGATACTGTCGATGATCATAGTAAAAATGGTGTTGGTATTGATGTGAATGATAGGGAGTATTTCCAAGTAGCGAAAAAAACAAAAGAGCCACATATAACGGATATTCTTATTAGTAAAGTAACAAATCAACCTATGATTGCCTTCGCGTCGCCTATTCTTGATGAAAAGCAGCAGTTTAACGGTGTCATTTTTGGAACAATGGAGTTAAATATAGTTGATCACTTACTTCATGAGTCAAGAGTTGGTTTTTTAGGGCGTGCTTATGTCGTGAACCAAGATGGAGTTTTGTTAACAGAGGTCACTTCAAAAAAACAAAATGTGGACGAGGAAAAGAAAGATATATTCTCGAAAAATTTTATAATTGATGAGCACGCTTTAGCGCTGGCAAAGGATGAATCAACCCAATCGCCAGCAAGCTATAAAAATGCAAAGGGCGATTGGGTTTTGGCAAAAAGTCAAACAATTAACCAAGGGAAATGGTATATTATTTCAGAGTTAAAAGTATGGGAAGCTTATATGCCTTTGATAAAGAAATTTGTATTGCTAGCAATCTTTATTCTATTAGGGTCATTTTTTACGATAAAAATTATGCTTTATATTACTCGGAAAATAGAAGAACCTGTTCAACAACTCCTAGAAGGGGTTGGAAATGTTGAACAAGGGCATTATGATTATAAAATCGATGAAGAGCAAATTGCACCATATGCGAATGAATTTCAAGAGCTTTGCTCGGCCTTCAATCAAATGAGCGCTAAAGTGAAAGCGGATACCATTTTATTGAAGGAGCTGTCTATTACCTGTCAATTGACGAAGTTGTATAATCGACGCTATCTGATAGAGCATGGGGAGTTAGTATTTGATGAGTGTCTAAAAAACGAGGATTATTGTTCGTGTATAGCGCTGGATATCGACTTTTTCAAAAAGGTTAATGATACTTATGGCCATCTAATTGGTGATGAGGTACTGAAACATGTTGCCAAAATAATGATGGATTCCGTACGCGATACAGATATTGTTACAAGATATGGTGGGGAAGAATTCGTTATACTGGCTCCAAGTACATCATTGGATAGCGCTATGAGAATAGCCGAAAGAATAAGAAGAGCAATTGAAACAAATCCGTATGAATTGGCGGACAAGTTCATTCATGTAACGGTGAGTATTGGTATTGCTGAATCAATTACCTATGACAATATATCAAAGATTGAATCGTTGATTGATAAAGCCGATCAAGCTCTTTATGTCGCTAAAGAAAGTGGTCGAAATCAGCTTAAAACATATGAAGATGCTAAGAAGGACTTATCGCTTTCTAATTAGTTCGAATATTCATAACGTTAAAAACGTGTTACAGTTGCCTTTACGGCATTTGTAACACGTTTTTTACAAATATTTTGCAGATGAAATCACACTATTCCTCTCGTAATTCAAGTACCATCCGTACCGTCTTTAAAACATGATCATCGAATGTATGCTCAAACTCATCCAAGATTTTAAAACCCTTCGCATTGTAAAAATGAATACCCGTCAGATTATCTTTTTCTACACAAACAGTGAGCGTTTCAGCATCTTCTAGCACATGGATACCATGCTGTAAAAGTGCTGTCCCAATACCTTGGTTCTGTAAATCCGGCATTAAATAAATGGCAAAAAGCTCTGCTTGTTCTTCTTTCGTATTAGAAAAATGAGCAAAGCCAACAAGTGTTCCATTAAGTTCAGCTACAAAAAATGGGCTACCTTGGAGGCGTTGCATTAATCGATCTATACTATAAGCATTTTGTAAAAACTTATCTTGAATCGCTCTTGGAATAATCCCTTCATAGGTAGTATGCCAACTAATTTTGGCAATTTCTTGCACGAAAGGGATGTCATCTTGCGTCATGTGACGTATAATTAGTGTCATTAATATTCACCTTCAATTCTGAATTTTTAGTTATCATAGCATAATAGAGTGCAAAAGGGGATGATGTTATGCAAGTTGTGGAAAAAGCATATGGCTATATTACGAGAGAACATGAAGGACGTTTACAAGTACTAGTTTTTGAGCAAAATACTGAAGGCTCGGGTATTCAAATACCTAAAGGTACGATTGAACAAGGAGAAACACCGTTAGAAGCAATTACTCGAGAGATGTTTGAGGAGACGGGTTTGACTGACTTAGTTGTTCATAATTTAATCGCACAAGATTATTTCGAGCATTATACAGGAGTTTTGCATAAACGTTATTTTTATCATTTAACTACACATGAGCTGCGTGATTCATGGGACCATAGTCCAACAGGTTTGAATGAGAGTGGCTTGCTGTTTACGTTTTATTGGATAAATAATTCACAGGAAGTTTTACTTGCAAAAGGGCATGGGGATTATTTATACCGCGTACTATCAAAAGTACAAAGTGGTTAGTTTATGGGCATGTATATCAGACGTCAACTAGTATTCGTTCTAGTAATATGTCTGCTGAGTCTATTATTGGGTGGATGTAAGGAAAAAGAAGAAAAAGAAACGATGGAAGCTTATGTGGAGGAAGTACAAGAAAGAGGACAAACAATCGGCTTTCATAAGGTCAACGCTTATACTACAGAAAAAATGGTGCGTGGCGTGATTAACAGTACGCGGTATGTGATAGTTGATGTGTTTGACCGAAATGGTAATTACTTAGAAACTGAGGTCGCTCACTATTATACAATTGAGGAAAAGACGCCCTTAGTAAGCTCTCGTCAAACTATACTAACCATACCATTTACGTTTTTTTTAGAAGATGCACTACTTACACATTCTCATACTATAACACTTAGTGCTAGCGAGCAGGAAGAACTACAACAATATATATTAACAACTGTTAATGATAAATTTCCTAAAAAAATAATCCAATAAATAAAGAAGCTTTATCTATCATTTTCAGCTTGTTTATCTTGAGTGACAGCTTAAATATTTTGGGATTGGTATTTAAACCTTTAAAATGGCATTTTAGATTTACCGAAAAGGTTATTTCGGGCTTACTGATTACAGTCTTGCCTTATGTATGGCTAAAGGCCTCAGGACAGTATAGTACGAAAAATTATTTTAGTATATTGGTAATCGGCTATTGTATTATAGCTTATCAATTAGTAAAAGATATAAAGAAACGAACAAGGGAAAAGGTGACTCAGAACGAAATCTGAGTCACCTTTTTCCTATTTCATAAAGTAGATGTTGTGCTTATGCCTTCGCAGCAATTTCTAATGCTTGTGCAAAGTCAGCGATTAAATCATCAACATGCTCTAGGCCTACAGAGAATCGTAATAGGCCTTCCGTGATTCCGCGTTTTTCACGTTCTTCAGGCTCCATTGAGGCATGACTCATTTTCGCTGGATATGAAAGAATGGATTCCACACCGCCAAGAGATACTGCAAATACAGGGATTTTCATTGCTTCTACAAGTGCCTTAGCTTTCTCATAGGTTGGTAGACGGAACGATAATACTGCACCTGAACTAGTAGACTGCCCATGATGGACATCGTAGCCAGGATGTGAGGCAAGCCCTGGGTAGTACACCTGCTCAACTAATGGATTTGCGTCTAAAAATTCGGCGATTTTTTGCGCAGACTCACATGAACGACTAAAACGTACATCCGTCGTCTTCATATTTTGGAGTAATGTAAACGAATCTTGTACACCTAGAATATTGCCAAAAGAATTTTGGATGAAGTATAAATCGTTTCCAAGTTGCTCGTCGGCTGCTACCGTAAGTCCTGCGATAATATCTGAATGTCCTGATAAAAACTTCGTCGCACTATGAATGACCACATCAACGCCAAGGTCAAGCGGACGTTGATGTAACGGTGTCATAAACGTATTATCTAAAAATGTAAGGCAATTATATTGCTTTGCGATTGCAACAACGCCTCGAATATCCGTAATACCTAGGGTTGGGTTTGAAGGTGTTTCCAAAAATAATAGCTTTGTTGCTGGTGTAATTGCTGCCTCAACCGCTGCTAAATCTGTAAAATCAACGAATGTATGTGTAATGCCATAACGTGGAAGTACTTTGGTTACGAAACGATAGGTACCACCATAAACATCTTCAGTAATGACAATGTGATCACCTTGTGATAATAGCATTAACGTTGCTGATACTGCAGCAATACCAGAAGCAAACGCATGACCACGAACTCCACCTTCAAGCTCTGCTACTGCCTTTTCTAATGCATCGCGTGTAGGATTACCAGAGCGAGCGTAGTCATATTCACCGAATTCATCAATACTTTCTTGGTGGAATGTTGACGATACATACATAGGTACATTAACGGCACCTTTTTTATTTGCAAAGCCATCGCGCACACCCGCGTGAATTAATGCTGTTTCAATATGTTGTGTCATAACTTTTAGGCCTCTTTTCTAAGCGTATCAAATACTTGCTGCAAATCTGTAATTAAATCTTCAGCTTCTTCAATTCCTACAGAGAAGCGTAATAAGCGGTCACAAACACCACGCTCAACGCGCTCTTCATAAGGCATATCTGCATGTGTTTGCGTAGCAGGGTAGGTGATAAAGCTTTCCACACCGCCAAGACTTTCAGCAAAAGTAATAAGCTTCATATTGCGTAGGAATGCATCTACCCATTCAGCTTTTTGTAAGCGGAACGAAAGCATTCCACCTTGACCTGTATATAATACATCTGTTACAAGTTCTTCTTGTTCTAAGTAAGCTGCAATTGCTTTAGCGTTTGCATCATGCTGTTTTAAGCGAAGGTGCATTGTTTTTAATCCACGAATTAATAGCCAAGAATCCATTGCGCCAAGTACCATGCCACTACCGTTATGGATAAACGCAATTCGTTCTGATAGTTCGGCACCTTTAGAAACAACCAAGCCTGCTAAAACATCATTATGACCGCCTATATATTTTGTTGCTGAGTGTAGGACGATATCAGCACCTAATTCAATTGGGCGTTGGAAATACGGTGTATAGAACGTATTATCGACGATTAGCCAAGCGTTATGCTTATGTGCTAGCTCTGCGTAAATAGCTAAATCAAATTCTTGCATTAATGGATTTGTTGGCGTTTCAATGAAAATGGCACGTGTATTTTCATTGATTAATGATTCTACTTGTTCTACCGACTCAAATTTTGAGTAGACAGGATTAATGTTGTACATTTCTTTAAAGAAATTAAAGAGACGATATGTACCACCATATAAATCATCTGGAACGATTAATTCTTCACCAGGTTTAAAGAGTGATAACACAAGTTGGATAGCTGCCATGCCAGAGCTACAGGCAAAGCCCGCGTCGCCACTCTCTAAATCTGCTATACCAGCCTCTAAAATCGAACGTGTTGGATTTTTTGTACGTGTATAGTCGAAACCAGTAGATTCACCGATTCCATTGTGTTTATAAGCTGTCGATAAATAGATTGGTGGGTTGACAGCTCCTGTTGAAGGATCACTTAAATTACCTAGTTGCACTAACTTTGTTTCAATACTTCGCTTGTTTGTCATAACGTCACTCTTTTCTTCATCAATATATAGAACGGGCCCACGTATCGTTAATGGGCCCGACTTCTTACAGGGTAAGTAAATAACGCAATCATCAAAATATATAGTATTCTCTATAATTGTTATCAATTTACCATGTTAATACAAGAAGAACAAGGTGATTTCAGAAAATTAAAGAGATTATAAATGTTTAAAGATTTAATTGGAATAAAAAAAGCAATTGCATTGTGCAATTGCTTCTGACTGTATGCAAATACGGTGTTGTTTGCATAACGCTGTATAGTTGTAAAAACGGCAAGCACCACCACTTCGCTTTTCGTGGGCGAGCGCCGAGCCTCCTCAAATTGCACAAGTGCAATTTTTGCGGGGTCTCGCCTGTCTCGCTTTCCCACAGAAGTCTACGTGGCGGGTCTTGCCTAGCATAAAAAATGAGAAACCCTATAATCTTATTAGCACTTTATCATAGCCCTAATAGAATATTATTTTTGTTTCAGCTTGTCGCCTCGTCATTTATATGGAGAATAGTTGATTTTTGCGGAGAGTGGCGACTCCAGCGGGATGAGCTTGAGCGGAAAGCCCCGCAGGAACGTAGTGACGAGGAGATTGAAGCCAAGCCCGCGGAAAGCGTCCGCTCGGAGCAAAAATCAAGTACGGTTTATTTATACACCTTAATTGTATAAAATCTTTTTCCTCTAGGCTTGTTCTTTTTTTAATAGGTCTCGAATTTCTTTAAGTAATTCTTCTTTTGCATCTAGTGCTGGCGTAGGTTCTTCTACTAAAGCTTCTTCTTTTTTACGGGAAATTTTTGCCATGAGTCTTAGGGCTAAGAAAATTGCAAAGGCAATGATAAAGAAATCAATGATGGATTGTAAAAATACACCTAATTTAACTTGTGCATCTCCTGAGCCGTACACGAAGCTTGTTGTTAAATCAACGCCACCTGTTAGTACACCGACTAATGGCATAATGATATTTTCTACTAAGGATGTGACAATTTTACCGAATGCGCCGCCAATAACGACAGCAACCGCTAAATCAACAATATTGCCTTTCATCGCAAACGCTTTAAAATCCTTCCACATATAAATTTACCTCCTATATTTATCCAAAGACTATATAAACAAAAACTTATTTTATAGGTTTCCCCATTATTATTCAACTATAATCATAGGAGAAATGGAGTTATTTAAAAAATTTCCGCACACACCCTTAAAATTTGTTAATATTTAAGGTAACTACAAAAATATAGGTGTGACATATGAAGAAAAAGAAACAAAAAAAACCATTCCTTTCACCAGCGACAAAACTAGGCATGATATTTTTACTCATCCCTGTATCCATTACGGCGTATGTGCTCGCTTTTTTTGCGTGGAAAGAGCTTCAAACATTATCGATCTTCGAAAAATTAGAACAACGTAAAGCACTAGCTGAAATCCAGCAAAATTTTGACATTGAAATTCCAGAAGAATATATTTCGGTATACGTAGCCGCCGAAGAAAAATACGGTGTACCGTGGACGCTACTTGCTGCTCATCATAGAATTGAAACTAGATTTTCGACGATGAAATCTCTCGTATCACCAGCAGGAGCGGAAGGGCATATGCAGTTTATGCCTTGTACATTTGTTGGATGGGACCATCCAACATGTTCAGGTCTTGGAAAAGGGGATATTTCATCATCTGAATTGAAAAATCCAGCAACGATTAAAAAGTATGGTGGTTATGGCATTGATGCTAATGGAGATGGCAAAGCAGACCCATATGATATCGAAGATGCCGTTTACAGTGCAGCGAATTATTTATCTAAATACGGTGCAGCAAGTGGCGATTTAAAACGAGCTGTGTTCAACTATAATCATAGTGATAAGTATGTTGAGGATGTATTATACTTTTATAATTTATATAATGGTTTTAATACTGAAATCAAAGAAGCGGTGTTACCCAATACATAAATAAGTAAGATACAATCAATGCTTTAAGTAAAAAAGAGCTACCCAAAATGGATAGCTCTTTTTGCATGTTTATGTTGCTTTGTTCATACTTTTTAAAACAAGGCTTACGATGAAGATTAAGACGATCGCACCAATTAACGCTGGGAATACGTAGAAATCACTGACTTGCCAGCCCCAGTTACCAAGTACCATACTGCCAATCCAAGAACCGATAATCCCTGCGATAATATTCCCGATAACGCCACCAGGAACGTCCTTCCCTATAATAACACCAGCGAGCCAACCTAGAACGCCTCCGATAATTAAAAACCAAATGAAGCTAAACATATCACTCATCTCCTTTAAATATTAGACATAATGGCGATTACTTAATTGTGCCCTAATAAGAAGATGTTAAACGTAAAATTGCTGTTTTTAATTTTGTATAATAATTATCGGGCTTTTGGTCATAATTACTTTATAACCTTAGCTCCTAATGTATGCTCAAAGTGTCTTAGCGCCCAGTCATGTCCAGCAGCATCAAAACTTGCTACGCAATTCTCATAAATCACAGTTTGAATACCCTGATTATATGCATCCACTGCAGTATGCAAAATACATATATCTGTACAAACACCAACTAAATGAATTTCTTCGATGTTTCGTTCCTTTAAAAGAAAAGCCAAATTCGTTCCTGCAAATGCACTATAGCGTGTTTTATCGAGCCAAAAAACTTTTTCTTTATGTACAGCATAGGTTTCGCCTACTTTGCCATATAAGTTTCGTCCAGCAGTACCACGAATATTATGTGGCGGGAATAGTTTTGTTTCAGGGTGATAGTTGTCATTTTCCTCATGTAAATCATTCGCAAATACGACCATTTCTTTTTCGTCAATAAATTGCTCAATTAGTGCAGCAATATGATTGTCTAATGCTTGACCAGGTTCTCCACATGTTAATTTTCCGTCAGTTGCTACAAAATCATACGTATAATCGATTACAAGTAAAGCTTTTTTCATTTATTCCACACTCCTTTAGGTATTTATACACTTTTATCATGCCATAACAGGGGTGTCTTGTCAGAAAAATGAACTTATTGTAATATTCAGATTATTTTGCAAATTAACATTGTCACTGGTATAATGTGTAAAAGGTGAGGTGGTAATTATGGATATGGCTGTTATGAAACGCTTAGATCGTCAAGGTTTGGTCATTGCTGCACTACATATGGTAGTTATGCTGAACTTAGCTGTTGAATTTTTATTCGTATCGTAATCTCGTGAAAAATAACTAGAAAGGTGAGTAAAATGCTAATCTTATATTAAAGCAATCGTAAAGACATTTTCAAAGTCACTTACGGTTGCTTTTTTTATGTTCAAATAAAGGGTTTTTAGCAAATATGTCTAATGCATATAACATATGTAAAAAAGGTGGTTATTAAAATGACAACAAGGTTTGATCGCGTATTTACGAAGATAGAGCGTCCTTTTGCATGGTTGGACCTCGATGCACTCGATGAAAATATTTTGACGGTGCAACAAGCTTGTAAGCAAAAGAAGATACGCATTGCAACAAAATCTGTACGTTCAGTGGAGGTCTTGCGTTATTTGCGGCAGCATCTTGAAAATACGCAAGGGTGGATGACATTTACGGCAGCTGAAACTATTTTTTTATTGGAACAAGATTTTGATGATGTATTACTTGGATATCCGGTTATGGAAGAAGCATCTGTTCGGTATTTATTGAAGTTCGTTAAAGAAGGAAAAACTGTAACGTTTATGGTGGATAGACCCGAGCATGTTGCATTTTTAGCAAAGCTTGGCGGAGAAATGGACGTTACAGTACCAATTTGTATTGATGTGAATATGTCAACGGACTTTAAAATGTTGTACTTCGGTACGAAACGTTCTTCGCTTCAATCACTGGAGCAACTTACGCCGTTTTTAGAATATGTGAAAAATGAACCTTATATCAAGGTTGTTGGGGCAATGGGATACGAGGCACAAATTGCAGGAGTGGGTAACAAGCCCATCAGTGCAGTAAAGGGAAAAATAATTGCAGCGATGCAAGCACAAGCGAAAAAGAAAGTTACGCAGTTTCGTAGATTTGCCATTGCACATATAAAAGCATACTTTCCAGATTTACGTTTTGTAAACGGAGGTGGTTCGGGCAGTATGACGTATACAGCACAGCAAAAAGAAGTGACAGAAATCACAGTTGGTTCTGCATTTTATGCACCAGCGCTTTTTGATCAATTTACCCATTTGCAGTTAGCAAAGGCTGCTGGTTTTGCGCTATGTGTGACCAGAAAGCCTGATAAGAACATTGTCGTTTGTCATGGCGGTGGTTATACGGCTTCAGGAGCAATAGGAGCTGATAGATTACCAGTATTTTATGAACCATTTCATTTTGCATTTCTTGATTTAGAAGGAGCTGGAGAAGTGCAAACACCGATACTACTGAAAGAAAGAGCGGTAGACATCGGTGACACGATATACTTCCGTCATGCGAAGGCGGGTGAACTTTGTGAAAGATTTCAAGTATTACACGGGGTAAGAGGGGATAAGTACGTAGGACCATACACAACATATAGGGGGAATGGACAATGTTTTCTGTAGACAAGTGGAGAGATGGCGGTAAGTGGACGAATTGGGCAGGCAATATGATTTCATATCCAGGAGAAATGTGCTTGCCACGTTCTATAGAAGAAGTTGCTTCAATTGTGAAGGGTGCACGCGAAAAGAAGAAAACAATCCGTGTGACGGGTGCAGCGCATTCATTTAGTGCGGTAGCTATGCCAGAGCATATTGCGTTATCTTTACATGAATTACGCGGCCTCATTCATCTCGACAAAGAGAAGCAAGAGGCAACATTATGGGCAGGGACGTATTTATATGAAATTGGACCATTGCTTGCGAATCATGGCTTTGCACTCATTAATATGGGAGATATTCAGGAGCAAACAATTGCTGGAGCGGTTTCTACAGGGACGCATGGCACAGGGGTAACACTGGGTTCTTTATCTTCTACTGTGATGCGTTGGGGTTTTGTGGATGGTACAGGAGAATACAGGGAGCATACACGGGGAGAGGATGCGTTCTCTGAGGCGTTGCATGTATCCCTTGGAATGTTAGGGGTACTTGTGAAAGTGACGCTTAAAGTAATGCCACTTTACAGTTTACATTATGTAGGAACCCGAGAGCCATTATCAAATGGACTTACAACATTTGCGGCAGATATTCGGTGCAATCGGCATATTGAATGGTTTTATTTCCCTGGATGTGAAACGATTCAAGTAAAGAGGATGAATGCTGTAGCACCTGTTTTTCAAAGTGAATGGAGTAAGCGGGTTGAAACACTGAAGTTACAAATAGTCGAAAATGGCGCGTTCTTTGCGGTTTCAGAACTTTGTAAATGGAGGCCTTCATTAAGCGGTACTATAAGTAAGTTATCTGCAGCTAGTGTCGTGGAAGGTGAAAAGACAGGCATAAGCTATGAAATTTATCCGTCCCCTCGTAGTGTAAAGTTCCAAGAAAGCGAATATGCAATTCCATTAACACAATTTGAGGCATGTATGGAGGAAATACACGACACCTTTACTAGTGGTGCATTCAATGTTCATTTCCCTTTAGAATGCCGTACAACAGCGGGGGAAGCAGGATTTTTAAGTCCAACACAAGGGGAGGAATCAGCGTTTATTGCTTTTCATATGTATAAAGGAATGTCGGAGGAGCCCTATTTCAAATGGGTACATACGATGATGAAGAAGTATAATGGACGTCCGCATTGGGGGAAACAAAATCATTTATCAGCAGGATATGTGCGAGAACTATATCCAAATGTAGAGGAGTTTTTAGCTTTACGAGCTCAATATGACCCAGATGATGTGTTCATGACAAACTATTTGAAGAAATTATTTGTGCATTAAACACTACAGAAATGGATAATCCACTATTTGAATGTTGTTTATTTTTAAAAAATTTAAATTTCATTGAAATGTCAAAATATTTATCAATTCGAGATAAAAGCTATGCTTATTCAGCATGAAAACGATTTCAAAGTATGTTGATTTTTTGAATTGTTTAAACAATTCAAAAAATAGTGTTGACGAGACCCTGTTTTTCGTACTATGATAACAACAATTTAATACATTCGTTTCAACAGACAGTCGCATGAAAGTGCACTTGATTATTAACAAAATTTAAAAAGACAGAACATTTTGTATATAGAAACGGATACAGCAATCGATAGCAATAATGAGGGGCGTTTGAAAATGAGAAGTGACATGATTAAAGTAGGCGTAGATCGTGCGCCACATCGAAGTCTTTTATATGCAACTGGCAAAGTAAAAGCAAAAGATTTAGGCAAACCATTTATTGGGGTTTGTAACTCTTATATCGACATTATTCCAGGTCACGTTCATTTACGTACATTTGCAGATGTTGTCAAAGAAGCAATCATCGAAGCGGGTGGAATCCCATTCGAATTCAATACAATTGGAGTAGATGATGGAATCGCAATGGGGCATATTGGTATGCGTTATTCATTACCAAGCCGTGAAATTATCGCTGATTCCGCAGAAACAGTTATCAATGCACACTGGTTTGACGGTGTGTTCTACATTCCAAACTGTGACAAAATTACACCAGGGATGTTAATGGCAGCAGTTCGTACTAACGTACCATCAATTTTCGTATCAGGTGGTCCAATGGAGGCAGGTACTTCTGCATCAGGTAAACAACTTTCTTTAACTTCTGTTTTCGAAGGTGTTGGTGCTCATAAATCAGGCAATATGTCTGCAGAAGAGTTACTAGATATTGAAAACAACGCATGTCCAACATGTGGTTCATGTTCAGGGATGTTTACAGCGAACTCGATGAACTGCTTAATGGAAATGTTAGGAGTAGCTCTTCCAGGTAACGGTACAATCGTAGCAACATCTGATGAGCGTCATAAGCTCATTAAGGAAGCGGCAAAACAATTAGTCCGTATGATAGAAGAAGACGTTAAACCTCGCGATATTATTACAAAAGAAGCAATCGACGATGCATTTGCACTGGATATGGCGATGGGTGGATCTACAAATACTGTATTACATACATTAGCTATCGCAAATGAAGCGGAAATTGATTACAACATTGAAGAGATTAATAAAGTAGCAGAGCGTGTTCCATACTTAGCAAAAATCATGCCAGCTTCTGATGTTTCAATGGATGATATCAATAAAGCTGGTGGCGTAAGTGCAATCATTAATGAATTAGCACATATTCCTGGCGCAATTCATCCTAACCGTCCAACTGTTGCAGGTGTGACAATGGGTGACCTTGTAAAGGATTACCATATTACAAATAATCAAATTATTCGTACAAAAGAAAACCCTTATAGCCAAGTCGGTGGTTTATCGGTATTATTCGGAAATATCGCACCAGACGGCTCTGTTATCAAAGTTGGTGCAGTAGATCCTTCAATTAAGGTATTTAAAGGCGAAGCAATCGTCTTTGAATCACAAGAAGCAGCACAAGAAAATATTGATAACGGAGTAGTTAAAGAGGGTCACGTAGTCGTCATTCGTTATGAAGGACCTAAAGGTGGCCCAGGGATGCCTGAAATGCTTGCTCCAACTTCTGCTATTCAAGGTAGAGGGTTAGGTACAAAAGTTGCGTTAATAACAGACGGGCGTTTCTCAGGTGCATCTCGTGGTATTTCTATTGGACATATTTCACCAGAAGCTGCGGAAGGCGGTCCAATCGCTTTAGTCGAAAATGGTGACATTATTACGATTGATCTACCAAATCGTACAATTAACTTAGAAGTTTCAGAGGAAGTTTTAGAAGAACGTCGAGCGAAATTGCCAGTCTTTGAGCCGAAAATCAAACGTGGCTGGTTAGCAAGATATTCGAAATTAGTGACAAGCGCCTCTACTGGCGGCGTGATGAAAATCTAAAAGAAAATAAAATACTTTAAAACGTTGATGAGGTTAAAGGTTCTAGAGCCTTGTATCTACCAGAGAGCCGGTCGTGCTGGAAGCCGGCGATACAACTAGATCCGACATCCCCTCGGAGTGAGCTATTAAACGCGTGATCGCCATTAGATAGCTTCGGGCATAATCGAAGTGCTCGTTATTAATGAATAAATGATTTATGATACCGAATTGGATGCACTATTGCATTGGTTCATAAATGCTTTCATTTATTCGCGAGGTAGCAAATATTTGCTATAAACAAGGGTGGTACCATGAAAAGTCTTTTTCATCCCTACGTAAGGTTGTTCTTTGCGTGCGGAGAAAAAGGCTTTTTATTATTTTCACGACTTTGAAATAGTATTTATTTTTAACTAAATGAGGGAGGCGTATTTTAATGAGTGCGAATATTTCGTTAAATGAAAAAGAAGAATTAGTTGAAGCACAAGCTGAACAAACCTATAAACCTGAAGATGGTGCCGACGTTTTAGTACAGGCGCTACATGATCAAGGTGTAGATATTATTTTTGGTTATCCGGGTGGTGCTGTACTTCAAATTTATGATGCGATGTACAAAAATCCAATCCGCCATATTTTAACAAGACATGAACAAGGTGCGATTCACGCTGCAGAAGGGTATGCACGTGTGTCTAATAAGACGGGTGTCGTAATTGCAACAAGTGGTCCTGGGGCGACGAACTTAGTAACAGGTATTGCAGATGCAATGATTGACTCCATCCCACTTGTTATTTTCACAGGTCAAGTGGCGACTTCAGTAATCGGTACTGATGCTTTCCAAGAAGCAGATATCATGGGAATTACAACACCAATTACCAAGCACAACTATCAAGTGCAAGATGTAAATGATATCCCGCGTATCGTAAAAGAAGCGTTCCATATCGCGAATACTGGTCGTAAAGGTCCGGTTGTTGTTGACTTCCCGAAAAACGTTTCTCAAATGCTGTTTGATGTAGAGAACCCACCTCAAGCACCAGATGAGATTTACTTACCTGGCTATCAACCAACATACAAACCGAACTATTTACAAATTCAAAAAGCAATCCAAGCGATTTCATTAGCGCAAAATCCAGTAATACTTGCTGGTGCAGGCGTACTATTTGCGGATGCTCGTGAGGAATTAACAACTTTTGCTGAAAAATATCGTATTCCAGTGATAAACACGTTACTAGGTCTTGGTTCAATCCATGGTGAACATGAATTATTCCTTGGTATGGCGGGGATGCACGGCACAGCAACTGCCAATAGGGCTATTACAAAAGCCGATTTACTACTAAATATCGGTGCCCGCTTTGATGACCGTTTAACTATGAATTTAGCAACATTTGCACCAAACGCAACAATTATCCACATCGATATAGACCCTGCGGAAATCGGAAAAAATGTACCGACAGATATTCCGATCGTAGCGGATGCGAAAGAAGCACTGAAATCTTTACTAAAGAAAGATTTTAAAGGTCCGCAAACAGAAGAGTGGCTTTCTTATTTACAAGATCACATGAACGAATATCCATTATGGTATTCCAAAGAAGCTGGCGACACAGAAGTTCTACCGCAAGAGGCATTGGAGCTTGTGCATAGAATCACTGAAGGTGAAGCCATTGTTACAACAGACGTTGGTCAACATCAAATGTGGGCTGCACAGTATTACCGCCTGAATAATGATCACGGATGGGTAACGTCTGGTGGACTTGGTACGATGGGCTTTGGCTTCCCAGCCGCTATAGGCGCCCAATTTGCGAAGCCAGACAAAAAAGTTGTTTCAATTGTAGGGGATGCAGGATTCCAAATGACTGCACAAGAACTTTCCCTATTAAAAGAATTTAACTTACCAGTAAAAATCGTGATTATAAATAATAGCTGTCTTGGAATGGTGCGCCAGTGGCAACAAACATTCTATGAAGAGCGTTATTCATCTTCACTAATGCCAATCCAGCCTGATTTTGTGAAATTAGCGGATGCATACGGCATTAAAGGTTACCGCATTAACACAATCGATGAAGCGGAGAGTATTTTCCGTGAGGCACTTCTCTCAGATGAGCCAGCGTTAATCGATTGCCGCGTAAAACAGCTTGAATGTGTATACCCAATGGTTGCACCAGGCAAGGGCTTACATGAAATGATTGGGGTGAAAAAGAATTGAAACGAGTAATAACAGTAACAGTGATTAATCAAAGCGGTGTGTTAAACCGTGTAACAGGTTTACTTATGAAGCGTCAATTCAATATTGAATCCATCACAGTTGGTCATACAGAGCAGCCAAACTTCTCAAAAATGACATTTGTCGTTCATGTTGAAGATGAAAGCAAAATTGAACAATTCGTGAAGCAATTATCGAAGCAAATTGACGTCTTAAAAGTCAATGATATTACCGATAAATCAATCGTGCTTCGTGAGTTAGCGCTTGTGAAGGTTATTTCACCACCAAATGTTCGGCTTGAAATGAATTCAATCGTCGAACCATTCCGTCCACAAATTATCGATACAGCAAAAAATGTTGTGACATATCAAGTGGTTGGTCATCCTGAAAAAATTGATGCCTTTATCGAATTAATTCGTCCGTATGGCATTAAAGAACTTACACGTACGGGCGCTACAGCATCTGTTCGTGAAGCACAAAAAATCGTTAATCCGCAGCTCTCTATTTTAAAATAGTTTGCATATAAAACGAAAGGTTTCAGACGCGCGTTCTATATGAAAGTGCAAGCGTCTAAAGCTGGACAAAAAAATAAACCCACACATACTAGGAGGAATTTAACAATGGCTACAATGTATTATGAACAAAACATCAACGAGGACGTACTAAAAGGAAAGAAAATCGCAATTATCGGTTACGGATCACAAGGTCACGCACATGCACTTAACCTTAAAGAATCAGGTTTTGACGTAGTAGTAGGTGTTCGTCCAGGCGGATCTTTCGATGCAGCTAAAGCTGACGGTCTTGACGTGAAAACAGTTGCAGAAGCAGCCAAAGAAGCGGACGTAATTCAAATCTTACTTCCAGATGAGCGTCAAAAATCAGTATACGAAGCAGAAATCGCACCATATTTAGAAGCTGGTAAAGTACTTATGTTTGCTCATGGATTCAACATTCACTTCGGTCAAATCACACCACCAGCTGATGTTGACGTATTCCTTGTGGCTCCTAAAGGCCCAGGACATTTAGTTCGTCGTCAATTCCAACAAGGTGCTGGCGTTCCAGGACTATTCGCAATTCACCAAGATGCATCTGGTCAAGCAAAAGACATCGCACTTGCTTACGGTAAAGGTATCGGCGCTGCACGTGGCGGCTTACTTGAAACTACATTCAAAGAAGAAACTGAAACTGACCTATTCGGTGAGCAAGCAGTACTTTGCGGTGGTGCAACTCAATTAGTAAAAGCTGGTTTCGAAACATTAGTAGAAGCTGGTTACCAACCAGAACTTGCTTACTTTGAGACATTACACGAACTAAAATTAATCGTTGACTTAATGTTTGAAGGCGGTATGGCTACAATGCGTTACTCAGTATCAGATACAGCTGAGTGGGGGGATTATGTTGCAGGTCCACGCATCATCGACGAATCAGTTAAAGGTCGTATGAAAGACGTATTAACAGACATTCAAGACGGGACATTCGCTCGTCGTTGGATCGCTGAAAATGAAAACGGTCGTCCAGACTACACGAAATATAAAGAAGCTGGTGCAAACCACCAAATCGAAGAAGTTGGCGCTAAACTACGTGCTATGATGCCATTCATCAACGAAGGTAAAGAAACAGTTGTGAGAGAAGTGACTGCTAGTGCGAAAAATTGATATTTTTGATACAACATTACGCGACGGCGAGCAATCAGCTGGCATTAATTTAAATACAGCTGAAAAAATTGAAATCGCCAAGCAACTTGAACGCCTAGGTGTCTCAATTATAGAAGCAGGTTTCCCTGCTTCTTCACCTGGTGATTTTGAAGCAGTTAACCGTATTGCTGGTACTGTCAAAAATTCAATCGTTACAGGTCTTGCGCGCTGTGTGCAAAAGGACATTGATACAACGTGGAAAGCTATTAAAGTAGCGGAACAACCACATATCCATATTTTCTTAGCAACATCTCCAATTCATATGGAGTATAAGCTGAAAAAATCACCCGATCAAGTTGTTGAGCAAGCGGTTGAAGCGGTAAAATACGCGAAAAAACTTTTCCCACTTGTGCAATGGTCGGCGGAAGATGCTTTCCGTTCTGATCGTGAATTTTTAGTACGTATTATGAATGAAGTTGTAGCTGCTGGTGCAACAACAATCAACGTGCCTGATACAGTTGGTTATGCATCGCCGCAGGAATACGGAGCATTATTCAAGTTCTTACTTGAAAATGTCAAGGGTGCTGAAAACGTTAAATTCTCTGCACACTGTCATGATGATTTAGGAATGGCAACTGCTAACACAATTGCTGCAATCGAAAATGGTGCCACGCAAGTAGAAGGTACTATTAACGGAATCGGTGAGCGTGCAGGTAACGTTGCGCTTGAAGAAATCGCTGTAGCACTACATATCCGTAAAGATATTTATCCTGTAGAAACAGGCATTAACCTACAAGAAATTAAACGCACGTCTCAATTAGTAAGTAAATTAACGAATGTTGTGATTCAACCGAATAAAGCAATCGTTGGGAAAAATGCATTTGCCCATGAATCAGGTATTCATCAAGATGGCATGCTGAAAAATCCTGAGACATATGAAATTATTTCACCAGCACTGATCGGTGAAGGAGAAATACCTCTTGTTCTGGGTAAACATTCTGGACGCGCTGCATTCCGTGATCGTGCGGAAACAATGGGCTTCAATCTATCAGATGAAAAGCTCAACAAAGCATTTGATGAATTTAAAAAGCTTGCAGACCGCAAAAAAGAGATTACTGAAGAAGATTTAATGACGCTTCTTACGGAGCAACAAGTGCAAATTGAAGATGTACCGTTATTTGAGCTGAAAAGCGTACAAGTGCAATACAGTACAGAAAATATTCCTACAGCTATTGCAACAGTTAATACGCCAGAAGGTCTTGTCAAAAATGTTGTGGCGACAGGATCGGGCTCTGTGGAAGCTATTTTCAATACACTTGAACAGCTAGTACCAGGAGATATCCATGTCATTGACTACCGTGTTAAATCAGTGGGCAAAGGCCGCGATGCACTGGGTGAAGCTGTTATCAATATTCGCTATGACGGTGTTTCTACAACAGGTCGTAACTCGTCACAAGACGTATTAGAAGCATCTGCGAAAGCGTACTTAAATGCCATTAATCGTCATTTAATACAAGCGAGCCTTCGTGTGCAACAACTAACGGTTTAAGATGATTACTTGCTCTCACCTGTCAAATATACGGGTGAGAGATTTTAATAAAAGTACAGCGCGTTTTTAGCGCACGTTCACTCAATAGAAAATTGGCGCACGCGCTATACAAAGAAAGGTGTTTTTACGATGGAGAAAAAAATAACAGTACTTCCTGGTGACGGAATTGGACCAGAAGTTGTCGCTTCTGCTGTACGAGTATTACAAGTAATTGGCAAGCGATTCAACCATACATTCCATTTAAGTTATGCAACAATCGGAGGTGCTGCTATCGATCAGCACAATAATCCACTTCCTGATGAAACAATTGAAATGTGTGAGAGTAGTGACGCCATTTTACTAGGAGCTGTTGGCGGTCCAAAATGGGATAATAACGCACCTGAATTACGTCCAGAAAAAGGGTTATTACGTATTCGTAAGCACTTTGATTTATTTGCAAATTTACGTCCAGTAAAGGCGTTCCCGAGTTTACTAGATGCTTCACCATTAAAACGTGAAGTAGCCGAAAACGTAGATTTAATGATCGTACGTGAATTAACAGGCGGCGTATACTTCGGGGAACCACGTATGCGTACTGAAAATGGCGCAATTGATACAACAGTTTACTCAACTGCAGAAATTGAACGTATCGTTGAAAATGCTTTTGAATTAGCACGTTTACGTGGAGGCAAATTATGCTCTGTAGATAAAGCAAACGTTCTTGAAACAAGTCGTTTATGGCGTGAAGTGGTTGAAGCAAAGAAAAAAGGCTACCCAGATGTGCAAGTTGAACATAACTTAGTAGACTCTGTGGCAATGAAACTAATAACAAATCCAGGACATTATGATGTCGTGGTAACGGAAAATATGTTTGGTGATATTTTAAGTGATGAGGCTTCTGTTATTACAGGTTCTCTTGGCGTGTTACCATCAGCTTCAATTCGTGGTGATAACTTTGGACTTTATGAGCCAGTCCATGGTTCTGCTCCAGAATTAGCAGGCCAAGGTGTAGCAAACCCAGCTGCAACAATTCTTTCAGTAGCGATGATGCTGCAATATTCATTTGGTTTAAAAGAAGAAGCAGCAGAGATTGAACGTGCCGTAAATTCTGTATTCGAAGATGGTTACTTCACTGCTGATTTAACTCGTGATGGTGCTCGCACGCTTTCAACGAATGAATGGACAGATAAAGTAATTAATGAAATTGATACTAGCTTTGTATCAGAAAGCATTATGACAACATACATTTAAGAAATAGGTGAAGACAATGGGAAAAAATATAATTGAAAAGATTTGGGATAAACATGTTGTTTATCAGGAAGAGGGCAAACCGGACCTGTTATATATTGATCTTCATTTAATTCATGAAGTAACATCTCCGCAAGCTTTCGAAGGTCTACGTATAAACGGAAGAAAAGTACGTCGACCAGATTTAAGCTTTGCTACTATGGACCACAACGTACCGACGAAAAATTTACCAACAATCAATGATCCAATCGCAAAAAATCAAATCGAAACATTAGCAAAAAATGCTGCGGAATTCGGTGTTGAGCTTGCGGGTATGGGCCACCCAGACCAAGGGATTGTGCACGTTATCGGACCAGAATTAGGCTTAACACAACCTGGTAAAACTATTGTTTGTGGTGATTCTCATACATCTACACATGGTGCATTTGGTGCAATTGCATTTGGTATCGGTACATCGGAAGTTGAGCACGTAATGTCTACACAAACATTATGGCAAAACAAACCTAAAACAATGGAAATCCGTGTGGAAGGTGAACTTCCTGTTGGTGTTGCAGCAAAAGATATTATTTTAGCGATAATTGCAAAGTTCGGCATTGGTGTTGGAACAGGGCATATTGTGGAATTCACTGGAGAGGCAATCCACAAGCTTTCTATGGAAGAGCGTATGACAATTTGTAACATGTCAATCGAAGCAGGAGCAAAGGCAGGTCTTGTATCACCCGACCAAATTACAGTGGACTATATTCGAGGACGTCGTTACGCACCACAAGGCGAGAAATTTGAGGAAGCAACAGCTTACTGGTTAGGTTTAGTTTCAGATGAAGATGCAACATATGATGAAGTTCGTATCATCCAAGCAGAAGAAATCGAACCTATCGTAACATGGGGTACAAACCCATCAATGGGATCTGGCGTCTCACAAAATGTGCCAACTCGAGCAGATTACGAGGACGAATCAGATAAAGCAGCACTTCAAAAAGCACTGGCTTACATGGGATTAGAAGAAGGGCAACCACTTACATCAATTGATATTCAACATGTATTTATTGGCTCATGCACTAACTCTCGTTTAAGTGATTTACGTGCAGCTGCAAACGTTATTCAAGGGCGCAAAGTACATGAAAACGTAACAGCTATAGTGGTGCCCGGTTCTCATACAACGAAAAAACTTGCTGAAGAAGAAGGTTTAGACAAAATCTTTACAGAGGCTGGCTTTGAGTGGCGTGAGACTGGCTGTTCAATGTGTTTGGCGATGAATGACGATGTTGTACCAGCTGGTGAGCGTTGTGCATCGACATCAAATCGTAACTTTGAAGGTCGTCAAGGAACAGGAGCTCGTACACACTTAGTATCACCTCCTATGGCAGCTGCCGCAGCTATTGCAGGACATTTCGTGGATGTACGTGAATTCATTAAAGAAACAGTGTAAGAAATTTCTTCGCATTGGAAGGATGATAAGATAATGGAACCAATTAATATCGTAAATAGTGTCACTACGCCACTTGATCGTAAAAATGTAGATACAGACCAAATTATTTCAAAAGAGTTTTTAAAACGTATTGAACGTACTGGATTCGGAGAGTTTTTATTCTTTCACTGGCGCTTTGATGCAGAAGGTAATGAAGTAAAAGACTTCGTATTAAACAAACCAGAATTTAAAGACTCAAAGATTCTAGTTGCCCAAGATAACTTCGGTTGTGGTTCATCACGTGAGCATGCACCATGGGCAATTCTTGACTACGGCTTTAACGTTGTCATTGCACCATCATTTGCAGACATCTTCCATAATAACTGCTACAAAAATGGGATTTTACCAATTAAACTAACTGAAGTAGAGTGCGATGAAATTTTAGCGAAAGGTTTAACAGCACCATACAGTGTAGAAGTAAACCTTGAAAATCAAACAGTAACTGGTGAAGACGGCAAAGTATATAACTTCAGCATCGATCCTTATTACAAAGAAACGTTATTAAATGGTTGGGATGAAATTGCCTTAACGATTAAATACGAAGAACAAATTGCTGCATACGAAGCGCAACGTGTAGCGTATTAAGTAAAAATGATAGCTGTTTAATAAGTCTTTCTCGACTTATTAAACAGCTATTTTTATATGGGATTTGATATTTTGTTCGTAGTAATTAATGAAATTTACGTTCTTTGTTATAAAACAGAACAAAAAAATACTAATGTGTATCATTTTCTGTTGACAAATTAGAATAGCTATTTTATATTGGTGTAACTGATTACACATTTAGGTCATACTGATTGGGCATTTACGTTATACTCAACACATTAAAAAATAGTAGATATTTGAATGTGTAACCGATTACACATCGAATTATACCTCCTTAAAGGATGATGGCGATGGCGAACATTAAAGATGTTGCAAAGCATGCTAACGTGTCTGTAGCAACGGTTTCACGATTTTTAAATAAAAAAGGCTATGTGAGTGAGGCTGCTAAGGAAGGTATTGAGGCGGCGATTGCGGTACTTAATTATCGTCCTAATCAAGTGGCACGTTCTCTTAGTACAAAACAAACCAATTTAATTGGTCTCATTGTACCGGATATTACGAACCCATTTTTTCCAGAGCTAGCAAGAGCGGTAGAAGATATTGCGCTTTCTTATGGATATACGGTTGTGCTTTGTAATTCGGATGAAAAGGCAGAAAAAGAAGAATTATATATTAATATGTTGACGCAAAAATATGTCGCAGGTTTTATTGTCACGACTAATTTGTTAAAGGCGCCACATTATGAGGATGTCTCTGCTCCTATAGTAGCACTTGACCGTACAATCAACTCTTCGATTCCTACTGTTGCAACAGACAACGTAGAAGGGGCGCGTATTGGCACTGAATATTTACTTACGTGCGGCGCGAAAAACATTGTTTGTATGCGAGGTCCAGTGGGTCTAGGTCCGGCAGATGATCGAGTAATAGGATTTTTGCAGGCAACTTCAGGGAAAGCTGTACAAACACGAATTATTGAATGTCCGTTTTCTTTTGAATCTGCTGAAAAAATTGCGGAACAGATTTTACTGGATTTCCCCGATATTGATGGGATTTTTGCTAGTAGCGATACTTCGGCTATTGCTGCGCTAAAGGTGGCTCAGTCGATGGGGAGACTTGTACCAAATGATTTGCAAATTGTCGGTTTTGATGGTGTACAGCTTGGAAACATGGTGTCACCAGGCTTAACGACAGTTGCTCAAGATATTTATAAAATGGGTGCCCATGCAACGAGAATGCTCATAAAGATGATTGAAGACAGTTCTTTACAAGAGAAAAATGTCACAGTATCTGCCGAGTTGATTGTGCGTGGCACGACGAGAAAGGACTAAAAATATGATTACAGTCATTGGTAGTTTAAATATGGACTTAGCAGTACAAATGAATGTTTTCCCGAAGCAGGGAGAGACGATTCTTGGTGAATTATTCAAGACAATACCAGGAGGAAAAGGGGCCAATCAAGCAGTTGCTGCAGCTCGTTTGGGTAGTCAAGTGACAATGGTCGGCTGTGTCGGCGATGATGGATTCGGAGAAACGATGCGTACGATTTTGCACAATGAAAATATCAACGTGGATGCAGTAAAAACAACGAATGCTCCGACAGGAATTGCGAATATTTTAGTGCATGAAAACGATAATCGCATCATTGTCGTTCCCGGTGCAAATTATGAAATGAGCCCAGCCCATATTGACGCAGTGAAGGATGTTATTCAAAACAGCCAAATGGTCATTATGCAGCTAGAGATTCCTATTGAAACGACTGAATATGCATTAAAGATGTGTAAAGAAGCAAAGGTGCCGGTACTTTTTAATCCAGCACCAGCAGCAAATTTTGATATCAAATGGATGGACGATATTACGTATATTACGCCAAATGAAACGGAATGTGCGCTATTATTTGGTGAAGATTTTGAGCAAGCATTAGAAAAGTATCCTAATAAATTGATTGTAACGCTTGGCAGTGACGGTGCACGTTTCTTTGATGGAGAGCATCATATTCATGTGCCTGGGTATATGACAAAAGCAGTCGACACAACTGGAGCAGGCGATACATTTAACGGAGCGTTAGCACATGCATTAGTGGAAGGACAATCACTGGATGAGGCTGTGTATTTTGCAAATATTGCTGGTTCTTTATCTGTTGAGAAATTTGGTGCTCAATCGGGTATGCCAACATTGAATGCGGTATATGCCCGTTTAGGGGGCTATGAAGAATGAAAAAACAAGGGATATTAAACCGTGAGCTTGCAGGTATTTTTGCAAAGCTTGGTCATACCGATCAAATTGTGATCGCAGACTGCGGGTTACCAATTCCAGAAAGTGTTACATGCATCGATTTAGCCTATAAACTTGGCGAACCAAGCTTTTTAACGATTTTAGACACTGTGTTGGATGATTTAAAAGTAGAGCATGCCTATTTAGCGGAAGAAATAAAAGATGGGAATCCACTTGTATACGGGGCAGTACAGGAGAAGTTATCACAAATTGCGTATATAACGCATGAACAATTTAAGGAACAAACAAAAATAGCAAAAGTCATAATTCGTACCGGTGAAACAACGCCTTACGCAAATGTGATTTTGCAAAGTGGTGTCATTTTTTAGGAAGAAGGTACGTAGTCATGATTGAAATGTCTAATATATCGAAAGCATTTAGTGGAAATGTTGTACTGCAAGATGTACAGTTTTCAATCGCTGACGGTGAAATTCACGCGCTAATGGGTGAAAATGGTGCTGGTAAATCAACGTTAATGAAGATATTAACAGGCATTTATGCGCGTGATACAGGAGAAGTAAAAGTAGATGGAAAGCCGGTTGTTTTTCATTCGCCTAAAGAAGCAGAAGCACTTGGGATTGCAGTGATTCACCAAGAATTAAACATCTTGCCTGCATTAACAGTGGCAGAAAATTTGTTTTTAGGGAATGAAAAAACATATGGTCGTACGGGTATTTTAAAAACACGAGAAATGAATAAAGAAGCGAGTCAAATTTTAGCTAAACTTGGGCTTGAATTAGATGTTCGTCAACTTGCAGGGGAACTATCAGTCGGCAAACAACAAATTATTGAAATTGCCAAAGCGATTGCTAGTGATGCAAAGTACATCATTATGGATGAACCAACAGCGGCACTTACAGACCGTGAAATCGAAACGTTATTTACGACGATCCATGAACTAAAGGCTAAAGGCATTTCATTCGTCTACATTTCTCACCGTATGGAAGAGATTTTTGCGATTTGTGACCGTATTACAATCTTACGTGATGGGCAATATGTTGGCGTTCGTACGATTAAAGACACGACATTCGATGAAATTGTACAAATGATGGTAGGGCGTGAGCTTGGGGAGCGTTTCCCAGAACGTCATGCGAAAATCGGCGAAGTCAAACTAGAAGTGAAAAATTTGAGCTGCGACAATGTATGTCAAAATATCGATTTTTCAGTACGTAAAGGTGAAGTGTTGGCGGTTGCTGGTTTGATGGGTGCTGGCCGTACCGAGGTAGCACAAGCAATTTTCGGTTATCGAAAGAAAAATGCAGGTGAGATTGTCATCGATGGGCAAGAAGTATCCATTGGCAATCCGATTCAAGCGATGAATCATAAAATTGCATTTGTGACGGAAGATCGTAAATCAGAAGGCTTAGTTCTGGATTTCTCCATTAAAGACAACATGATGTTGACGAACTTAGAGAAAATTTCAAAAGCAGGGATTGTCCATAAAGTACGTGAAGACGAAATTTGCCAAGGCTATATGGAGCAATTACGTATTCGTGCTGCCAGTGCCAATCTGGCTGTTAAATCACTAAGTGGTGGGAATCAGCAGAAGGTGGTTATTGCCAAATGGCTAGGTACAGAGCCTGAAATACTTATATTAGATGAACCGACCCGCGGTGTGGATATCGGCGCGAAAAAGGAGATTTATTCGATCATTAATGAGCTTGCCGAACAAGGTGTGGCGATTATTATGATCTCATCGGAGTTACCAGAAATTATTGGAATGGCAGATCGCGTACTCGTTATGCATGAAGGTAAACAAACAGCTATTTTACAACAAGATGAACTAACACAAGAAACTATCATGCATTATGCAACAGGAGGGGAAAAAGATGTTCAAATCTAATTCCAAAGCGTTGCTATCCAAGCTGGGTCCACTATTAGGACTATTACTAATTGTTATTATTATAACGATTTTAAATCCAAGCTTTGCGACAGCTTCAAACATTTTAAACGTACTACGTCAAGTATCCATTAGTGCACTTATTGCCTTTGGTATGACATTTATTATTTTAACGGGTGGTATCGATTTATCGGTCGGCTCTACATTAGCACTAACAGGGGCTGTGGCAGCAAGTATGCTTGCCAGCGGCATGGATCCAATTTTAACAATGTTTGTTGCGTTATTACTAGGAACAATTCTAGGTGCAATTAACGGAATTATTATTGCTAAAGGAAAAGTGGCACCATTTATTGCAACTTTAGCAACAATGACCATCTATCGTGGGTTAACGCTTGTTTATACAGAAGGCCGTCCCATTTCTGGTTTAGGTGATTCAATCTCGTTCCAAATGCTTGGTAAGGGTTATTTTTTTGGAATTCCTGTGCCGGTTGTGACAACAGCACTTGCTTTTGGTGTTTTATATTTCATCTTACATAAAACGACATTTGGTCGCCGTGTGTATGCCGTAGGTGGCAATGAAGACGCGTCTCGTTTATCTGGTATAAATGTAGACCGCGTGAAAATTATGGTGTACTCATTGACAGGTACGCTTGCGGCATTATCTGCGCTGATTTTAACGTCACGCCTAAACTCTGCTCAGCCAACTGCAGGGACATCTTATGAACTTGATGCCATTGCAGCTGTTGTACTAGGGGGTACAAGCCTAACAGGTGGACGCGGTTGGATTTTCGGTACGTTAGTGGGTGCACTCATTATTGGTGTACTGAATAATGGACTGAACTTAATCGGGGTATCATCCTTCTTCCAACAAGTTGTAAAGGGTGCGGTGATCTTAATTGCGGTATTAATCGACCGTAAAAAAACAGTGTAGGAAAGAGGTAAACACATGAAGAAGTTAAACTTATTATTCGCTGCGTTTGCGCTTGTATTCGTGTTAGCAGCTTGTTCATTAGAGAGTGGAAGTTCTTCAAAAGCTGGCGATAAAACATTAAACGATACTATGACAATTGGTTTCTCCATTTCAACATTGAATAACCCATTTTTCGTCACATTAAACGAAGGTGCGAAAGTTAAAGCTGCAGAATTAGGTGCAAAACTAACAGTAGCAGATGCACAAGATAACGCATCAAAACAAACAAGTGACGTAGAAGATTTAATTCAGCAAGGTGTAGACTTATTATTAATCAACCCAGTTGACTCAGCAGCAGTAGCATCAGCCGTAGAAGCGGCGAATGCAGCCGGTATTCCAGTTATTACTGTGGACCGTACTTCTGAGGGTGGTGAAGTAGTATCTCACATTGCTTCTGATAATGCAGCAGGTGGCGTACTAGCTGGTGAATACTTAGCAGAACTTCTTGGCAAGGGCGCAAAAATAGTAGAACTTGAAGGTGTTCCAGGTTCATCTGCTGCGCGTGATCGTGGGGAAGGCTTTAACAAAGCAATCGATGGACAGTTAAAAGTTGTCGCTAAACAAACAGCAAACTTTAATCGTGCAGAAGGCTTAACAGTTATGGAGAATATTTTACAAGCAAACCCTAAAGTAGTTGGTGTATTTGCACATAATGATGAGATGGCTTTAGGTGCCTTAGAAGCAATCGAGGCAAGTGGTAAAGATATTAAAGTGATTGGCTTCGATGCAACCGATGATGCCCAAGCAGCAGTAAAAGCTGGTACAATGGCTGCAACAGTTGCACAAAAACCAGATGAAATTGGCTTTAAAGCGGTTGAAACTGCCATCCAATATTTAAAAGGTGAAACTGTAGGCGCTAGTGTTCCAGTAGAGCTTGAACTCATAAAAAAGTAACTCGTTAATAGATGAACCTCTCTTTCAATTGGAAGAGAGGTTCTCGTAATTTATTCTTGAGTAAAATATATTATTGATGTGTATTTGGTATAAAAATAAAGATAATAGAAGAAATCCTTGTGAAAGAAATCCTATTTGTGACAATCTCAGATAAGTAAATTGTCCTTTTTTTCAGTATATTGTAATTACTATATAAGGAATGGGAGAATCTCATTTATAATAGAAGAATAGTTATATAAGGGGGTTTGGGGTATGACGAATTTAGATGAAAAGTTAGTTGAGAATCTAGCTTCTACTAATATTGTTCTCCCGCAGCTTGTTGATAGTTTACGTCAACTGCATGGCATGATAATACAAAATACATATGTAAAAGATACGTCTAAGCATTTAGATCGGATTATTCAAGATGCCAACAATCAGACAATGGTGTTAATTGTTGGAAAAGAGCGTGTAGGGAAGACAACGCTTGTAAATGGTTTACTAGGTCGTACGATTTTACCTGTTAATGACTGTAATCCGACAGGCGTGAATACATTTCTACGCTATGGGGAGCAGGAGAAAATCAAAGCCTATTTTTTAGATGGCGTAATAGCAGTTTTTGATATTAGTAAGCTTGAGTTGTTAACAACAGGTGATACATCTGCTTCTAAAATTTTACGTGAACATTTAGATTACTTAGAAGTATATGTGAAACATGAATTGCTAAAATCAGTGACGATTATTGACTCGGTTTCTCTAGAAGCAGGTAATGGCGATAAGGCGTATTTTCCTGAATCACTACTAAATCGTGTCGATGAAATTTATTGGGTGTTACGTAGTGGCTCAAGGGCTATTGATGCAGAAGTTAAGTTAATGGAAGCGTTAAAAAACAAAGGAAAAGAGCCGCTTTGTGTTGTCAATGCCATCGATATTAAGAATACGGAACCAGAAGCATTTATCATAAGTGAAAAGGCACGTATCGGACATTTAATGAGTGGCTTCGTGACTGTTTCAGCTAAAGATGCGTTAGAAGCCCAACGTACTGAAGATGAGTTGCTATGGCGAGAGAGCCAATATGCTGAACTCGTTAAGCAAATTAACCATGTAGCAGTAAATAGTGATAAAAAGATGTCTGCAATTTTAATCCGTTTTTTACAATGGTTAGAGCGATTCCGCTTTGAATTAACGATTATTCCTCAGCGAGAACCGTTCAAATCTGCGGTGCAAAACATTGAAAAGTATACGGATGATTCACAATATGAATTTTCGCGCTATCAAAGAGATTTAGCTATCGTTTCAGAATATGAGCAAGAATATAAACAAGTAACAGAAGTATTTACGAATGTACATACACTCTATCAGCTTTTGCAAACAATTGCTCAGTATGATTTTTTACAGGATCGTATCGTGGATGTTTTTTCAGAAAAAGTAATTGCCTATCAGCAAGTGCTTCGAGAATACCGAAGTATGCATAGTGAATATATTCGTGAATATGATCGACTTGACGCACAGCATAAAAAAATTCATGGGAAAGGACTCATGAAAGCAATTTTTGGTCATCACACACAAAATGAATTTTTCAAAGAGCGTGTTGATAAACTGAATGAACAGCAAGAAGTTTGTGTTAATTCATATAACCAGATACATGTGGCAGAAGCTGCATTGCTAAAAGATATCGATGTAATACAACGTTATTTAATAGAGCTAACGAAAAAACGCCTATCACAAATTGAACAAAAAGTCGTAGAATTAAACAATCAGCGTGCAAAAGAAAAACGTCAATTACAAGCGTATGCTGCAAAATTAAATGAATTCACATGTTTAATTGATGCACAGAGATATTTAAAGGATTCCATTGAACCGTTCTTAGTGGATGAGGACTTGCCATTAAGTGACAAAAATCGTCAGATGCTAAAAGAAACAATCCATAGTATTTCTACAATTGATTTATCGAATAATGGTTTATTGGTACGTAGCCATATGAATAATCAAATGGAAAGTAAAGCGATCCCGTTTGATTTTGAAGAAAAATATCCACTACATGCACTAGCGTTAACAGAACTAGATATAAAATCAAACGATATTCCAGAAATTCCAAAAAAACTCGATATTCAATACGGTAGTGAATCTTAACAAATAATGAAGAGGTTATTATGGTATACAATTTATTTTTGATAAGTCGTATACCATAATCCACAATTCAAAGAAACGTGAATGAACAAGTTCTAGTAAAATTATTTCCGTCTCATTGCTCGAATCATTGTTTTCGTTTCTTTATCGATGCGTAATGATTCCGTAATTTTTTGATGTGCTTTATTGTACGTAAAGAGATCGAGGTTGTTGTTTTGTAAGTATGGCATCGTCTCCTGTGGCATTTTAATGTAACAAATAGACACAGCCCAAGCAACAGCCATTTTCACGTAATAGTCCTCATGAGAAACATCATCGAGCAGCTGCAATGTTTTTTGAAGATATTGCTCATCAACATAATAATTCAGTAGCATGACTACAGCAAAGCGAATGTCGTATGCTTCTTTTGATTTAAAGTAAGGCTGTAAGAAATCCCAAACAAGTGCTTGATTGGATTTCGTGAATTTAAGCCCTGAGCAAAAGCTATCACAAACCGACCAGTTATCGATTTTAGGGATAAACTGCGCGATCAGTGGTAGCTTTTCTTGTGGTGATGCCTTTATATAGCCAATGACCATGCCTTGCAGTAATAACTCCTCAAAATATGTATCCTCAGCTGTTTGCAAAAAGTGTAGTGGTTCGCCTTTAGCAATATCTTTGGCAAGTGTTCGTAGTAGTGGAACACGTACACCAATTATTGTACTCGCATCAATATTGGGAATTAATGCGGATGAAAATTTTTGATAGCCCAGATCTTGTAGGGCGAATAATTGTTCACGAATTGTCATTATAAACACTCCTTCCTTTGTATTGTACTTGGAAAAATGAACTTTGAAAATAAAAGTACAATAAAATGAAAAAGGTTGAACGATTTCAAACATTGGGCTGTCTAGTAGATAGAAGGATGATGGAAGAGGTGAGGACCTTGGATGAAACAGTGCTAGTGAAACGCGCGATGGCGGGTGATGAAACATCATTTTTACAGGTGCAAAAAATATATGAAAATACAATGCATCGTACGGCATATGCGTATTAAAAAATGAACATGATTCAATTGAGGCGGTGCAAGAGGCGACATATCGTAGCTAGAAAAAGATACATACCTTAAAAGTGGAACATGACTTGTCCGCATTTATTTCTCTCAGTATGAAAATTATTTACAAGGTGAGGCGGAGATCGAAGTGCCTTTACAATAAAAAAATTTATGGGCTGTCCTAAAAGAAAAGATAGTATGCTGAGAGTACTTTTAGTATTTTATCTTTTTGATATACAGGTAAAAATACGCGTAGACTCCTGCGGGAATAGCACAAGAAGTAAGACGCAACAAACCGCGTGTAGCGAGGGTTGCGACTTACGCTGTGCCCGCGGAAAGCGAAGCGGATTTTTACCATATAGAAAGGTAGTTGTTCTGCTTAAAGAGACTTATAGGACAGCCTCAAGCTTTTTATTTCCATTGAAAGTCTGCTAGCCGAGAGTTTACGCTTTCAAAGGGCGTATTATCTCTGCTATAAATTACAATTTTGTATTGACCATCTGGCATGAAACTTGTTGCTTTTTTAGATAAAAGAATATCCTCCATCATTTCTTCAATTTTATGTGCTTGCTTTTTAGAGTTTGCATTAGATGTACTGAGCGCTGTTAATACGGAAAAAGTAATGGGTGTGTCAAAGGAATAGTAAACTCTCGTTACTTGGTATTCCCCATTTTTACTTAATTCCCCGATCATCGTGTTGATAACTGGTTGTAATTTTTGTGCGATTTTCTCTTTTTCAGAATCCACATAAAACGGCTTAATGGTAAAAGGCTCCATACCTTGCTCTTTTACAATGCTATTAACTACTCGTATAATATCGCCGATTTTCGTTTCCTTATCTGATAGTACGAGTGGAATAAAGTTTTCTACATCATTTATCCGTACAAATGCTGAGATGAGCTTATACTCTTGCATTCTAGGATCATTCATAATCGCTTTTTCTAGTTCTTTGGCTTTTTTGATTCTTTTCTTTTCTGCGTCAGTTAGCTTATCCTCCGATTCTTCCAAAGGATAATGGGCAATTTCTACTTTATATGTATCGAGCTCTATTGAATGTAAAAAGACATTTACTTCTTTCTCAATATCGTTTCTCGTATTATTGAAATAGTTTTTTGAACCTTTAATATTCACAGTGATGACTTTTTTCAGGAGGTTCAATCCAACATTTTCAATATCAAAATTTTTGTTGATTAATTGTTCATGAATAGAATTAACGATGGTGTGATTGTCAGGTTTAGGTTTGAAAATTTGATCGAAGAAAGGGGTCTTAGCAAGTGCATTATTAATAGTTGGAGAAGCCAAGGTCCAGGTTGCTATAAACATTAATAAGAGGAAAGCAATAATAATCGGTACCCGTTTTCGGATTTTTCCGTTTCGTTTCTCTTGCTCCATAAATATGTATCCTCCTCTCTTATTAGATTCATATGAAAGGAGGTATCGTGTTACCACTACAATCGACAATTTTTATGGCATTTATTACTACATATTGAAGGGAGTGGGAGAGGAAGATCATAAAAAAACTCATCCACAAAATGTTGCGGATGAGTTTGCTCTTTACGCGTTGTTTGGAGGTGTAAAAGTGCGAGTTGCTAGTTCTCCATCGAGCATAAAGATTGCATTAGAATCTTTTTCGATGCGTTCAATTTTGTGAATCAACGTATCGAATGTCGCTTCTTCTTCTACTTGTTCATCGATGAACCACTTTAAGAAAGCCATCGTCGCGTGCTCTCGTTCATCTAAAGCAATGTCTGATAAGTTATAAATACGTCGTGTCACTTCTTTTTCATGAGACAGTGCTGTTTTAAAAGCATCTAAAATGGAATCAAAATCATTTTCTGGGTTGTCGAAGCCTTGAATTGTTGCACGATAGCCCATATCACTTAAAAAGTTATAAAACTTCATCGCGTGGAAGCGCTCTTCTTCAGCCTGTACTAAAAAGAAATTCGCAAAGCCGTCATATGCTTCAGCTGTACAATAAGCAGCCATTGCCATATACGCATGTGCAGAGTAAAATTCAAAATTCATTTGTTCGTTTAATGCTGTGTGTAGTTTTTCAGATAACATAAAAGTATTCCTCCCTTTGCAATAAATACCATACGATTACTTTATTAGTATACAGTGAATGAAGGGAGTCGTACAAAAAAACATGTTTTTCATAGGAAATGTTGCGCAAAACAATTGATACCAGTTCTCAATTAGAAGAATTAGTTGAATTCGTTTTTCAATCGCCAAATAACTTCTAAAAGATTGGTAAACAGATTGATGAAATCTAAATATAGGTTTAGGGCCATTCTAACAACTTGATCGTCTGACACATAGTTATGGCTTATTTGATTGAAGTCATAGACGGTATAGATACTGAACAGCAACACGGTTACCACAGCTAAAGTGAGTGCTACCATATTGCTCACAGGTATAAACATAAAAATAAGTGAAAATACAATAACAACAACTAACACGGTAAATAAATAGCTTCCCCAATTTGAAATATCCCGATTCATCATAATGCCGAGAAGCGCTAGTATAATGAAAATTGCCACGGTTGACCCAAATACGAGTAAAACTAATTCCTGTCCCAGCTCACCGATGAAAAATTGTGTTATCCAAAATAATAAAACGCCCATTAAAAATGGAATTGTATATATGATGGAGTTGGCAAGCTTCACACTACGTACAAAGCACACGATGATAAGTAGCACAAGACAAATAATCGATAACGGTAACACAATTGCAGGTGGTAATAGTGTTGCGACAAACATACCGACTACTGTTAATACCCACATGCAGGCAAAGTGTTTTAAAATATTATTGATGTTTCGATTGCGTCTAGAAAATGCCATCTGCATAACCCTTTCTGTGTATGAAGTAACTTCATACTATGTATACGAATGAGTATAAAAAAAGATGCGGGGTTGTTTGTGTTTTTTGGTGAATTTTGTTGCTTACTGTGGGGAATTAAAAGCTTTGTGAAACTCTTCCAGCGTTATTTCGTATAGTAGAGTACACATAGGAAGGGAGTTGTTTTATTTGCCAATACATTTTGAGGAATATGGACAGCTGGATGCACCATTGTTAGTCTTTATTCACGGTGGTGGAGTGGGGGGCTGGATGTGGGAGGAACAGATAAAGTTCTTTCAAAGTTTCCATTGCATAGTACCCACTTTGCCAGAGCATGGTGGACAGAAGGGGGGCATTCCTTTTTCAATAAGAGAGAGTGCAAAACTATTGAATGACTTAATCATTGAAAAAGCGAATGGGCAAACAGTCAATGTTGTTGGCTTTTCAATAGGAGCACAAGTGTTAGTTGAGATGCTTAGTTTACAACCTACACTTATCGATAAGGCGATGATTAATAGTGCACTTGCGCGACCAATTGCTTTGCCAAAGAGTATTTTGGGAGTTACAGTAAAGCTTACATACCCACTTATTCGGCAAAAGGCGTTTGCAAAAATGCAGGCAAAAGCGCTTTATATTCCACCTAATTTCTTTGATCGTTATTATGAAGAAAGCTGTTACATTACTGTAGAAGGTCTTACTCGTGTATTAGATGAAAATATGTCTTTCAAAATACCTGAAACCTTTTCAAAGGTTACAAGTAAAATGCTTGTGACAGTTGGTGAGAAGGAGAGGGGAATGATGAAAAAATCTGCACATGATTTAGCCATGCGTAATGCTAATTGCCATAAAATTGTGTGGCCGGATATCGGACATGGTATATCTTTAAAAGAGCCGAGACTATTCAATGATATACTAGCAAAATGGTTGTGTGATGAAGTAATATAAAAAATCGCCAAGACTTTAAGTCATGGCGATTTTTTTATGCACAATTATGCATGTTTCTTTTGATTTTTTACTCCGATTAAATAACCACCTACAGCAATTGCAAGTAAGACAATCCAGAACGTTGTTTTCCATACTGTTGAGTGTGGGAAATCGTGTGGAATGATGCCTAGTTTTTCATGCGCTAACGCAAGTACTGCAAGTTTTACACCTACCCAGCCAACGATTAAAAATGCAGCTGTTTCAAGTGATGGGAATTTGTCTAGAACTTTTACGAACCAACGTGCTGCAAATCGCATCATAATAACGCCGATCAGACCACCTAGGAACATAACCCCGAATTGACCAGCATTAATGCCACCAATATCAAAGTTACCTAAATGAGGCAGTGTTACTGCAATAGCTACAGCAGCTAAAATAGAATCGACTGCAAACGCGATGTCTGCCAATTCAACTTTTAAAACTGTCATCCAGAAACCAGATTGTTTCTTAGGTTCCTTAATTTCATCAGGCTCATTATTCCCCTTAAAGGTGTCGTATAAATGCTTACCTGACATAATTAATAAGTATGCGGCACCAATTGCTTGGATTTGCCAGAAGTTCACTAGTATTGTAATTAAGAATAGAGCAGCGAAGCGGAAAACAAATGCCCCAACTAACCCGTATAATAATGCTTTTTGTTGTTGATCTTTCGGTAAATGTTTGACCATAACAGCCATTACGACAGCGTTATCTGCTGCTAATAAACCTTCAAGAACGATTAATACGACAAGTACCCATGCGTATTCTAATAATATTGCTTCCAATTTTTGTCCTCCTTAAAATAAATGGTAGAAAAAAGAATATTTCTCTCTCATGCAATTTCCCCTATTTTAGGCAAAAGAAAAAGACCCATGCCTAATAAATAGGCAAAGGTCTTGCTAAGCAAATATCGGTCTATTATGTAGACAAATATTTTGTACCTGTCGCTACGCTTTCGGTACATAAAACATTTGCGCTATTGCACAAATGTTTTTGCTATCACACCCGATGGCAAGAGCCATGTAATGACGGATGTGAAACCAGATGCATCGTTCGCATCTGCTAGCTACTCCCCTTTGACAAAATCGTCAAAAGATATTCTGTTCTTCTTATAAGGATTATAGCATGCAGATATGAAAAAGCAAATAAAAAGTAATTATTATGCAGAAAAAATAATTAGTAGAATCTATCAAACTAATGTTACTATATGTAGTAAATGATATTATTTCTCATCTAGAAGGGAGCCACATATGTATAAAAAGTTTTTTTCATATTATAAGCCGCATAAACGATTATTTGTCATTGATTTTTCAAGTGCCATTATCGTAGCGATTTTAGAGCTAGCCTTCCCGTTAGCTGTACAGTGGTTTATCGATGAACTACTACCAACAGGGGAGTGGGGCATGATTGTTAAAGTCAGTGTCCTTTTATTACTTGTGTATATTCTAAGCACAGGATTGAATTTCATCGTCAATTATTTAGGACATAAACTTGGGATTAACATTGAAACGGATATGCGCCAGGAGTTGTTTAATCATGTGCAACGCCAGTCGTTCCGCTTCTTTGACAATACGAAAACAGGTCATATTATGAGTCGTATTACTAATGATTTATTTGATATTGGTGAATTTGCGCATCATGGTCCAGAGGATTTGTTTATTGCCATTATGACCTTTGTTGGTGCATTTGCCATTATGTTCAATGTAAATCCAACACTGGCTCTTATTGCAGCCATCATGGTGCCGTTTTTAACATGGCTTGTTACATTTAGTAATGTCAAGATGAATAAAGCGTGGAAAACGATGTACGGCAAAATTGCTGATGTCAACGGACGTGTGGAAGACAGTGTTTCAGGCGTACGCGTCGTACAATCTTTTACAAATGAAACGTTTGAAATGGAACGCTTCCGTGAGCAAAATGGCAATTTCCGTACGGCGAAATTATATGCCTATAAAATTATGGCAGGCACACATTCAAGTATCTACATGATGACTCGTTTATTAACGCTAGTTGTACTTGTTGTCGGTGCATGGTTGAGTTTTAATGGGAAACTGTCATACGGGGAGCTAGTAAGTTTTGTGTTGTATACAAATGTGTTGATTAAGCCTATTGATAAAATCAGTGCGCTACTTGAGCTATACCCAAAAGGAATGGCTGGTTTCAAGCGATTCCGTGATTTGATTGAGCAGGAGCCTGAAGTGCAAGATCGTGAGGGAGCAAAAGCAGTCACACATCTTTGTGGTGATATCGTCTTTAACGACGTTGATTTTAGTTATGATGATACAAAACATGTCTTAAAGAGTGTTTCTTTAGATGTTCGTGCAGGGCAAACAATTGCATTTGTTGGACCATCTGGCGCAGGGAAAACGACTATTTGTTCGCTCATTCCTAGGTTTTATGATGTGAGTAGTGGAGCAATTACTATTGACGGTATTGATGTGCGAGATATGACACAAGCCTCGCTTCGTGCTCAGATTGGGATCGTACAGCAAGATGTCTTCCTATTTACGGGAACGATTCGTGAAAATATTGCTTATGGTCGTTTAGATGCTAGTCAGGAAGAGATTGTAGAAGCGGCGAAAAAAGCGCATTTAGAGGCGTTTATTGCAGAGTTACCTGATGGCTACGAGACACAAATCGGTGAGCGTGGCCTGAAATTATCAGGTGGACAAAAGCAGCGATTAGCTATTGCACGTATGTTCTTGAAAAACCCGCCAATTCTTATTTTGGACGAGGCAACGTCTGCACTCGATACTGAAACAGAAATGATTATTCAGCAGTCTTTAACAGAGCTTGCTGAAAATCGTACAACACTTGTGATTGCACATCGTTTAGCTACAATTCGTAATGCTGACCGTGTGCTGGTTGTTACACCAAACGGCATTGAAGAGGACGGCACGTATGATGAACTTGTCGCTCAAAATGGGATATTTGCGAAATTGCATCATATTCAATTTCGTAAAAGTGAAGGAGAAAAACCTATACAAACATTCGCTGAAATTTAAGCGGGGAGTTTTGGTGTAGGGTAACGATATAACCCCGAATGGCCGTAGAGCCTTCGGGGTTATATTGTTTACATTCAATTATTGTTCGATTGTCTCTATAAATTTTTTTCTTCCAGGATTTATCTTATTAACGTTTACTTCGATATTGCTGATAGAATCTTCAGTCAAGTCTATTTTTCCGTTCGTTTCAATTTTTCTCCAATTCTTCACATTTTTACGATAGAGCACTTCTGAAAGTCGGTAGATATCAATATCTTTTTTTAATGCTTCTTCATAGGTGGATTTAATGTCTTTTTGGACTTGATTTATGACAGCTTCTCTGATTTCTTGATCCGTTATTTTTCCTTGTATTCCATCAATGGTTACATCAAACTTAATGTTTATGTTAAATTTTACATCGTCTTTGTTCGTTACAATCGGATCTATTATCACATGTATTTTCTTAAGTGTAATTGTTAAGTAGTTATTGTCATCTTCGCCTAACTCGATAGTCATATCGCCTCTTATCGTTTCATCGGACATCCACTGTATCCCATGTACCTGATCTCCTTGGATATAACCTTTAAATTCATTTTTTGAAATTACACCAACACCAGTTATTTCAGTAGCCTCAGATGTTTCTTTTGACTTCTTCCAATCCTTATTAAGAGCGATTAATGGAATACTTACTTCATGGCTAGGTTCATTAAGACCGATAATTAACCTTCGTAAATTAACTGGTTCAATCAACGATTCCTGTTCATATGAATTTAGAGGATTTCCTAGCTTAGACAATGTAATTGCTTTATTGATGATAGGTGTCGTAAGTAGAATATCTTCGATGGAATCCTGTGTGCAATATACCCAAATTGTATATCTTGTATCCTTATGACGAAGAAAACTGTCGATCATTTGATTGGGGTTCTCTTTTTTTAGTGCGTCTTCAGAAAAAATTAGGTATGTCATATGCCCCCAAAATACTTTTTGGTCGATGGAGCGGTATATTTTGAAAATTGCTTCATCAATTGTTTTTCCTTTGGCATGGCCGACTTCAGCCTGCTCAGCTTCAGGATTACGCTGTTCGGATTTTGCTATATTTGTGAAATCAATAATTTGCATATATACCTCGTACTGGCCATCTTTAAAATCTATACCGATCCCTTCGATATAATACATTCTTTGTGGTTCGGATACGTCCCAACATCCCGAGAGTAATGTAACAAGCAATAAGAGTGGTAATAGTATTTTCTTGTTCATTTTTTGTCCTCATCTTCAGAGCTACGTGTTTGATCTTGAGGAGCTAGTGTTTCGGGACGCTCTGCATAGCCTTTAGGTGATAATCGGAAGATGGATTTTGCGATGGTTGTCCAATTTAAATCTGTTGCAAGATTTAGGTAAGAGTAACCGAATATTCTGATGTTTGCTAAGTAAAGCAGTGAGAAGAATAGGGCAATAAAGAAACCGAATAAACCAAAAAATGCGCTCAACAGAATGAATACCACACGTAATATACTGACTGCTGCTACAAGTGACTGATTCACGAGTGTATATGACGCAATCGTAGAAATAGCGATAATGACAATCATCTCTGGACTCGTGACGCCGGCTCGGATGGCGGCATCCCCAATAATTAATCCACCAACTACGCTAATGGTTCCACCAATGGCAGTGGGAAGACGTAAGCCTGCTTCGCGAAACAATTCAAACATGAGTAGCATGAGCAACATTTCAACGGATGACGGTAAGGGAAGTCCGGTTTTCGCTTGAACAACGGTTGCTAATAGCTGCAAAGGTAATTGATTTTGATGATAGGTCGTTAATGCAAGCCAAAATCCAGGTAAAAGTAAACCGACTAGAATCCCTGTTATACGTAATACTCGTTCAAGTGAACTAAAAAAAATAGGGGATTCATTATCCTCTGCTGACTTTAACAGTAAAAATAAATTGACAGGTGTAATAATCACATATGAAACGCCATCAACAAGTATAAGAAATCGGCCACGAACTAGGGCTTGAATGGCATAATCCGGTCTTCCGGTATATTCAAACCTAGGGAATAATTTAGAATTTTTATTGACACTTTCCATTAACACGTCGCCGCTAAAAACAATATCCGTATCAACGGTTGCCAGCTGTCTTTTGATGCCTTTCAAAATATCCATATCGACAATATCGTCAAAATAAAGAATGGCTACTGCCGTTTTTGAACGCTTTCCTAATTCCATTTTTTCTACACATAGTGAATTAGTGGGGAGTCGTTTACGCAATATAGCGATATTGACCGAAATGTCTTCAATAAAATTATCTCGCGGTCCTTTTATAATTACTTCCATTTTTGTTTCTTCAGGATTTCGATTTGGTTTCTTCGCGATATTGCTTGAATACAGAAGCTGTTCATCTTCGAAAAAAAGCAGTAGATGGCCAGTATAGACAAGAGAAATGGCCTCTTCTTTATCTACAACTTGCTTTATATTTGGAATGTGTAATTGTGCTGTTATGGTTTCTTCTAGCGATTTTTCTTCTAGGTTTTCGAAAAGAAGTTGGACTCGCTTTACAATGACATCATTCAGTAGTTGTAGGTCAATCATCGCGTCACATGTAATGAAGTGTACGTTGTGTTGCTGAAATGTATACTGTTGGAACAGGACATCTGCGGATTTCTGAAATAACTGCTTTAAGGTGTTTAAATCCATTACCTTTCCCGTTGATGGCATCATGCTTCACCACTTTCTATGTCTTGTTTATCAGTTTTGAGCTTCTTTGATGACTTTTCTGACATGAAAGCAACAACCCCTAACAATATGGATAATATGAAAAAGAATACGAACGTCGTGGTTAATATATATTCTCCTTTAATCTTAAGAAATAAGTTCTCATTCAAAATAATTAGCGGTAAACATATGAAGAAAAATGGTGGGGCTAGCATTTTCCAAATTCGTTTATTATCACCGGTCATATTCAATAGATCCGCAACCACATACAACAAGAAACCGACTCGTATAAATGTTCCTGTTAGCCATTGATAAATCGAAAGAAAATCAAGGTGTTCGATAAAACGACCGAGCGACACAAGTCCCCATTCCTCATAAGCAGGGTAGCGTTGCTTAGCCGCCTCAATTGGCCCAAATTCTGTAATTGCCCCAATAAGTGGCCCGATCGTCAGTCCCATTAAAATAAAAAGCATGATTGCGAAATGATACCAACGCATTCGGTCTTTGATCTGATGTTGAATAAATAAAAGTATCATCAATTCAATAAATCCAGAAGCGGGATAGATCATTCCGTTTAAAATAGGCTGGAATCCATGCTCAAAAAAAGGGCGCAATAGCTCATAATCCTTTACTTGTATGTTGGTAAAGGCTACAAAAAATCCAAAGACAACGACTCCAAATAACACGAATACATTTACAATTACAATCGTTTGTATATTTGTGGAAACAAGAAGAATACAGAGGATGACATAAATGAGTAATAATATAATGACAGGTGTTTGTGGTAAAAAGGTTGTATTCACCCATTGCAATGTTTCAACCATCGTAAATGCAGATATGACAATTAGAAAAATAGCAGTGCTATATATGATGATGGAGGAGCCGATTTTACCGATTTTTTGCTTCAGCCAATCTTTTAGCGGTTCTTGATTTGTTTTTGTATGGATGTACACTAATAGAAACAGCCAAGGGAGTAACGTGATTGCTGAGAATATGACGGATACCCACCCATCTCTTCCTGCATCATTTAATAGTGGAGGTAGAATAGTTACATGATTTTTTAATCCAATTACTGTCATTGACAGAAAGATTACATGTAAAATACTAATTGGCCCTATGCTTTTCATATCATAACCCTCTAACATTTATTGATATCAATTAGCTTTGACAAAAATATGTAGGATTATAAGTTTTAACTATATTCAGTGGGTATTCAAACACTGAATGAATCTAGGGTCGCCGCTTCGTAATTAATTAAAAATAGCACTATCCCGTAATAATATGGGATAGTGCTATTTTGATTAGTGAATGTATTCGTTACTTACAAGGACATCTTGTAATACTTCTGTTGGAATTTCAAATTCGACAACGCCCATATAGCCTGGAGCAACTTCATATTTGTCGAAGGAAATCACTAGTTTTCCGCTATCGGTAATATAGAATTTTTGCTCAGCATCAATGGCTGTGAAATCGAAAAATAGATCTTCGTCAGCAATACCTGCACCTTTGACCCAGTATGTTTTTTCTTGATTTGATGCAAGCATTTCTGCGCGCATCTGTTCTTTGATATTTTCGCTTATAACGTTAATATAGGCATCGTCTTTAAAGAGCATTGGTAGGCTCAATAAAATCTCGTTTTTCTTATCAATCGTGTCGTATTGCATGACTGTAGAAGAAGAACCAACTGTGTTTACTACGTAGCGACCAATCGATAAGATTTGGTCGTTATCTGTTTTGATTTCATAACCACTGTCGATACCTAAATGTCCGCCACCATTCGCTTTTGAATCACCAACTTCTGCAATGAATTGTTCATAAAGGGCTTTGCCTTCTGCGCGGTACTGCTCATTTAATTTGTTTGCTAACTCTTTATTTTCTAGATTTTCAATAGACGGGACTTTAATGTCTGCATCATATGTTTCTTCAGTCACCTTATATTCTGTCCACGTTAATACTTTTACGACACTACCAACAACGGGGATGTCTGCAAGTGTTCGTGCCATTGCAGGGCTAATATTTAAGCTAGCTGTAAAGAGCATTGCCGCAGCGGCTGTTCCAAGTAGCCACTGAGGTGAGCGCCTTTTCTTTTTCTTTCCTTGCTTTAACGCATTTTCCACGATAAAGTCTAACTCCTTTGGTATTGGCCTATTATCATATTGTTTTTGTAAATCCTTTAATTTTTTATCATTCATGTGTCATTTCTCCTTCTGTATCTTGCAGTTGAATTTTAAGTATTTTTAACGCTTTGTAAAGACGTGATTTTGTCGTGCTGAGATTAATGCCGAGAATATCTGCCACATCAGCGATTTTTAAATCCTCGAAATAATGTAAAATGATGATTTCACGGTACATTTGTGGCAGTTCAGCCAAAGCATGCTCTAAATCGACGTTTTCATATTTGTCCTCTTGTGCGGGGGTTAAGTGATGAAGTGTTTCATCATCCATGATTTGTAAACGTTTATGCTTGCGTAAAAAATCGATGGCAGTACGCACGACGATTTTGTAAAACCAGCTTTTCATGTAATCGACTTTTTCGATGTTGTTTAGCGCAATCATGGCTTTTTGAATGCTGTCCTGTACGACATCGAGTGCATCTTGCTCGTTTTTCGTATAGCTATAAGCTAGCAAATAAAAACGTTCCTTATTTTCACGTATGAACTGGACAAACACCTCTTCATGTTGAAATGCATTTCTGGTTTTCATGTCCAAAGAAGCTCCTTTTTAAACAAATTCATTTGTATACAACTACTAGACGTGCGAAAGGGGTGAAAAAGTTTATATTAATCAATTACGCCTAAGCGTAATTGTGTACAGATTTTGAATTGTGCTTGCACAATTAACTCCTTTCAATATCTGTGACATCCACCGGAGGTTTTAACGTTATTCAATTGAATAACGTTAAAAAAATCTTACCCAACTTTAGGTAAGATTTAATGGTTTACGAAAAATAATCATATGTATTTTTCACAAGTAATAAAATTGTAACGACGATAAACAGTTTGCGGACATAGCCACTCCCACGTTTGATAGCAAATTTAGAACCGACAATGGCACCAGCTATTTGCGCAAGTCCCATTGGGAGACCATAGGCGTAATTGATTTGCCCTAAGTACATGAACATTAGGAGTGCAGCAATGTTACTACCGAAGTTTAAAAATTTAGCATTGCCAGCGGATTTTAAAAAGTCAAAGCCGACCATTAAAAAGGCGAAGAGTAAAAAAGAGCCTGTCCCAGGACCTAAAAAGCCGTCGTAAAATCCAATTAACGTAATAGCAACGATAAACAGCACATAACGTTTGGGTGTGAGTTTTTTATAAGTAGAAACGCCACCCCAGTCTTTTTTGAGAATCGTATAAACTGCTACAACTGCAAGCATAATCAGCATTAGCGGCTTTAAGACACTTGGGTCCAACAGATGGACAATCCATGCGCCGATCATGGAGCCGATGAATACAAATGGAAACAGCTTATAGACAGATTTAATATCTAGTTTGCCTGAACGGTAAAACGTAATGGTGCTTGTGAGAGACCCCATCGTACCAGCTAGTTTATTTGTCGCCACGGCTGTTGAAGGTGGAAGCCCCACAAACATTAGGGCTGGAAGCGAAATTAACCCACCTCCACCAACGACGGAATCAATAAACGCCGCTAAAAAGCCAAAAAGAAGGAGTATAAGTAAAATATTAAGGTCTAAATCAAATGGCAAAATAGGTCATCTCTTTTCTAGTTGTAATAATTTGATAGTAGCGGAACAATGGAAGGCTGTAAATAGAATTTGGTGGAAAATGGTTATGTAATTTGTGATAAAACATCATATAAAGCATGTCTTTTGGGTATTGTGCTTGTAATGTTTTGTGAACTATAGGTAATAACTAGGGAATACGAATGGCTACGCTATAATTTTCAGAACCATCACTCAAAGTAATTTTCCTTCTATTGATAATGCCACTTGAAATTTTTAAAATCACTTTGTTCATTTTCGCTCGCAATTATTATATAGGAATAAGTAAATTGTTGTTCGAGAGCTGAATTTCTCTTTTAAGTTAAAATATTCTGTTTTATGCAGTTTATTTAATGGTATTATGTAGGAAATGATGTTTTTTACGTAAAGGGGACGTGATGACATTTGAGTTTAGGGAATCATATTAGGGTCTTTATTTGTGTTGTGTTTATGGGGGTTCTGGTAGGTGTTGTTTATACAGCGAAAAGTGATGTAACGGATGGAGTGTACATTGACGCTGTAAAAGAGGGGTATGTGACTGAGTTCTCGGATGTCACCGTCAGTACTGCATTCAATTATTATTTTACAGAACCATATTGGCGTTATTATGAGGCAAAAACAGGTGAGCATGTGGTAGAACTTTCTGGGGAAATTACACATTCTGGCGAAAGCGGGCACGCTATTTTGCAATTTATCGTCAATGAGTCAGCCACGGAATTCAAAGTGGGGGCTATGAAATTTAATGATGTTGTCCAGAAAAAAGAGGACAAGTTTGCGCTTGTTGCTCGTGTTTATGAAGATTGGTATGCCAAGAAACTTGCGCGTCAATAGAATGGTAGCACCCAGTTTCTGCTTCGTGTCAGAGTTGGGTGTTTTTTGATTGTTAATTATGTACACATAGGATTTTATCGATATAAAAATGTCCAATGCAGGAATATTTTGAGCCGCATTGGACATTTTCATGTTTATATTTTCGCAGAGCCACTAACAAAAGTGGCGTCTTTATAGTACATATTTTTCACAAGTACGTTTGGCCCTAAGCATTTTACCGCTGGGCAGTGGCAATTTAGTGATTTAGCTAATTCTGTAGCCATCCATTTATCGAAAACTGCTGGAAGTTCGTCGTTCAAGATATTACCTAGTGCAGGCGTGTCACCAAAGTCCGTGACAATGACGTCGCCTGTAAAGATATTAATGTTAAGGCGAGAGCGACCATCTGGATCATTTCGCATTGTGACGTTTTTCTCCTCACGTAGACGTTTTAACAGCTTTTGATCTTCCTCGTTCGTGCTGCATGGATAGAATGGTAGTGTACCAAACAGCATCCACGTGTTTTCATCACGCACATCAAGTAGGTGATGAATAGCCTCGCGAGTTTCCTCTAGTGAAAGAGAAGTTAGCGAACTCGCAAAGTCTGATGGGTACATTGGGTGTACTTCATGTCGCGCACATTTCATTTCATTGATGATTTGATTATGGATATGCTCTAAATACGGCAATGTTTTTTTGTTGAGCATCGTTTCTGCCGATACCATAACACCGTGCTCAGCTAACATACGAGAGTTATCAATCATGCGTTGGAAAAGCGCTGCACGTTGCTCATATGTAGGTTTACGGTCCATCATTGCAAAGCCTGTTTCGACGAATTCATCGACTGTGCCCCAGTTGTGTGAAATATGTAGGACATCTAAATACGGTGCAATGAGTAAATAGCGTTCTGGCTCCATTGTTAAGTTAGAGTTGATTTGTGTACGTACTCCACGTGCATGTGCGTATTTTAATAAAGGGAGTACATAGTTTTGCACGGATTTTTTGCTCATCATTGGCTCGCCGCCTGTGATGCTGAGTGTTTTTAAATGCGGAATTTCATCAAGGCGTTTCGTGATTAAGTCCATTGGCAGTGCCTCAGGGTCTTTATTTTGCAATGTATAGCCGACTGCACAGTGAGCGCAGCGCATGTTGCAAAGGTTAGTTGTTGTAAATTCAATATTCGATAGAGTCATTTGTCCATGTTGTTCAACATCTAAATACGCTTCCCATGGATCAAATGATGGCGTAAGTTTTTGTAAGGTCGTCATAATTCATACATCTTCCTTTCTAGCATTCTATTCTCTCATATTCAGCGCTATTTTCAAATATGAAACTCTTGGAAGTGCTTATTTTGTGCTAGGCGAACATTTTTTCAACGTCTTTAAGGTAATTGTATGCTCAATGGTTGTGTAGTTTAACAAATAAAGGATATCACTAGCATCCGTGTGATGTATCAGTACTCACATAAATAAGTTAGCCTCTTGCAGAAGGAAGGGGCACCTTTTGTGTAGATTAACATACGATAAAACTCAATATCCTGATCAAAAAAATGAGCCACTTTAAGTAAGAATGGCGTAGGGTTTTGAACTAGATCAATATCTTTAAAATAATTAAGAAACTCAACCATTTTCCCCATTGTTTCAATTTATGATCGTAGCGCTAGGAGTTGACTACAGTATCTTCTTAATGATGCTCTATAGAGAGTTAGATGGTAATGCTACAGAAATGATTCTGGATGGTGCGCGTCATATCGATTGAGTTGCTATTTCAGCAACTGTTATTATCGGCGGTACGTTTGCAGCGCTGATTCCTTCAGGGGTTTTTACGCTCATTGAAGTAGCAATGACTGTAATTCAGGTCTGTTCTTATTAAGATTTGTTATGTTACCAATTTTCATACCAGCATTGTTGAGGGGAGTGGATAGCATACGTAGAATAGGACTAAAGAAAAAGTAAAGGATTAGTATGAGATGCCGTTAATGTAGCACAAGTAATAAAAGATGTTTTTGATAAAGTGCCTCAATAATTTGGTAGTGAATATATTCTTAATTTTTTTAGATTTCATTTTATTATTTATTTTCGAGATGTAAAAGTTAGGATGTTTTGATATAGGGTTAGTACTTTAACAACGATAACTTTCATATGATTACAACTAGAAGTGTTGTGTAGTCTACTACTCAAAGGAGGTATGGAACAATGACGTTTAAATTTGATTCAGAAATTCAGGCTGTGCTCGATGAAATTTCGAAAAATTCCGAAGAAATTACATTGCCAAAACGTGGAGATTGGAAAGCTTTGCGAGAGATGGTAAATGCAATTATTGAACATACGGGGACCCAAGCTCCATCATTTTCAGATGTGGAAATCAAAACGTTTAATCTCACTACTAAAGACGATGTCGAAATTGAGCTTCGCTGGTATACCAAAAAAGGCTCTAATCCTGGTTCAGCTGTTGTATATGCACACGGTGGAGGGATGGTATGTGGAAATCTTGACATGTATGATCCAACTGTTTCTCATTATGTATCTTTGAGTGGTGTACCATTTCTAGCTGTTGAATATAGATTAGCTCCGGAAAATTCAGGAACAGGGCTTGTGGAAGATACTTATGCTGCAATTACATGGCTAATTGAACATGCTTCTGAATTAGGTATTGAATCAAATCGAATTGCTGTAATGGGGGATAGTGCTGGAGGAGGTATAGCTGCAGGTGTAGCTATTCTTGCTCGTGATCGTGAGACACCACTTTTGAAACAAATTCTTATTTATCCCATGCTAGATGATAGAAATCTTGAGCCGGATATGAATATTGTCCCGTTCGCCTCATGGACATATGACAATAATTATACTGGTTGGAAGGCACTTCTTGGAGAAGATTTAGCAGGAGATAATGTTTCATCTATAGCCGCACCGGCACGTAATACAAATTTTGAAGGACTTGCCCCTGCTTACATTGAGGTAGGTGAACTCGATATTTTCCGAGATGAAGATGTTGATTATGCAAAGAAACTTTGGCAATCTGGTATTTCGGTTGAATTACATGTACACCCAGGTGCACAGCATGCGTTTGAACAAGTAGCACGATCTGCACAAGTAACTCAGCGCTCGATGTCCGACCGTATACGAGTACTCCAGTCACTTTGATAACAAGTATTAAACTAAACGTAAAATGAAGTTTAAGGTGATGAAGGTGCAACAATGGAAGAAATTGCGGAAGAGTTATTCAAGTAAAGGTTTTAATAGTTATAGCCAATTCAAAGGAGTGAGTTTATGACAACAAAATCTTTAGAGATGTCGAGGGAGTTACTACTTGGCAATATATTAAGAAGTGCGGCGCATGTTGTACCAGATAAGGTATGTTTTACGTTTGAAAATCAAGAATTTACTTATGCCCAAGTAGAGAGTAAAGCGTTGCAATTAGCAGGGTGGATACAGCAGCAAGGTATTAAAAAAGATCACAAAATAGGTTTCCTGTTTAAAAATTCTATAGAATTTGTAGAAATATTTTGGGCTATTACATTATCTGGTGGCGTAGGTGTACCGATGAATTTCCGACTAGCAAGTGAAGAATTGGTTTATATTATTAATGATTCTGATATTGAACTTTTATTTATTGATAAAGAGTATGTAGATGTTATTCAATCAATTCGTAACGAATTACCGAATTTGCGTACAATAATAGTAGCTTCTGAACAACCAGTTGAAGGGATGCTTTCATATGATCATTTGTTTGAAGAAACATATGATTATATTCCCGAACAACAAAGTGATAATGATGCAAGCATCATTATGTATACATCTGGGACGACTGGGAAACCAAAAGGGGCTGTACTTACACATAAAAATCTAGTATTGAATGCACAAAATTTGGTTCGAGAATTAGATTTAGATATGAATGTTAAACAGCTGATCGTCGCTCCGCTTTTTCATACAGCAGCACTTGCATCATTAGTGTTTTGCACCTTAGCCCGAGGGACAGCTGTTATTCAGAAAGATTTTGTTCCGAATGCTGTGTTACAAGCTATTCAAAAGGAAAAAATCACATCTTTATTTTTAGTGCCAGCGATGTGGAACTTTGTTGTGAATACGCCTAATATAGGTGACTATGATTTATCTTCTGTACGAACTTGTATTGCTGGAGCAGCAACGTGCCCAGTAAAATTAAAAGAGCAAATAATGGAGCATTTTAAAATAGAAGGTATGTATGATTTATTTGGCCAAACAGAAACGAGTCCAGTTACTATTGCCATGAAACCAGTTGATTCAATGCGGAAACCAGCTGCTTTGGGAAAACCTATTTTAAATATAGAGGTACGCATTGTTGATGGGAATATGAATGATGTAGCAGTCGGGGAAATTGGGGAAATTGTGTACCGAGGACCAACAGTGATGAAAGAATATTATAAAAACCCAGAAGAAACAGCAGAAGCTTTTGAGGGTGGTTGGTTTCATAGTGGGGACTTAGTTTCTGCAGATGAAGAGGGCTTTATTTATATACGTGATCGTAAAAAAGATGTGATTATTAGTGCTGGTGAAAATATTTACCCAGCCGAAATAGAAAATCATTTATATCGTCATGGGGCTATTTTTGAAGCTGCTGTCATTGGTGTACCGGATGCAGAGTGGGGAGAAAGTGTGAAGGCCTTCGTAGTGTTAAAGGAAAATCAAACACTCACAAAGGAAGATATAATTGAGTATTGTTTACAAAATTTAGCCTCTTATAAAAAGCCTAAGTTTGTAGAGTTCTTACCTGCATTGCCGCGTAATACTGCTGGGAAAATTTTAAAACAATCATTACGTGATGGAATTGCGATCGAATCTAAATAAAATAATTAAGGCTCTAATAAAAAAAGTAAAAGGTCAATGGATGTATCTGTATTGTGAAGTAGATTCTGGAGGAAACACATTTTATCACAGTGAAACAAGAGATAAACAGGCCGCAAAGCGCTTCTTCAAGAAAGCTTTGCGGTCTATTCATGTTTCTAAGCCTTGTGGCATCGGCGGTCATTCGGCTGGATTTCAAAGCCATTTTGAAACTGCGTATGTTTCTGCTTATGAAGGACGAGTATCGGGTGATAGGTCTGTGTTCAATGGGAGTTTCTTGAATCACTTAAAATAGTAAATCATCAGCAAGAACTTCTGGTCTACGCTGCTTTATTAAAATCGTCTGTTCTTACACTATTGCCTTCTCGCACGTATTCATGAATTACATGCTACGTAAAAGTGTGCGGTTGATAAGCTTCAATGAGCGAAATGTAACCTTGAAAGATTTGCATATATGGAACGAGTAAGAGCTGTGGGTAATCCATTTAGAAACTTCCGAGATATTGGGGAATTACAGGATTTTAAATTAGTTCTTAATCAATTAAAGGACTAATGTAAAAATTACCACTTCTAAAACAGAACGTTTGTGCGTATAATATATACAAACAAACGTTCTGTTTTATTTCGGAGGGAGAGTAAAAACAATGAAAGATCCATTAATAAAAGTGATGCAACGCAATCAGTTAGTATACATGATGTACATTTCAAAGTCTGGAGTCATCACGAAAATGTGTATTCCTAAAAAGGTAAAGCGTACTTTTATTATCGATAATGTTCTTACTATTGTTCCAGTTGTCTAAAAAGAGCGAGGGATTATTTAATGTATGGAAATCTGCCGGAGCGTTCGATTATATGTATTGATATGCGAAGCTTTTACGCTAGTTGCATGGCAATGCTTGAAGGTTTAGACGTCATGACGACCCCAATCGCAATCGTAGCTAATTTCACTCAACCTGGTAGCGTTGTCTTAGCTGCATCGCCACCTATGAAGGAACGATTCAAGATAAAAACAGGCAATCGTCGTTTTGAAATACCAAAGCATCCAGACATCAAACTTTTTGAACCGAAGATGAGTTTTTTCATTGAAATGTCTATGGCTATTACTCGTCTTATTTCAAAGTATGTACCTGCAGAGGCGATTCATGTATATAGCGTTGACGAGAGTTTTGTGGATTTAACAGGAACGGAAAGGCTTTGGGGACATCCTGAAGATACAGCAAAGGAAATTCAAAAAGCGATATATGATCAGTTTCGTATCCCAAGTGCTATTGGAATGGGTCCTAACATGCTGCTGGCAAAACTCGCTTTAGACTTGGAAGCTAAAAAGTCAGGTTTTGCAAAGTGGAATTACGAGGATGTACCAACGAAACTTTGGCCTGTGCGCCCTTTATCCGAGATGTGGGGTATCGGAAAACAGATGGAAGCGAAGCTTAACGCAATGGGGATATTAACAGTCGGTGGATTAGCAAATGCTGATTTAAATGAATTAGAGAAAAAATTTGGCATCATGGGTAATCAACTGTATCACCATGCGCATGGGATTGACCTTTCCACACTTGGAGAGCCTCTAGTTAAAAACTCAGCTCTAAGCTTTGGGAAAGGCCAGATGTTAATGCGCGACTACCATACAAGAAAAGAAATATCCGTGGCGTTACTTGAAATGTGTGAGGACGTTATGCGACGAACGCGCGAAGCAGGCTATGTTGGTCGGACAATTACACTAGGTTTGTCTTATAGCCGTAGTGCTATGACAAAAAGTTTCCAACGATCAAAAACGATAAAAGTACCAACTAGTGAAACCCTTGTTATGTATAATGTTTGTCTTGAATTACTCGATGAGTATTTTGCTGGTGAGCCAGCAAGGCAGCTCTCAGTACGTATATCTAATCTTGAGCCGGAACACAGCATTCAACTCGATCTGTTTGATGTCAAAAAAGAACAACGCCAAATCTTAGGGCACACAATGGACTCTATTAGGCGAAAGTTCGGTGCTACGGCATTGTTACGAGCAGTTTCTTTCACTGATGCAGGCACAGCCTTAAAGCGTGATAAATTAGTTGGTGGTCATTTAGCGTAATAGGAGTGATATTTTATGATAAAAGATAGAGGGACGATTAAATGGACGGCAATGATGCTCCCTGAACATATACAAAAAATAAAACAGTGGAAGAGGGAAGCGTATGCTGAAGCTCCACGAACTTTATCTGAATGGGAGCTAGAGGACTTGCAACAAACAATTAATCAAGCCTTTAAACAGCATAAAATAGTAAAGATTACTACGTGGCAAGAGGCTAAGTACGTACAATGGACTGGTGCAATTACTGCATTAGATATTGAATTACAACAACTCGTACTCGAGACACTAACCGCTGTAAAACGCATTCCATTTCACTCAATATATGCAGCGAGATTAGAGGATGAGAGTTATGATTAACGCGGAACAAAGACAGCTCTTACACCAGTATCTTATTTTAGATTTAGCGATTCAGTCTTTGCAATGTGATTATAAAACATTGGAGCAGTTGAAGATGAAAGCAATTTACTTACCTTTTGTGGAAAATTTAATGAAAAGTGTACGACAGGATTATTTCAATTTGAAGCGACAGTTAGCGAAACAAAAAATACGTGTTGTTGGATGGCACCGGATCGATAAATATTTTAGTGATGTGCGTATTGCTACAGCGGGTGAAGATGAAATATTTCGTTATGCGAACCAAGCACTTAAAACTGAAGTAGAGCAATTGCTCAACCAGGCTCATTGTCAACTGTGTAAACAAATCAAATAAAACTTCGCGATTATCTTCGAAGTGATTTCATGCTGTGTAAAGTATATGTCGAAGTCTAGCTGAGCCATGCAAGACTTACCAAAAGTTCCAGCAGACTACGTATGGACGTTGATAACGACGACGGGCATGCATTAGAGCTATTCTAATATATAAATGCAAAAGTCATCTCAAATTATTTTTGGGTGGCTTTTTTATGTGGAGTGCTATTGTCTTGAATGGTGGCTTTTACGCCCAAGAAATACCCGTTTATTCTAAAAAATCTCAGATAAACGGATATTTTGCACATGTGACTGATAGTTTTTGACTAAGGTATGTAATCAGTAAGCCCGTAATTGTACAGAGGTAATAAAGTGGTTTAAAAATGTGAGTCACTCAATTCAACAATAGGGCCAGATTGTGGAATAACATTCTTTTATGAAATGTAACCTAAAGACAATTTGGTAACCATCTAACTTCATAACTACATTATTTGGTATATTATTTTTAATTAAAACTATTTAGAAAGAGGAATATAATGAGCTTTTATTATTATTTTGCTTCAAAAAATCCCTTGCCGACGGTTCTAACTTTTGAAGAATACAATTTAGAGGGACAGTTTGAAGTTCTCCCTTGTAGAAAAAATCCTCCTATAGCAGCAGGAGGACAAATTCAAAAGCCTAATATCTATAAGGTGAGAGGGAAGACAAATGAGACATTTTTAAACCAACTTGTTGACTATATTAAGAAGAATATTGAAGAACAAAACCGAGTGGAATTTTGGTCAATATGGCACAGTGAAAAAGTGCCTTCTAAAAACATACATCGAATAAATCCACAGCAAATAACAATTGAAGATTTACAATTCTTAAATGAAAATGAAAATAGCTGTATTAAATTCTTCCCTAAAAATAATAAGTAACCTTATTGAAATACGAAATTAAGGATAAAAGTTACCAAACCTCGCTTTAGATGCTTTTTAATTCAACTTCCATGAAAGAACGTAATAATCTTTCATATTCTGTGGTGTAGCGTTGATTTTACGCGACATGGATGGCTAACAGGTTAGGTTAGTTGAATAAAAAGGGATTTTTACAAGATTGTTGAAGTAGTACAAAGAATATCGTTCATCTAAGAAGAATTTAACTAACTTATTTAATAACAGGAAATGTCTAGTTGATAAGGGGGGGCAATATGAGGAACAAAATGATTATGTTGATTTCTTTGCTATTCTTAATGACACTTGTTGGTTGTAACAATACTGATAAGAACGAAACTCGGGAGTTAAGTTCTACTTTTTCACTACCTTTTACTTTTGGTGACGGGACAGAAGGTGAGTATTTGTTTATTGGCGAAGAAGGGAAAGTTGGTTTATTGGTCGGATCGGGTAAAACAGGTGAAGTAGTAGAAGAAAAGATTATTGCTAATAAAGAAAGTAAGTATATGTGGCATTTTTGGGGAGATTCTGAAACGATCAGTGGTGATTTTAAAATAGTCGGCACGGACGAAAAGGGAAAAGAACATCCTGTGTTGGTATCTGAAAGTAAAACAGTGTGGCAATATCCCAACACTCCTATTAGCCCTAATGATGGTGCTGATTCCCATATCCCATCGAATATGGTGTTCCCTACAAGTGGATTATGGAAATTAGAAATATATTTTAATGAGAAATTATTTGGGGAACTAGTTATAAACGTGGAAAATAGTTAAAACTAATTTGACTAACGAGGGCTTTAGTGCAACAAAGGTTTATAACGTATACAAAATAAACCCAATAAATGTTCCCAAATGCAAGTTTGGAATGAGGCCGGAATCCAAGAAATGCTGTTAAACCAACATTTCTTGGTTTTTCCTTTGAATAACGATCTTCAACAATCGGGCGCATTTTCTTGAATTGGAATTGTGCCTTTTCAGTAATGGGGCCAGATTGTGAAGGGAGCTTTAAGAACAAGCATACTATTCTTTTCTAAAATGATACGATGACAGTTTCGTAAAACAGAGTATTAATCCGACAAAATGGTGACTGAAATGTCGGACTGACACATTCAATTCCTGTTATTCTATTGATGTAAGGAGGTCATTTAATGGATTTGCTAAAGAGCATGAATGATGCAATGAGATATATTGAGGATCACCTCACTAGCGAAATAGATTTCAAAATGGTGGCAAGAGTTGCTAATTGTTCCGAATATCATTTTACAAGAATGTTTTCTTTTCTTGCAGGAATAACATTATCAGAATATATTCGCCGTAGACGAATGAGCTTGGCGGCATTTGAGCTTACAAATATCAATTTAAAAATAATTGATATTGCGATTAAATATGGATACAATTCACCAGACTCTTTTACTAGAGCTTTTCAAAATTTTCATGGTGTAACACCATCAGAAGCAAGGAATAACGGACAGCAATTAAAAACATTTCCACCTATGACCTTCCAATTATCAATTAAAGGAGGAAATGAAATGAATTACCGAATTGAAGAAAAAGTGGGGTTTAATATAGTTGGTATTATGAAAAGAGTTCCAATTATTTTTGAAGGGGAAAATCCGGAAATTACGGCGATGTGGAAATCCTTGACGATGGAAAAAATAGAGCAATTAAAAACGCTTTCAAACGTTGAACCGGTAGGGATTATTCAAGCATCGACAAACTTTTCTGAAGGGCGTATGGAAGAAAAAGGGGAACTTGATCAGTATATAGGAGTAGCAACAACACAAGAATGCCCTGAAAACTTTTCAAAACTTGAAGTTCCTGCCTTAACTTGGGCGATATTTGAATCAACCGGACCTTTTCCTACTACACTACAGGAGACTTGGGGAAGGATTTATTCTGAGTGGTTTCCATCTTCCAATTATCAAGTAGCAGTAGGACCAGAAATCTTGTCGATTAAAACCAAAGATTTAACTTCATCATCTGTCACAAGTGAAATTTGGATTCCAGTTTTGAAAAGGTAATAGGTGCGTTGATTAACTAATTTTACCCAATGCTGATAATAGAAAAGGTGGATTTCCACTACGGGCTACTTGCTTTGCCGCTAACGCTTCGCTTTCCCACGAGAGTCGAGTAGCCCTTCGCGACAATCTTTAAAGTTGGTATTATAAATTTGGATATTTTTCACAGAAATTATGAAGAATAAAGATAAAAACCATACAATTATTCCCTAATCAATTCGCCTGATATAAAACTAACTGATGCAGTTTCACAAAGAGTTTATGAATTCCATATGTGTTGTTTTTCGTCTTAAAATAGCATGTGCATTAGTGAAACAAGGATTCATAAAGTAAACCTAATAAACGTTTCCAAACGTAAGCTTTATAACATTTCAAACAGCGACAAACACTGTTACATCGGTGTTTGTCGCTGTTTTTTATAGAAAATAACAAGCTGAGACGCTACGCTCGACTTGTGCTGAATGGCGGTAACATATAAATAGAATCTCAATGAAATGTTACAAAAGGACGCTTTGGGTACATTCTTTCTTCAACTAATGGCGCAGATAAGTGCGAGAAGTCACGGTTACTTGTGGTAAAATTTGTTTTAAATGAAGGTGAAAAGGAGAAACGATGAAAAGGACTTTCACTAAGTTAAATAAGATACAAATTGTTATTGCTAGCGTCGCATTACTACTAGGTATCCTTGGGTTTGCTTATGATAATTTAACAGAAGTTGCATTCATTTTAATATTTATAGCTTTACTTGTAGAGGAGGTACGAAATTTTAAAAATGACAAGAAATCCATTTTTTTTATTTTAAAATAGTGATGAAGGTACTAGTAATTTTCCTATTAAGCTATATGGTATTGTACTAATCACGTGTGTACAAGTACAGGGTGAACCAGTTAGTTGTCGGGATCAAATCCCATGGGTGCTTACGTTCTATTCCGGCTATTATCAATCTAAAAAGTGAATAAAAAATAGTCAACCAGATTTCTCTGGCTGACCCTATGATACGAACGAGGTGCTTTAGTGCAACAAGGATTTTCAAACAGCGACAAACACTGTTAAATCGGTGTTTGTCGCTGTTTTTATAGAAAATAAAACGCTGAGGCACTGCGATCCACTTTTGCTGAATATAGCAGTCGATGGATTTGGATCACCCCATATTTGTAAAAATACGAAAGAAATTTAGCGGGAATAATAGTGTAAATGCTTTAAAAGCGAACAAAACATATACATTGATTTGAAATGTTCGTAATTTAGTTGACGAAACCCTGAACTATTGTTATTATAATTCTGAAATAATATTAGAATAATGTCGTATAAAATTGGGGATATGGCCCAAAAGTTTCTACCAAGCCACCATAAAGGGCTTGACTACGAGGTAAGTGTTAAATGGAAGAGGCGATCAATTCTTCTTTTTGTATTTATACATGCCCTAGTCAATGCTCCGGTAGCTATCGGAGCATTTTTTATATTTTAAGGTGTAAAAGTCACCTTTATCACAAAATATGGAACGATAGGGGATTTCGGTGGAGCTTGGTGTGGAACAAAGTGTGACGTTATTCGAGTGTTTCAACAATAAAACAGTTAGGTGAATCCCAAACAACTTAGAAAAATTCACCACGAAGGGATCGAGAAAATTGAAAGAAAAAATTTACTTTAATCATGATGGCGGAGTTGATGATCTTATTTCGCTATTTTTATTACTAAAAATGGACACGGTTGAGCTCACAGGTGTTTCAGTCATTCCAGCAGATTGTTATTTAGAACCAGCAATGTTTGCGAGCCGAAAAATTATTGATCGCTTTGGCAACGGCGGCCTTGACGTAGCTGAGTCAAATTCACGCCCGAAAAACCCTTTTCCAAAAGATTGGCGTATGCATGCGTTTTATGTTGATGCCCTACCGATTTTAAATGAATCTGGAATAGTTGTAACACCAGTGGCTGATAAACCAGCACATCTGCATTTAATCGATACGGTTTTAGCAACTGAAGAAAAAACAACTTTATTATTTACAGGCCCGCTTACTGATCTCGCTCGTGCATTAGATGAAGCTCCTGAAATTGAAGAGAAAATCGAAAGACTTGTTTGGATGGGTGGTACATTCCGTGAAGCAGGAAACGTACATGAACCTGAACATGATGGAACAGCGGAATGGAACGTGTTTTGGGATCCTGAAGCAGCCGCTCGTGTATGGGATACCGGCATAGAAATTAATTTAGTGGCGCTTGAAAGTACAAACCAAGTACCGTTAACTTTAGATGTACGTGAACGTTGGGCTAAAGAACGCAAATACCTGGGTGTTGATTTTATTGGACAATGTTATGCGATGGTACCACCACTTGTTCACTTTTCAACGAACTCTACATACTATTTATGGGATGTGTTAACAACTGCATTTGTTGGCAATCGTGATCTTGTGAAAGTACAAACGATTAACAGCATTGTACACACAGACGGTCCAAGCCAAGGCCGTACAGTTGAAACCGCTGAGGGACGACCTGTGAATGTCGTTTATGATGTGAATCGCGATGCATTCTTTGATTATATTACTGAACTAGCTAAAAAGGCTTAAAGACTAGAAAATTACAGCGCAGACACTAACAACTTAGATAGAGGGAAACAATGACAATTAAAAATCGACTTAAAATTATGATCTTTCTCCAGTTTTTCATTTGGGGATGTTGGCTAATTACACTTGGCTCGTATATGATCAATACATTACATTTTTCTGGCTCACAAGTAGGGGCGGTTTATGGCGCATCTGGACTTGCTTCTCTTATAATGCCAAGTCTTATAGGGGTGATCGCTGACCGATGGATGAAAGCGAATAGATTGTATGGGATTTGTCATTTTATTGGTGCGATTTGCTTATTGATAGCCGCACAAATTTCGGACCCAACCGCTATGTTTTGGGTGATGTTATTTAATGCTATGGTTTTCATACCGACGATTTCATTATCTTATACTATTTCCTATATTAGTTTAGAAAAAGAAGGGCTCGATACGACGAAAGAATTCCCAGCCGTTCGTGTATATGGAACCGTTAGTTTTATTCTTGCCATGTGGATCATTAGTATTGGTGGATTTGAGTTAAGTAATATCCAGTTATACATTGCAGCAGGGGCTGCCATTTTACTAGCACTCTTTTCATTTGTATTGCCTGATTGTCCAACATCAAGTGTTAGGAAGGATAAGTCGTTGGTAAGTCGTTTAGGACTCGATGCTTTTGTCCTATTTAAACAAAAGAAAATGGCCATCTTCTTCGTGTTTGCTATGCTGATCGGTGCTGCACTGCAAATTAACGTGACATTTGCTGATCCATTCCTTCATGATTTTGCGCAAAATCCTGACTATGAAGAAAGTCTAGCTGTGAAATACCCAGCGATTTTATTATCAATTGGACAATTTTCAGAAGTAATCTTTATTCTTGCTATACCATTTTTCTTACGTAAATTTGGGATTAAAACAGTCATGCTTTTGAGTATAGCGGCTTGGACATTGCGATTTGGTTTATTAGCTTTTGGAGACCCAACTGGACTCGGGTTCCTCTTATTACTATTTTCCATGATCGTTTACGGTGCAGCATTTGACTTCTTTAATATTTCTGGATCGATGTTTGTAGATAAAGAAGTAGATCACCGTATTCGTGGGAGTGCACAGGGCCTATTCATGACAATGGTGAACGGCCTAGGGGTTTATTTAGGCGCTGTGATTAGTGGAAAAATAGTGGATTATTTTACGGTTGACGGCCTAAAAGACTGGCAGAATATCTGGTTAGTTTTTGCAACCTATACCCTCGTTCTTGGAATCATTTTTGCGCTAAGTTTTAAATATAAAAATAGCCAAAATACAGTGAACCATGTACATAAAACTACCTGATCTGTATGATTTAGAATGAAATTAGGATATGAGTTATAAAAAAAGCAGCTAATTTGGCACTGCCTGTCTTTTTTGAGACAATAAGAAAACACCTTATTGTACAGCCAGTTTACGGTATTTTACCGGAGACTGGCTGTTTAATTTTGTTTGAATACGGATATTGTTATAATAGGTAATGTAGTCTTCGACGATTTGAATCATATGCGCATTTGTCGTGCGGTAGATTCCGTCGAGATAGAACGTTTCAGACTTTAGTGAGGAGTGAAACGTTTCAATTGGGGAATTATCAGCGGGCGTGCCTTTACGCGACATGCTCATGGTAATTCCTTTTTCTTTGACTGCTTTTTGATACGCATATGATGTGTACACAGAACCTTGATCGCTATGCAAGATACAGCCTTGCGGTAAATCAGGTAATTGATTTAAAGTATCCAAAACGAATGACGTATCTTGTGTAGAACCAATTGTTTGCGCCACAATTTCACCATTGTAGACATCTAGAATACTTGAAAGATACATCATAGATTGACCAAAGGGCAAGTAAGTAATATCCGTGACAAGCTTCTCCAATGGTTTTGTTGCCGTGAAATCTCGTCTCAGTAAATTCGGTGCTACATATGCGGGTTGCCCTGTACGCTTACGTTTCTTCACCTTCACTCGACATTGCCAACCATATTTTTGCATCACACGTTGAA